>NZ_JAGIQL010000160.1 GCF_017813245.1 Streptomyces montanisoli
GCGCGCGGCGCGCGCGTGCCGCCGCGCCGATGGCGTCAGTCGCCGAGGCCCGCCAGGTCGCGCAGGCGCCTCGCCTGGGCCGCCCGTTCCGCGGCGCGCTGGTCCGCGTACGTGCGCGTCGACGCGCCCCTCAGCAGCGCCTTCGTCTCGATGACCGCCTCACGCGGTGCGGCCAGCAGCGCGGACGTCAGGTCGGACACCGCCTCGTCCAGTTCCGCGCGTGGCACCGTGAGGTTGGCGAGACCGATGCGTTCGGCCTCGTCGGCGTGGACGAAGCGGCCCGTCACGCAGATCTCGAGCGCGCGCGCGTAGCCCACGAGGTTGACCAGGGGGTGCGTGCCCGCGAGGTCGGGGACGATGCCCAGGCTGGTCTCGCGCATGGCGAACTGCGCGTCGTCGGCTGCGACCCGCAGATCGCAGGCGAGGGCGAGCTGGAAGCCCGCACCGATCGCGTGGCCCTGGACCGCGGCGACCGACAGGACGTCGTTCTGGCGCAGCCAGGTGAACGCCGACTGGTAGCCGGCGATCGTGGCGTCCAGATCGGCGTCGCCGAGGCGCGCCAGGTCGGGAAAGGAGGGCTCGCCCTCGAACCCTTCGGAGGTGAACGCCTGGCGGTCGAGTCCCGCGGAGAAGGAGATGCCCTCACCGCGCACCACGACCACCCGGACGCTGCCCGGCAGTGACGCCCCGGCCTCCGCCAACGCCCGCCACAGGGCGGGAGACTGTGCGTTGCGCTTCGCCGGAAGGGTCAGCGTCACCGTGGCGACGGCTTCCTCGACGGTGAGCCGTACGCCGTCCTTGTCGATTACGGGTACGGGATCGAGCGATTCCGATGCGGTCATGCGGGCCTCCGGTCCGGGCAGTCGCCACAGCGTCGAGCACCGCCAAGTGGTCGAGCACTGCTAAGTGACTGCACAGTAACCACCGGGGCGATCATGCGACCGCCCAGGGGTCACCGGCCGGACCGGGGTGGTCAGGCCGTAGCGGCCTTCTTGCCGCGCGTGGCTCCGCCGCGGCCCCGCAGGGTCACTCCGGACTCGCTCAGCATCCGGTGGACGAACCCGTAGGAGCGGCCGGTCTCCTCGGCCAGCGCCCGGATGCTCGCACCGGAGTCGTATTTCTTCTTGAGGTCTGCCGCGAGCTTGTCGCGCGCGGCGCCGGTCACCCGGCTGCCCTTCTTCAGAGTCTCGGCCACCCGTGCCTCCTCATGCGAAGTGCGCTCTGGACTTCTCATGATCACCCCTAGCGGCGATCCTGGCCACCCATTCGGCAAGGTCCACCCCACGGACTTTGTCGTACTTCAACATTCCAGCACGAGCGGAATTGGCCGTTCCAGAGTTGATCGAGGTCGGCGTTCGCCATAACCCGACCCGAAATGCCTGGTCAGCGACGGGTGGAGCGGAGGTGTCCCGGATGTCGGGCGGGATACGTGTCCCAGGCACGTAGGCACGCCGGGGTAGTAGACGGCCTCACCCAGATGATGGATCACCGCTGAGCCGGATGATCCATCCCGTGGCTCCCCGTGGCGGGGCCGCCGCCGTCAGGCGAGCGCCACCAGGTCCTTGTAGTCGGCTCCCCACAAGTCCTCGATGCCGTCGGGCAGCATGATGATCCGCTCGGGCTCCAGCGCGTCGACGGCGCCCTCGTCGTGGGTGACGAGGATGACGGCGCCCTTGTACGTGCGCAGCGCCCCGAGGATCTCCTCGCGGCTGGCCGGGTCGAGGTTGTTGGTGGGCTCGTCGAGCAGCAGCACGTTGGCGGACGACACGACGAGCGTCGCGAGCGCCAGGCGCGTCTTCTCTCCGCCGGAGAGCACCCCGGCCGGCTTGTCGACGTCGTCGCCCGAGAACAGGAAGGATCCCAGCGTCTTGCGTACGTCGACGAGGTCGAGGTCGGGCGCGGAGGACCGCATGTTCTCCAGGACCGTGCGGTTCGGGTCGAGGGTCTCGTGCTCCTGCGCGTAGTAGCCGAGCTTGAGGCCGTGGCCCGGGGTGACGGCGCCGGTGTCGGGCTTCTCTACGCCGGCGAGCAGCCGAAGCAGCGTGGTCTTGCCCGCGCCGTTGAGGCCGAGGATGACGACGCGGGAGCCCTTGTCGACGGCGAGGTCGACGTCGGTGAAGATCTCCAGCGAGCCGTACGACTTGGACAGCGCCTCCGCCGTCAGGGGCGTCTTGCCGCAGGGCGCGGGGTCGGGGAAGCGCAGCTTGGCGACCTTGTCCGCCTGGCGCACGTCCTCGAGGCCGGAGAGCAGGCGCTCGGCGCGGCGTGCCATGTTCTGCGCGGCGACCGTCTTGGTGGCCTTGGCCCGCATCTTGTCGGCCTGCGCGTTGAGCGCGGCGGCCTTCTTCTCCGCGTTGGCGCGCTCGCGGTGGCGGCGCTTCTCGTCGGCCTCGCGCTGCTGCTGGTACAGCTTCCAGCCCATGTTGTAGATGTCGATCCTGGAGCGGTTGGCGTCCAGGTAGAAGACCTTGTTGACGACCGTCTCGACCAGTTCGACGTCGTGGGAGATCACGACGAAGCCGCCGCGGTACGTCTTGAGGTAATCGCGCAGCCACACGATCGAGTCGGCGTCGAGGTGGTTCGTCGGCTCGTCGAGCAGCAGGGTGTCCGCGTCGGAGAAGAGGATGCGGGCGAGCTCGACGCGGCGGCGCTGGCCGCCGGACAGGGTGTGCAGCGGCTGGCCGAGCACCCGGTCGGGCAGGCCGAGCGCGGCGGCGATGGTGGCGGCCTCGGCCTCGGCGGCGTACCCGCCCTTGGTCAGGAACTCCGTCTCCAGGCGCTCGTACTTCTTCATCGCCTTCTCGCGAGTGGCGCCCTGGCCGTTCGCCATCCGCTGCTCGTTCTCGCGCATCTTCTTCAGGACGGTGTCGAGGCCGCGCGCGGACAGGACGCGGTCGCGGGCGAGCACGTCGAGGTCGCCGGTGCGCGGGTCCTGCGGCAGGTAGCCGACCTCGCCGCTGCTGGTGATGGAGCCGGAGGCGGGCTGGCCCTCGCCGGCCAGGCACTTCGTGAGGGTGGTCTTGCCGGCGCCGTTGCGGCCGACGAGGCCGATGCGGTCGCCCTTGGCGATGCGGAAGGTGGCGGACTCGACGAGGATGCGGGCTCCGGCGCGCAGCTCTACACCGGTTGCGGTGATCACGGTAAGACTCCAGGGCGGGAAGGACGGCGGAAGGGCAGGCGGAGGGACTTCGACGCCGCTAATGCACAAGGAGAAATGCCATACGGCCATTCTACCGGTCGGCGCGGTGGGCCCGCGCAAGCCGCCGCCGCCCCGGCGGCAGCGGCCTACCGGGGGCGGCGGCCGGGGCGTCCGCCCTGGTGGGAGGCCGCGTACGCGGCGGTTGTCAGCGCCGGGTGCCGGGGGCGCCTGCCGGCCGGAGGCCGGCGGAGAGAGCCGGGTCACAGCCGGGTGGACACAAGGGGGTCGCCGGGTCCGTCAGGCCCCGCCGGTGTGCACCTGGAAGGCGGCGCGCCGTACGGCCTTGGCGAGGGCGGGGTCGGGGTGGGCCGCGGCCAGCGCGACGAGCACCTGCACCGTCCTGGGGTGGCCGACGGCGCGCACCTCCTCGATGAGGGCGGGCACGTTGCCCTGCACGGCCGAGTCGAGGTGGCGCACGAGGAGTTCGCCGTCACCGTGGTCGGCGACGGCGGCCGCGGTGTCGATCCACAGCCAGGTGGACTCCTCGCGCGTGAGCACGTCGTGCGCGTCCTCGGGGTCCGCGCCCTCGTACTCGGCGAGCCAGATCAGGGCGTAGGGCCGCAGCTGCGGGTGGTCGACGGCGGAGCGCACGACGGGCTCGGCGGGCGCTCCGACCACGCGCAGCGCCTCGAAGGCGAGACCGCGCAGCAGGGCGTCCTCGCCCCGGGCGACGGCGAGGAGTTCGGCGACCGCGCTGGAGACGGTGCGGGCGGCGAGCCAGGCGCGGTACTCGGCGCGCGCGGGCCCGGGGGTCAGCCGGGCGCAGCCGTGCAGCATGTCCTGCGCGGACTGCTCGATGTTGCCCGCGGGGCTCTGGGCGGCGACGCAGATCTGCTCGAGCTTGACCCAGACGGCCCAGTTGCCGAGCGGGGTGAGCGTCGCCTGCTCGCGGCCGAGGGTGAGCGCGCCGACCGCCGCGAGCCCCTCCAGGGCCCAGCGCAGCAGCGGGGCGAGGGATGCGGCGGGCACGGCGGTGCGCGGGGTGTCCGCGGGCGGGGTGACGGCCACGGCGTCGGGGTCGCCGGGCGCGGCGGGATCGTAGGTGACCTCGCAGCGCTCCTCGTGGAGTTCGGCGACGCGCTGGCGCAGCAGGTCCAGCAGGGCGGGCTCGGTAACGGGGCCGGCCGAGAGCTGGAGGAGGGAGAGCACCTGGGGTACGGACTCGATGACCTCGGAGACGGTGCCGGTCGCGACGCCGCGCGGTGCCGGGTGGATGAGCGACCAGGCGTCGAAGAGCGCGACCCAGCCGCGCAGGACGGCGCTGTCGTCGCTGTCCCAGGCGTGCAGCCGCCAGCCGGGGCGCACGACTCCGTCGTGGAGTTCGACGAGCCCGGAGAGTTTGGCGCGGTCCCACGCGGTGCTCGCCTGCGTGGGCGTCAGCTCCAGCACGGCGACGGCGCGTTCGAGTGCGCGCGGCCCGAGTGGCCCGGCTCCCGGGTCGCCGTCCGCGGCCGCCCAGCGGGCCATTCGCACGGCCTCCGCGAGTACGGCCCTCGCCTGGCGGGCCAGCTCGGCCTGGGGCGGCGTGCCCTCGGGGGGCCGCGGTGCCTGGCGGTTGCGTCCGGTCGTCACGGCCCGTCGTGCGGAGGCCAGTGGCTGCGACGGTACGAGTCGGAGTCTGGAGTTGCGCGCCAATTGCTCATCAGGCTTTCGGGACGTCACGGATGGCAGTCTCCCCGCTGACCGCCGGAAAGCCCAAACGGAACGTGTCGTCCGGGCCGGTGGCCGAATGTGCCGGGGCGTCTCGCACGGCTTTGTCCGTTGTGCTCCGCCTCGTGCGGGCGCGCGAGGCCCCGCACGGCTCGCGGCGGCTCACATCAGGGGGGTGATGAATCGGCGCAGTGCCTCCTCGTACGCGTCGGGTCCGGCGTTCCACATGGCCGCGTGCGGCGCGTCCGGAACGGTGTGCAGGCTGACGAAGTCCGGCCGCGCCCGTGCGGCGGCCCGGGACGCGTCCCATGGCGCGATCCTGTCGCCAGGACCGTGGACGAGGAGGGTGGGCACCTGCAGGTCGCGGGGGAAGAGCGTGCCGGGCGTGCGCTCGCCGTCGAGCCCGGTCCTGCCCTGGGCCGCGCGTACGGCGAGGGGCAGGACGGGCGCGGGCGTGCGGTGGGCCGAGGCGAGCGCCCTGAGGGTGGCCTGCCAGTCCAGCACGGGCGAGTCGAGGATGAGCCCGCTGATCCTGTGTTTGCGCGAGGAGTCCGCCACGCAGCGAAGGGCCATGGTCGCGCCGGTCGACCAGCCGTGGAGGATGACGCGCTGCGCACCCGAGCGCAGCGCGAAGCCGATGGCCTCGTCGAGGTCGCGCCACTCGCTCTCGCCGAGGTGGCCGAGGCCCTCGCGGGGGCGGGGCGCGTCCGCGTCGCCGCGGTAGGAGAGCGCGAGGACGGGGAAGCGCCACTGCGTGAGGAACGGCATGACGTTCATCGCCTGGTTCCTCGTGGTGCCGAGGCCGTGCACGCAGATGGCCCACGTGTCGCGGGCGCCGGGCACGAACCAGGCGGGCGCGTCGCCCAGTTCGCCGGGGACGCGCACCTCGCGGTGGTCGAGGCCGAGGGCGCTGCCCGGGTCGCCCGCGTACACCTCGGGGGTGAGCCGCACGCGCGTGCCGGGCGTGAGCCTGCCCTGGCTGACGCGTTCGAGGCGGCGCACGACGGTGTCGGCGCTGCGGTCGGCTCCTTCGAGCACGGGCCCGACGGCCGCGTGCACGCCCGGCCCCTGGAGCCCGTAGGTGCCGGGCCGCAGCGACGCGAGGCCGCGGGTCAGGGTGACGCGGTCCTCCCCCGCCGCGTGGACGGTGAGCTTGGCGTCCGTCGGCAGGGGTTTTCGTGGATGCGCCTTGAGGGCCGCGTCGCTCGCGTAGCGGCCGGCGGCCAGTGCCGCGGCCGCGCCGACTCCGATCACTGTGGTGACGGCAGCTGCCGTCGCTGTAGCGGGGCGCACCTGACAAGTGTCCGCAGCCCGGGCCGCGCGCGCCAGTGGGCGTCTGCCGCGACGGGCCGGCCGGGGGCCCGCGGGGGCGTCCGGGCGGCGGGCTCGTTCAGCCGCCCGGCTGCTCGTCGGCGGGGCGCTGCCCGTACCCGGCCAGCTTCCGGCCGACCGCGGCGATCTCGTCCTCGGACAGCAGCGAGGGCGTGTGGCCGGGTACGGAGGCCGCGGTGAGCCACACCCTGCACATCCACTCCAGTTGCGCCATCCGGTCGTACGCCTGGTCGAGGGTGGTGCCGTGGGTGACGGCGCCGTGGTTGCGCAGGAGGCAGCCGCTGCGCCCTTCGAGCGCCTCGACCATCCGCTCGGCGAGCGCGTCGGTGCCGTACGTCTCGTAGGGGGCGACGCGTACGGGTCCGCCGAGCGCGGCGGTCATGTAGTGCACGAGCGGCAGCTCGGGCACGAGGGTGGAGACGGCGGTGGCGTGCACGGCGTGCGTGTGGACGACGGCACGCGCGGCGCTCGTGCGGTAGACCGCGAGGTGCATGGGAAGTTCGCTGGTGGGCGCGAGGGTGCCGAGCACGCGCCGGCCGTCGAGTCGCACGGCGAGTGCGTCGTCCGGGGTGAGGCGGTCGTAGGGGACGCCGCTCGGCGTGACGAGCACGAGGTCGTCCACGCGGACGGACACGTTGCCCGACGTGCCCACGACGAGTCCTTCGGCCGCTGTCCTGCGCGCGGTCGCGACGAGGTCGCGCCACGGCTCGGCCAGCGCGTCCCTGAGCCGGTCTGCCATCTCTGTCATGGGGAGATCGTGCCAGTCGCGCCGGGCCAGGGGAGGGTTCCCGCGGGAGGGCGCGTGCACGGCGCGCGGAGCGGCACCGCGAATACCGGCCCAGTTCACCTTGCGTTCACCCTCACTCCGTACGTTCATCTTGCCCACACCACGTCGAACGATTGCCTGGGTCCATGGAGCATGTGACGCTGCTGCTCGCGGTCGTGATCGCGACAGCCCTCGTGTTCGATTTCACGAACGGCTTCCACGACACCGCCAACGCGATGGCGACGACCATCTCGACCGGTGCGCTCAACCCGAAGATCGCGGTGGCGATGTCCGCCGCACTGAATCTCGTCGGTGCCTTCCTGTCCGTGGAGGTCGCCAAGACGATCTCCGGCGGGATCATCGACGAGCACGGCATCGATACGCAGGTCATCTTCGCCGCCCTGGTCGGCGCGATCCTCTGGAATCTGGCCACCTGGCTGCTCGGGCTGCCGTCCAGCTCGTCCCACGCCCTGTTCGGCGGCCTGATCGGCGCCGCCGTCATGTCCGCCGGGGTCTCGGCCGTCAACGGCGGGACCCTCGTGACGAAGGTCCTGCTGCCCGCGGTCGCCGCGCCGCTGGTGGCGGGGCTCGCGGCGCTGATCGCCGCCCGCATCACCTTCCGCCTCGGCAAGCACGCCGACGACGAGGCCACCGCGAAGGGCTACCGCGCGGGGCAGATCGCGTCCGCGGCGCTTGTCTCCCTCGCGCACGGCACCAACGACGCCCAGAAGACGATGGGGGTGATCACGCTGGCGCTGGTCACCGGAGGCGTGGTCGCGCCCGGTTCGAACCCTCCCGTGTGGGTCATCGTCTGCTCGGGCCTCGCGATCGCGCTCGGCACGTACATCGGCGGGTGGCGCATCATCAAGACGATGGGCACGGGCCTCACCGACCTGCGTCCGCAGCAGGGGTTCGCGGCGCAGACGAGCGCGGCGATCTCCATCCTCGCCTCCTCCCACCTCGGGTTCTCGCTCTCCACGACGCAGGTCTGCTCGGGCGCGGTGATGGGCGCGGGCCTCGGCCGCAAGGGCGGCTCCGTGCGCTGGTCGACCGCGACGCGCATGGCCGTCGCGTGGTGCCTGACGCTGCCGGCCGCCGCCCTCGTCTCGGCGGGCGCCGAGTTCGTCGCCGGCCGCGGCACGTGGGGCGTCGTGGCGGTCGGCGTCGTGCTGGTGGCGGCGTCCGGTGCGATCTGGCTGGCGGCGCGCCGCGAGCCGGTCACCGCGCAGAGCGTCGCGGCCCCCGCCACGCGGCCCGCCGCACTCACCGGCCAGGAGCAGGCGGGCGACCTCGCCGCAACCATCCCGGGGCCGCCCCCGGCGGCCGCCACCGCGCAGCGTTCGGCCGCGGCGTGACGGCGGCGGGCGCCGGCGCCGGCAGGCGTCACGGCGGTCACCGCGGTCACCGTGATCCCAGCATCCACGGCCGCCACGGCAGTCACGGCAGTCACGGCAGTCACGGCAGTCACTGCGAGCACACCAGCCACAGCCGCGGAGCACGTCGCGGCACGAACAAGGACACCCACGCATGAACATCGACTGGGCCTCCGTCGGCGCCGTCTTCGGCGTCAGTCTCCTGGCCACCGTCGGCCTCGTCGGCCTGTTCGCCCTCGGCACCGTCGGCCTCGCCAAGCAGGGCTCGGCGCTCGTCAGTTCGGCGTCGTACGCCTGCTTCGCCCTGTGCGCGGCGGCCGTCGGCTACGGGATCTACCTGATCGTCGCCTGACCGGCGCCCGACCGTCGCCCGGTCCACGCCCCGGGCCCCGTGTGTCCCTTCGCACACTCCCCCACCGCAGGTCAAAGGGGAGTTGACGGGCGTTGTGGTGCGTGGTGGACTGCCGGGGCCATTACCGCGGCAGCAGCAGAGGAAGCCGGTGCGAATCCGGCGCGGTCCCGCCACTGTCACCGGTGCGCGCCCACCAGGCGCCCCGGGAGCCAGGAACTCTCGCAGCCGTGTTCACGTCGAGCCGGGGCGCGGACCCTGAGTGAGGACACTGCCCCATGCCTGCCCGCGGTGCGGCCGTCAAGGCGATCTCCGTGTCCGGCGCCGCCGCCGGGCTCGGCCTTCTCGCGGACGCCGTGTTCGGCGATCCCCGCCGCGGCCACCCGGTCGCCGCCTTCGGGCGTGCCGCCGGCGCCCTGGAACGGCGCCTGTGGCGGGACGACCGGGCGCGTGGCGCCCTGTACACCGCGGTCTGCGCCGGCGGGGCCGTCGGCTGCGCGGCGCTCGCGGCCCGCGCGGTGCGGGGCCGCGACGGCGCGTCCCTCGTGCTCACCGCCGCCTCCGTGTGGGCCGTGGTGGGCGGCAGGTCCCTGGCGCGCGAGGCCTCGCTCATCGGGGCGTCGCTGGCGGCGGGCGACATCGAGGCGGCCCGGGCGCGCCTGCCGCACCTGTGCGGACGCGACCCGGACGGCCTGGACGCGCGGCAACTGGCCCGCGCTGTCGTCGAGTCGGTCGCGGAGAACACGTCGGACGCCGTGGTCGGCGCCCTGGTGTGGGGCGCGGTGGCGGGCGTGCCAGGGCTCGCCGGGTTCCGCGCCGTGAACACGCTGGACGCGATGGTGGGCCACCGCTCGCCGCGCCACCTGCGGTTCGGCTGGGCCTCCGCACGCCTCGACGACGTGGCCGGGTGGCCCGGCGCACGGCTGACGGCCGCGCTCGCCGTCCTCGCCGGCGGCGCGCCGCGCAGGGCGCTGGACGTCGTGCGCGCCGACGCGCACCGCCACCCGAGCCCCAACGCGGGCCCCGTGGAGGCGTCGTTCGCCGGGGCGCTCGGCGTGCGGCTCGGCGGGACGCTGGCGTACGGCGGGCGGGTCGAGCACCGGCCGGTGCTCGGCGGCGGCCTGCCCGAGGTGGAGGTCGCGGACATCGCGCGCGCGGTGCGGCTGTCGCGGCGGGTGACGTGGCTCGCGTTCGCCGCGTGTGTGGCGGGCCGGTTCGCGAGGGGGGCCATACGGGGATCCGCGGGCGGACCGCGGGGCGGGGAGGCACGGCGGTGAGCGGCGGTCGGGCGCGGGGCGGTGGCCTGCTGGTGGCGGGGACGACGTCGGACGCGGGCAAGAGCGTGGTCACCGCGGGCATTCTGCGCTGGCTGGTGCGTCAGGGCATGAAGGTGGCGCCGTTCAAGGGCCAGAACATGTCGCTGAACTCGTTCGTGACGCGCGAGGGCGCGGAGATCGGCCGGGCGCAGGCCATGCAGGCGAGCGCGGCCGGGATCGAGCCGAGCGCGCTGATGAACCCCGTGCTGCTGAAGCCGGGTGGCGACAGCAGCAGCCAGGTGGTGCTGATGGGCAGGCCGGTGGGCGAGCTGAGCGCGCGCGGCTACCACGGCGGCCGCCAGGAGACGCTGCTCGGCACGGTCCTCGACTGCCTGGACGAGCTGCGCTCCCGGTACGACGCGGTGATCTGCGAGGGGGCGGGCAGCCCGGCCGAGATCAACCTGCGCCGCACGGACATCGTCAACATGGGGGTCGCGCGGGCCGCCCGGCTGCCGGTGGTGGTGGTCGGCGACATCGACCGCGGCGGGGTCTTCGCGTCGTTCTTCGGCACGACGGCGCTGCTTTCCCGGGAGGACCAGGAGCTGGTCGCCGGGTATCTGGTGAACAAGTTCAGGGGCGACGTGTCCCTGCTGACGCCCGGTCTCGACATGCTGCGCGGCCTGACGGGGCGTCCGGCGTACGGGGTGCTGCCGTGGCGGGAGGGCCTCGGCATCGACGAGGAGGACGGCGGCCTCGGGGCACGCGCCGCGCGGCCCGTGCTGCCCCCGGTGGGCGAGGAGGTGCTGCGCGTCGCGGTGTGCGCGGTGCCGCTGATGTCGAACTTCACTGACGTGGACGCGCTGTCGGCCGAACCGGGCGTGCGGGTGCGGTTCGTGGAACGCGCGGACGACGCCGCCGACGCGGACCTCCTGGTGGTGCCCGGCACCAGGGGGACGGTGCGGGCGCTGGCGTGGCTGCGCGAGCGCGGCTTCGCGTCCGAGCTGGCACGGCGGGCGGCGCTGGGGCTGCCGGTCCTCGGCATCTGCGGCGGCTACCAGGTGCTGGGCGAGCGGATCGAGGACGACGTCGAGTCGCGGGCGGGAACCGTGCCCGGCCTCGGCCTGCTGCCCGTCCGCGTGCGCTTCGCGGCGGAGAAGACGCTGGCACGGCCGGTGGGGACGGCACTGGGCGAGCGCGTCGAGGGGTACGAGATCCACCACGGGGTGGCTTCGGTCGAGGGCGGCGAGCCGTTCGTCACGTACGCCGGCACCGCCGGTCAGGACCCGGACGGCTGCGCGGTGGGCGCGGTCCGTGGCACGCACTGGCACGGGGTGCTGGAGAACGACGCGTTCCGGCGCGCGTACCTGACAGAGGTGGCGCGCGAGAGCGGCCGCCGCTTCGTGGCGGTGCCGGACACCGAGTTCGGCGCGGTGCGTGAGGCCCAACTGGACCGGCTCGCCGACCTGGTGGAGGAACACGCGGACACGGCGGCGCTGCTGCGGCTGATCGAGACGGGCCCACCACCCGGACTCCCGTTCATCCCCCCGGGAGCACCGTGAGCACCGCCGCGGGTCGCGCACGCGCGCTCGTTCGCCCCGCCCCGCCCCCGCGTTCACGTCCACGTTCCGAACGGCTCGCGTCGTCAAGGAGATTCATGACCACCCCGTATCCCTTCACCGCCGTGGTCGGCATGGACGACCTCAGGCTCGCCCTGCTGCTGAACGCCGTCAGCCCCGCCGTCGGCGGGGTGCTGGTGCGCGGTGAGAAGGGGACCGCCAAGTCGACCGCCGTGCGGGCCCTTTCCGCGCTGCTGCCGCAGGTCGGCGTCGTCGCCGGGTGCAGGTTCTCCTGCGACCCCGCCGCGCCCGACCCGCTGTGTCCCGACGGGCCGCACGGCAACGAGCCCACCGTGCACCGGCCCTCGCGCATGGTGGAGCTGCCGGTCGGCGCCTCCGAGGACCGGCTCGTCGGCGCGCTCGACATCGAGCGGGCGCTCGCGGAGGGCGTGAAGGCGTTCGAGCCGGGGCTGCTCGCCGAGGCGCACCGCGGTGTGCTCTACGTCGACGAGGTCAACCTCCTCCACGACCACCTGGTCGACCTGCTGCTCGACGCGGCCGCGATGGGCGCCTCGTACGTCGAGCGCGAGGGCGTGTCGGTGCGGCACGCGTCACGGTTCCTGCTCGTCGGCACCATGAACCCGGAGGAGGGCGAGCTGCGCCCGCAGTTGCTCGACCGGTTCGGCCTGACGGTGGAGGTCGCCGCCTCGCGCGAGCCCGGCAGCCGCGTCGAGGTGGTGCGGCGCCGCCTGGCGTACGACGACGACCCCGAGGCGTTCGCCGCGCACTGGGAGGACCGGGAGGGCGCCCTGCGGGACCGCATCGCCGCGGCCCGCGCGCTGCTGCCCGAGGTCACGCTCGACGACGGTGTCCTGCACCGGATCGCGGCCACCTGCGCGGCCTTCGAGGTCGACGGCATGCGTGCCGACATCGTCATGGCACGCACCGCGACGGCGCTCGCCGCGTGGGCGGGACGCACCAGCGTGACCGCGGACGACGTGCGGCAGGCCGCGCTGCTCGCCCTCCCGCATCGCAGGCGCCGCAACCCCTTTGACGCGCCCGGGCTCGACGAGGACAAGCTCGACGAGGCCCTGGCGGACTCCGCGGCAGAGCCGGACGGCGAAGACGGCCAGGACGGCGGGGACGGCGGCGAGGGCCCCGACGACGATCCGGACCCCGGCCCCGGCGGGCCGGGCGGCCGCGGCCCCGAGGACCGTGGTGGCCCGGCGCCCGACGGCCCTGCGTCCGACGGCGCGGGCGCGTCCGGGTCGTCCGGCTCCGGGCCGTCCGAGGGCGGCGTACCGGCGCAGGGCTCCCCGCAGGCGCCTGAGCGTCCCGCGGCCAGTGCCGGGGAGCCGTTTCGCGCGAAGGTCCTCACCGTTCCCGGGCTCGGCGAGGGCGCGGCGGGACGCAGGTCGCGTGCGCGCACGGAACACGGCAGGACCACCGGGTCGCGGCGTCCCCGCGGGGCGCTGACCAAGCTGCATCTCGCGGCGACCGTGCGGGCGGCCGCCCCCCACCAGCGGGCACGCGGCCGCTCGGGACCCGGCCTCGTGGTGCGCGCCGACGACCTGCGGCAGGCGACGCGCGAGGGCCGCGAGGGCAACCTCGTGCTGTTCCTGGTGGACGCGTCGGGCTCGATGGCGGCCCGCCGGCGGATGGGCGCCGTGAAGGGCGCCGTGCTGTCGCTGCTGCTCGACGCGTACCAGCGACGCGACAAGGTCGGCCTCATCACCTTCCGCGGCCGCGACGCGTCGCTCGCGCTGCCGCCCACCTCGTCCGTCGACGCGGCCGCCGCCCGGCTCGAGTCGCTGCCCACCGGGGGCCGTACGCCGCTGGCGGCGGGGCTGCTCAAGGCGCACGACGTGCTGCGCGTCGAGCGGCTGCGCGACCCCGCGCGTCGCGCGCTG
>NZ_JAGIQL010000161.1 GCF_017813245.1 Streptomyces montanisoli
GCCCGGGGCAGGAGTCGTCGCCGCGGCCGGGGCAGGGGCCGCGCCCGGCACGGTTGCCGCGCCCGGCGCGGCCCCGCAAACACAGACCGGCGGCCCGCAGACGGCATGAGCACAGCAGAGAGCCCCGGCGCCTGGGGGGGGTTGGCACCGGGGCTCGTTCTGGGACAGCGGCGAACCGCCGTTGTGTGGTCGACCCTACGGGTATCGGGCGCGCACGTCACGCCGCCGCGTCGAAGCCCGTGTCCCTCGCCATCTTCTTCAGCTCGAGGAGAGCGTGCTTCTCGATCTGGCGGATCCGCTCGCGCGTGAGCCCGTGCTCCTTGCCGACCTCGGTCAGCGTGCGCTCGCGGCCGTCCTCGATGCCGTACCGCATCTTGATGATGGACGCCGTGCGCTGGTCGAGCCTGCCTATCAGGTCGTCCAGCTCCTCGCTGCGCAGGAGGGTGAGGACCGACTGCTCGGGCGAGACCGCCGAGGTGTCCTCCAGCAGGTCGCCGAACTGCGTGTCGCCCTCGTCGTCCACGGACATGTTCAGGCTGACCGGGTCACGCGCCCAGTCCAGCACGTCGATGACACGCTCCGGGGTGGAGCTCAGCTCCGCCGCCACCTCTTCGGGCTCGGGATCCCTGCCGTTCTCCCGGTTGAACTCGCGCTGCACCCGGCGGATCCGGCCGAGCTCCTCGACCAGGTGGACGGGCAGGCGGATCGTACGGGACTGGTCGGCGATGGAGCGCGTGATGGCCTGTCTGATCCACCACGTGGCATACGTGGAGAACTTGAAGCCCTTCGCGTAGTCGAACTTCTCGACCGCGCGCACCAGGCCCGCGTTGCCCTCCTGGATGAGGTCGAGCAGCGGCAGGCCACTGCGCGGGTAGCGCCTGGCCACGGCGACCACGAGGCGCAGGTTGGAGCGGATGAAGACGTCCTTGGCGCGCTCGCCCTCGGCCACCAGTGCCTCGAGCTCCTCGTGGGACGCGCCGGCGCTCTCGCTCGTCACCTCGCCGTCGAGGATCTGACGGGCGTAGACTCCTGCCTCGATGGTTTGGGACAGCTCGACCTCCCTTGCGGCGTCGAGCAGCGGGGTCCGCGCGATCTCGTCGAGGTACATGCCGACCAGGTCGCGGTCGGCGATCTCCCCGCCAGTAGCGCGAACACTGTTCGCCTCTGTCGTTCCGCGCGGGGCAGTGCGACGGGCGACGGCACGGGTTGCCATGCGAGCTCCCTTGCTGGACT
The DNA here is from genome assembly GCF_017813245.1 of Streptomyces montanisoli. GTDB lineage: Bacteria > Actinomycetota > Actinomycetes > Streptomycetales > Streptomycetaceae > Streptomyces > Streptomyces montanisoli. The sequence continues at coordinate 1,234 of NZ_JAGIQL010000161.1, forward strand.
GAGTGGGACGCGACACCCGTTCGGGTGCCCTGCTTCCACCGGTAAGAACGCCTGGAATCCGGACAGAATTCCCATCTCCTCCACGATTTTCGTGATCATGCAGTACCCTGTCGGCCGCACATACCCCAGGGGAGGGGACCCATGCCGTCCGCATCGCCAGAAATGCACGTCAGGCCGGGGGTGGAGGCCGATGTGGCGGCGCTCGTGGACATCTACAACCACTACGTGCGTGAGACGGCCATCACCTTCGACACCGTTCCGTTCACCCCCGAAGGGCGCATGGAGTGGCTGCGCTCCCACCCTGAAGACGGCCCGCACCGCCTCTTGGTTGCTCAGGACGTCCCGTCCACCCGTGTGCTCGGTTATGCGACGAGCAGTCCTTTCCGGGCGAAACCCGCGTACTCCACGTCCGTCGAGGTGAGCGTGTACTGCTCGCGGGACGCCACGGGGCGCGGCATCGGCTCACTGCTGTACGAGGCGCTCTTCGACGCGCTCGCGGGCGAGGACCTGCGCCGCGCGTACGCAGGCGTCACGCAGCCGAACGAGGCGTCCTCGCGGCTGCACGCGCGCTTCGGCTTCCGCCACGTCGGGACGTACGCGGAGGTGGGCAGGAAGTTCGGCACGTACTGGGACGTCGCCTGGTACGAGAAGCCGCTCGGCGGCGGCCGCCAGCGCCACACACCGAGCCTCCGGTGAGTGCCGTGGGCATGACGACGCCGCCCCGGCACCGCGTGCGTGCGGTGCCGGGGCGGCGTCGTGAGGCGGATACGTGGTTCCGCGGTACTGGCTCAGTGCATCGAGACCGGCAGCTGGGCTGCCTCCTCCTCGATCTCGCCCTCCGCCTTCTTCGTGTCGGACGAGCCGACCGTCACGGCACCGGGGCGCCCCGCGTTGATCGCGGTCAGCGCGATCGCGGAGGCCGCGGCGAGGATGCCGACGGCGACCCAGATGGCGGTGGTGTACCCGTGCACGAGCCCCTGTGCCTGGACCAGCTTCTGGCCCGCGGCACCGGCGGCCGCGGCCGCGTGGTGCGAGGCGAGGTAGGTGCCGGTCGCGGAAGCCGCGATCGTGTTCAGCAGCGCCGTGCCGATGGCGCCGCCGACCTGCTGCGACGTGTTGACCATCGCGGATGCGACGCCCGCGTCACGCGGCTCGATGCCGTACGTGGCCAGGGACATCGCCGGCATGAAGGCCGTACCCATGCCGAGGCCGAGCAGGACCATGCCGGGCAGGACGACGCCCGCGTACGAGGAGCCGACCTCCAGGCGCGTCAGCAGCAGCATGCCGATCGCTCCGAGCAGGAAGCCCGGGCCCATCAGCAGGCGTGCGGGCACCCTGTTCATCAGCCGCGCGCCGATCTGCGTCGATCCGGTGATCATGGCCGCGACCATGGGCAGGAACGCGAAGCCGGTCTTGACGGCGGAGTACCCCTGCACGACCTGGAGGTAGTAGGTCAGGAAGAGGAACAGGCCGAACATGCCGATGATGGCGAGGCCGAGCGAGGAGTAGACGCCCGCGCGGTTGCGGTCCGTCACCACCCGCAGGGGCAGCAGCGGGGCCTTGACCCGCGACTCGACGAACGCGAACGCGGCCAGCAGGACGACTGTCGCCACGAACAGGCCGATCGTGATCGTGTCCGACCAGCCGTCGGACTCGGCGCGGGTGAAGCCGTAGACGAGCGAGACGAGGCCGAGCGTGGCCAGGACGACACCCGGGATGTCCAGCGGGTTGCGGTTGCGGCCGCCCGCGGGCTCCCTGATCACGAAGAACGCGCCGAGCGCGGCGATGATCGCGAACGGGATGTTCACGAAGAACGTCCAGCGCCAGTTCAGGTACTCGGTGAGGAAGCCGCCGAGCAGCAGGCCGACGGCGCCGCCGCCACCGGCGATCGCGCCGAAGATGCCGAACGCCTTGGCGCGCTCCTTCGGATCGATGAAGGTCGTCGCGAGCAGCGAGAGGGCGGCCGGCGCCAGCATGGCACCGAAGATGCCCTGCGCGGCGCGAGAGCTGAGCAGCATCGCCTCGTTGGCGGCGGCACCGCCGACCGCGGAGGCGGCGGCGAAGCCGAAGAGGCCGGTGACGAACATGCGCTTGCGGCCAAGCAGGTCGCCGAGGCGGCCGCCGAACAGCAGCAGCCCGCCGAAGGCGAGCGCGTAGGCCGTGATGACCCACTGCTTGTTCGCGTCGGATATGTGCAGGTCCACCTGGGCGTGCGGAAGCGCGATGTTCACGATCGTCGCGTCCAGCACGACCATCAGCTGGGCGAGCGCGATGAAGACGAGCGCTTTCCAGCGGTTGGACGCTCCCCGGTCGGGGGAAGCGGACCGCGAGGACCCGCTTTCGAGGGTTGTTGACATGGAGGTATCCACCTAAGGGTGCGGAAGGGCGAGAGCGCACGTAAGTACTGGCGACGCTGCCGCGCTTACGAGAGGTGTGGTGTGTGGGCCGCCGCCCCCGGTCACGGGGCGACGTGGTCCCGGTACGCGTACGGCTCCTGGACGGCTGCGGGCCGTCCGCCGCGGCGTGCGTGCCGAGGTGGTCGTGCGGGGCTGCGGTGGGCAGTCCCGCGTAGGGCAGGAGTAGCTGGTACGACCCCGGTCGGGCCGGTTCGGTTCGCGTCTTTCGTTCGCTGTGTGCCTGGGTCAGGGCGCGTCAGGGGGTGGCGCGGCGCAGATCCTCCAGAGTCGCGGACCTGCCGGGCAGAGCGGACCGGGCAGGAGCTTCGAGGCCGTCCAGGAAGAGCTGCAGGTGCCGGTGGGTGTACCGGTCGATGTCCGTGCAGCCCGTACCGGGCAGCGGGCGGCTGAGTTGTGAGAGCGCCATCATCAGATCGCCGTGTCCCACGTCCGGCCTGAGCCTTCCGGCCTGCCGGGCGCGTGCCATCATCTCCTCGATCGTGCCGACCAGGCGCGTGCGCTCGGCGTCCAGATCGGCCCGGTGGGCGTCGAAGGCCCCGGACAGCAGGGGACACAGGGCGCCGATGCGCTCGTCCGCCGCCTCGTGCACGAATCGGCACAACGCGACGAACGCGTCCGGTTCCTCCGCGTCCACCCGTTCGGCCGCGTCGGCCGCGCGCGACAGCACACTGCGCACGACCTCCACGAGCAGAGCGGACCTGTCGGGGAAGTGCCGGTAGAGCGTGGCGTTGCCGATGCTCGCCCGGCGGGCGATCTCGTCGAGCGGGGCCTCGGGCCCGTACTCCACGAACATCTCGCGGGCAGCCGACACGATCCGCTCCCTGTTGCGCAGAGCGTCGGCGCGCGGACGCGTGACGCGCCGTGCCTCGGTCTCCGTGCTGGTTCGGGTCGCGGTCTTCATGCCGGCCTTCCTCGTCTGTTCCGGCGCTCGCGCCGGAATCGGGTGTTCGTGGTGTCCGTGGCCACCGCTGGGTGATCACTCTCTGTACTCGGTCCGTAAGCGGGGATCGCCTCCCCGCTTTCTGCGGACACTCGTGCAAACGGGGAAGACCTCCCCAGTTATTTCGCGAGTTGATTGTGAACTGGATCACATCGCCGAGAAGCCCACGATCGGCGTACTCAACGAGCGGCGACACGCCGACGGGCCGAGGGTGATCGAACAGGGAGCAGTCAGGACGGCCGACTGCCGCGGACCCGAAGGGCGACCGCATGCAGCGAAGGAGCCGGATACGTAGACCGCGCACAGCCAACGGGGAACACGTCCCCGACCACGTCCCCTCCAGCAGCCGTCCGGCCGGGCGTCGCGGGGCGCACCGCCTGACCCGTCACCGCCGCGTCGGCGTACTCGCCGGCCTCGCCGCACTCGCCTTCGCCGGCCTGACCACCGCGAGCGGAACGCCCGTGGCCAGCCGCGCCTCGGCCGGTTCCATATCCGCCCGCGGCGACGCCGTGCTCGGCCCGTGCCGCATCAGCTCGGGCCGTTCCACCACGGTGCAGCTGTCCGAAGGGGTGCCCACCAGCTCCGGGTACGCGCACTCCACCGGCGAGATCCACGCGCTCAACCTGATGATCGACTTCCCGGACGCGCCGGGCGAGGGCACGGCGATGGACCGCTTCCACGAGTTCTTCCCGCAGACCACCCAGTGGTTCAAGACCGCCTCGTACGGCCGTCTCGACTACCGCCCCGAAGCGCCCATCACGCACTGGCTGCGCATGCCGAAACCGTTCAAGGCCTACGGGATCAACCGCGGGTCCCCCTACGAGCCCGGCTACCACCGGCTCGTGAACGACATCGTCGCGACCGCCGATCCGCAGGTGGACTTCAGCAAGTACGACCTGATCAACATCCTGGTGACGCCCAACGCGGGCCCGTCGGCGCTCGACACGGTGCTTTCGGTGACGTTCTCCGGCAACAAGGACGCCCCGCACGCGGACGGCGTGCCCCTGTCGAACACGTCCTTCGTCTACAGCCGCCAGGACGACGGCTCGGGCTCGTACAAGCACACCGGCTACCGGGTGCTGCCGCACGAGAACGGGCACACCTTCGGCCTGCCCGACCTCTACACCACGCGCGGCGGCGGGTCGGTCGGGCACTGGGACATCATGTCCGAGGACTGGGGGGCCGACAACGACCTGCTCGGCTGGCACAAGTGGAAGCTGGGCTGGCTCGACGACGACCAGGTCAGCTGCGCCTCGTCCACGGGAACCATGGAGCGCGAACTGAAGCCGCTCGAGACGTCCGGCGGCCGCAAGCTGATCTTCGTCCCGGTCTCGCACAACGCCGGGTACGCCGTGGAGGTACGCACACACGCGGGCAACGACGACGCCGTGTGCCGGCCGGGCGTGCTGATCTACCACGTCGACGCGTCCGTCGACACGGGGCGCGGCCCCATCGCGGTCTCCGACAGCACGAAGCACAGCGAGGGCTGCACCCGGCTGCCGAACGTGGAGACGCAGCTGTCGGACGCGACGTACAAGCCGGGCCAGACCTTCACCGACAAGGACGCCGGCATCACGATCTCCGTGGTCTCCAAGGACGCGGGTGGCGCGTACACGGTGCGCGTGACGCGCTCGTAGCTCCGGCCGGCGCGTAGCCCAGTCCGGCCTCATAGCCCAGTCCGGCCCCGTAGCCCTGGCCGGCGCGTCGCGGTGCCGACCTACGCGGCGGCGGACGCGATCGACGCGATCCACTCGTCGATCGTCACGACCTCGGCCTGGCGCGGGAAGACCTTGCCGGTCAGCACGCGGTGCACCTCGGGGTCCGCGTCGAGGCAGCCGTCCTCGAGCACCGTGAGACGGAAGTCGAGGTCGGCGGCCTGGCGGACCGTCGACAGAACGACGCCGCTGGTCGCGATCCCCGTCAGGACGAGCGAGTCGATCCCGCCCGCGCGCAGCACCATGTCGAGGTCGCTGCCCGCGAAGGCGCTGACCCTCTTCTTCGTGACGACGATGCCGCCGTCGTCCGGCGCCACCTCCGGGTGGATCGAGGCGCCGGGGTCACCCGCGGCGAACCCCGCGCGCTCGCCGGCGGGGACGGCGCTCGCGATGGCGCCGAACGACTTGTTGCGCGCGCTGATCTCGGGGTGTCCCACGCGGAACCCGACGACGACGTGGATCACCGGAATGTCCGACGCGCGCGCGGCGTCGACGGCCCGGCGCAGCCGCGGCAGGTACCCGTCGTCCTCGGCGTACCGCCGCACGATGTCCTGCTGCACGTCCATTACGAGGAGGGCGCTTTTCGCCATTCCGGCTTTCCTTTCTCGTTCCCGCGGGGAGTGGACGGGTCGTCGTCGCGCGTGTGGCGCCCGCGCAGCACCGAGGCGATCGCGGAGACGAACGCCATGCCGGCGGCGACGCTGAACACGATGACGAGGCCGTGGTGGAAGGGTCCCGAGACCAGCTGGGGGAAGAAGCTGTGCCCGGTCAGTGTGTGCTGCTGGTCGCTGGTCAGCTTCCGCAGCGTGCCCGTGGGCGCGAGCAGGTGCTGGATCGGGTTGTTGCCGAGGAAGGTCGCGAACAGCGTGCTGACCGGGGGCAGCGACGCGACCTGGTGCGCGGTCCCGGCCGGGACGCCCTGGCTCTGGAGGCCGGAGCTGAGCGTGGCCGGCAGCTTGGACGCGAGTCCTGAGACCATCAGCGAGAAGAAGACGCCGATGGACAGGGCGGTACCGGAGTTCTGGAAGGTGGAGCGCATGCCGGAGGCGACGCCCCGGTACTCCGCCGGCACGCTGCCCATGATCGACGAGGTGTTGGGGGACGAGAACATGCCCTGGCCGAGGCCGTTGAACAGCAGCAGCAGCGCGAAGAGGTAGTAGTTGAAGTTCACCGGCAGCGTGAGCAGGCCGAGGAAGGTCGCCCCGACGAGGAGCACGCCGGCCGTGGAGAAGAAGCGGGCGCCGAACCGGTCGGACAAGTAGCCGGATATCGGCCCGGCGATGAGGAATCCGCAGGTCAGCGGCAGCATGAAGATGCCGGCCCACAGGGGCGTGTTCTCGAAGTCGTAGCCGTGCAGCGGCAGCCAGATGCCCTGCAGCCAGATGATCAGCATGAACTGCAGCCCGCCGCGCGCGATCGCGGTCAGCAGGGCGGCGAGGTTGCCCGCGGCGAACGCCCGCACGCGGAAGAGGGAGAGCTTGAACATCGGGTCCTTCACGCGCGTCTCGATGAAGCAGAAGAGCGCGAGGAGGAAGGCGCCGCCGAAGAGACCGGTCAGCACCATCGGATTGCCCCAGCCGGTGGCGTCGCCGCCGTAGGGCTGGATCCCGTACGTGATGCCGGCCAGCAGGATCCCGGCGCCTGCGGCGAAGGTGAGGTTCCCCCACCAGTCGATCCTGCCGCGCCTGCCGGTCGCCGTCTCGCGCAGGCTCAGATACGACCAGATCGTGCCGGTGACGCTGATCGGCACGCTGACCCAGAACACGGCGCGCCAGTCGATGACGGCGAGCAGCCCGCCCGCGAGCAGGCCGAGGAACTGGCCCGCGAGCGCGGTGATCTGGTTGATGCCGAGGGCCATGCCGCGCTGCCTTGACGGGAACGCGTCGGTGAGGATGGCGGCCGAGTTGGCGGTGAGCATGGAGCCGCCGAATGCCTGAACGATTCTCCACAGGATCAGCCAGAGGGCGCCCCCACCGCCCATCATGGGATCGAGCGAGAGCGCGACGGACGCGCAGGCGAAGATCAGGAAGCCCAGGTTGTAGATCTTGACCCGGCCGAACATGTCGCCGAGCCTGCCCAGCACGACGACCAGGACGGCCGAGACCAGGAGGTAGCCGAGGATCATCCAGAGCAGGTAGCCGATGTTGCCGGGCGCGAGGGGGTCGAGCCCGATGCCGCGGAAGATCGCCGGCAGCGAGATGATCACGATGGACGCGTCCATCGTGGCGATCAGCACGCCGAGCGTGGTGTTGGAGAGGGCGATCCACTTGTAGTTGGCCGGGACGGGCGAGTCGCGCGTGCGCCGCGCGCGTGGAAGGCGCGGCGGCCGGTTCTTGCCGCCGCCGGACGTGGCGCCGCCCGCGCTCGCGCCACGGCCGGACGTGGCGCCGCCGGACGGGCCTCCGCCGGATGCCCCCTCGCCGCTCACAGCCGCTCCGCCAGCCGGTCGAGCAGGGGCAGCACGCCGACGAGCGCGCGCCGCTCCTCGGGCGAGAACTCCTGACCGAGCACGTCGGTCAGCCGCCGCACCGACTCGGACCGCCGGTTCATCAGCACCTTCCGCCCTTCGTCCGTGACGGTCATGACCGCACGCCGCCCGTCGGCCGCGTGCTGCGCACGCCGCACGAGCCCGCGCTCCTCGAGCGCCGCGAGCGTGGTGGCCATCGCCTGCGGCCGTACACGCTCGAGCTCGGCCAGCGACCCCGGCGAATCGGCGCCGTCCCGTTTCAGCCTCGCCAGGACGGAAACCTCCGAGAGCGTGACGTCGCCGACGGCGTGTGTCTGCCGCAGCCGCCTCGCGATGCGCGCGACGGCGAGCCGCAGCGCTGCCGCGGCCTGGGCCGCGTCGTCCGCCGCCGAGACGGACAGATCCTCATCCATATTTAGTAACAATAGGCTTATCAACTGGCCGTAACTACTTCGGGGCTGCAATGGCGCATGGCGGCATTGCGCACATGCGAATATCACAGCGTGTGACGGCGACACGTCAGAAAATAACTTTCAGACTCTTGTGATCGAGTGAAGGAATCCTTCACCCTGCACCCATGGACATCCCCAACCAGCCACCCACTCCGCGCCGCACCGTGCTCGCCGCCGCGGGCGCGGCTGTCGCCTCCCTGGCGCTCGGCGGGGGCGCCGCCCAGGCCGCAACCTCCCCCACCTCCCCCATCGTCCGCGGCAAGAACCCGGGCCCCAGGCCCAGGCCCCTGCCCGCCACCAAGCTGACGGCCAGGCAACGCGCCGGGCAGCGGGTGATCTACTCGTACCCGGGCCTGACGCCGCCGGGGAGCCTGCTCTCGGCGATCAGCGGCGGGGAGGTGGCGGGCGTGATCTTCTTCGGTGAGAACATCGCCGACGAGGGCCAGATCGCCTCCGTCATCGGGCAGTTGAACGCGGCCAACGACCGCAGCCCCGTGAAGGCACCGCTCCTGCTCATGACGGACCAGGAGGGCGGCAAGGTACGGCGCCTGCCGGGCGCGCCGACGCTGTCGGAGAAGCAGGTCGGCGAGGCGAGCGACCCGGAGGCCGCCGCCACCGACGCGGGCACGGGCGCCGGGCGCAACCTCGCGGGCGTCGGGATGAACGTCAATCTGTCCCCCGTGCTCGACGTGTTCCGGGAGCCTGGCGACTTCGCGGACCGCTTCCAGCGGTCCTACTCGTCGGACCCGGCCGAGGTGGCCACGCTGGGCGGCGCGTTCGTCAGGGCCCAGCAGAAGACGGGCGTCGCGGCGACGGCCAAGCACTTCCCCGGCCTCGGCGCCGCCGCCACGGACGAGAACACGGACCTGGGCCCGGTGACGCTCCATCAGTCGCTGTCCGAACTGCGATCCGTGGACGAGGCACCGTACACGGCGGCATTCGACGCGCACGTGCGGCTCGTGATGCTGTCCTGGGCGGTCTATCCGGCGCTGGACGCCGACAACCCCGCGGGGCTGTCCTCGAAGATCATCCAGCGCGAGCTGCGTGGCCGGCTCGGCTTCAGGGGCGTCACGGTGACGGACGCCCTGGAGGCGAAGGCGATCAGCTCCTCGTACACGACGGCCCAGCGGGCCGCGCTGGCCGCGCAGGCGGGAATGGACCTGCTGCTCTGCTCGGCACGCGACGTGAACCAGGGGCGCGACGCGGTGAGCGGCCTGGTGGACGCGCTGGCCGACTCCACCATCACGAGCAGCTCGTTCGACGCGGCGACGCACCGGATCGCGAGGCTCCGCGAGAGCCTGTCGGGGGTGAAGGCCAGGCACTGAGCCGCGCGATCAACCCAAGCGCCCCCACCACCTCACATCCGCTACGCTGTAGCTGCGCCTTCGTAGCTCAGGGGATAGAGCACCGCTCTCCTAAAGCGGGTGTCGCAGGTTCGAATCCTGCCGGGGGCACAGGGAAACACCAGGTCAGGGGCCCTTCCGTCCAGTGGGCGGGAGGGCTCCGGCATGTGCGGTGTGCGTCGTGGTGGGCATGGCGGGTCCGACGGGGTGCTGCCGCGGGGGCGCTGCTGAGCGGGCGGGCCGCTGCCGGGGGCTCCGGTAGCATCGGGGGCTTCGTTGGCTCGCCGATGGGGGCGTGAGTGGCTGCCAGGTACTTCGTCTCGCCGCGCGGTGGCCGGCGTGCCTACCGCGACATCACGTCCGCGCTCGCCGCTGCCGCCGGGCGGGGCAGGCCGGCGGTGATCGAGATCGCGCCCGGCCTCTACGAGGAGGCGCTCACCGTCCGGGGCGACGTCCAGTTGGTGGCGCTCGGCGATCCCGGGTCCGTGGTGGTGAGCCGGACCGGGGGCGCCGTGCTCGACGCCTTCGGGGCCGTGCGGGTGCACGGCCTCATGCTGATCGGCCGCGACGCCGATGTCGTGGGGTGCCATGCGGGCACTCTCACGCTCGAACACACGGACATCCGCGCGCACAACGGCGTCAGCGTGCACGCCAGGCCGAACACCTCCGTCACCCTGCGGGACAGCCTGGTCCTGCACGGCAGAGTCCTGTTCGACGGGTCCCGCGGGCTGGTCGAGCGGTGCAGGTTCACTGACGCCACCGACAACGCGGTCGCCGCCATCAGGGGCGCCGACGTCTCCGTCCAGGACAGCTGGATCGGCGGCAGCGCGATCCACGGTGTGCGGGTCAGCGGTGCGCGCGCCCGGGTCGCCGGGTGCCGGCTGACCGACACCGGGAGGGCGGCCGTCATGGCCGACTCCCAGGCCGAACTGGACGTCACCGACTGCGCGATCGACGCCGTGCAGGCCGAAGCGGTCATGTTCATCGAGCGGTCCCGCGGCTCCGTCGCCGGCACGCGCGTCACCGGCGCCCAACACGGCATCGCGGTGGCGAGCGGCGCCGACCCGGTGGTGCGCGACTGCGTGCTCACCGAGTGCCGCGACACCGGGATCAACGTCCAGACCTCGGGGCGCGGCCGGTTCGAGGACTGCGAGATCCACGCCGCGAAGAACGTCGCGGTGCTGTCGACCGACGGCGGGGCGCCCGAGGTGCGCGGCTGCCGCATCCTCGGGGGCAACGTCGGCATCGCGGTCATCGACGCCGCCAGGGGCCGTTTCGTACAGGTAGAGGTCACCGACCTGACGAGCGTCGCGCTGCGGGTCCACGACGAGTCGGGCGCCACGTTCGAGCACGTCCGCGTGGAGCGCTGCCCGGTGGGCCTGGAAACCCGGGGCAACGGAGGCACCACGGCCGACGTCACCGACGCGGTCTTCCTCGACTTCGACATGTCCGCGGTGGAGACCATCGGCCAGTCCCGTGCGACGCTCAGGGACGTGGTGGCGGAGCGCGGGCCCCTGGGCTTCGGCGTCGGCGAGGAGGCCCAGCTGTTCGTTGACGACTGCCGGGTCAAGGCGGTGAGCGCCGGCGGGGTCATCGCGTTCGGCAAGGCGCGTCTCGTCGCGAAGAACCTCACCGTGACCGGCTCGGAGGCGTTCGGCCTCTACGGGACGCACTCCGCCCGTGTGGACGTTGTGGACAGCGAGTTCGCCGACTGCGCGGCCGGGGGCGCCCACTTCGACGGTACGTGCGGCGGGCGCCTCGCGAACTGTTCCGTGAGCGGATCGCAGGGCGTCGCCGTTCAGCACAACGGCCTCGTCAGCCTCGTGTCGCTCCGCACGTCGCTGCCGATCACCAAGCTGGTCGCACCGCCGGCCGAAGGTCCGACGACGATCATCAACAACTACGCCGGCCCGGTGTTCAACGAAGCGGTGCACGGCGCCCAGTTGGCGTGGAACAACGTCAATGCCATCCAGCAGCGGACGAGCGAGGACGGTGCCAAGGAGTGATTGAGTCGCAGAACGAGCCGGAGAACGAGCCGGAGAACGAACCGGAGAGTGAGCCGCCGCAGATCAGCAATTACGACGGGCCGGTGTTCAACGCCGGGGTGTCGGGCTCCCAGTTCGCCTGGAACAACGGCACGGTCAGCCAGAACCAGCAGAACAACGGCGCTGTCGCCCCGGGCTTCGAGGCTCTGGCGGCCCTGGTCACCAACCTGCTGAGGGAGCTGCCACGGGCAGGCCTCGCGGGCCAGGACCGGGAGGACGCCGAGTCTGCCGCCAGAGAGGTGCTCGCGACGATCGCCCGCCCGGACGCGCCTCAGGGCGGGGTGCTCCGCCGCGCGCTCGCCGTGCTGAAGGGGGTGCTGGCCCCGGTCGCGACCGGGGTCGTCGCCGGTACGGCAGCGGGCACGCAGGAGTGGGCCCAGAAGGCGATCGAGGGTCTGACCGGCGTCCTCTGACAGACGGGTTCGGGCCCGGCCTGCCGCCGGCTGCCCGGCGGGAAGCGGTCAGCGTCACCCGTTCCGGTCGAGGTCGCCGTCGTGCGCCGGTTCGGGCCGCTCGTGGGTGGAACATGCACCTGCACGTGATCATCCGGGTGCACTTCACCGCTCCCGCCTCACGAAAGGCCGCTTCTTTGCTTGCCGCCCCGACCCCGTCGATTCCGCCCCGGCCGCCGCGGCCTCCGCTCCCCCGGCCCCGCACACCCCCACGCGGCACGACGTCACGGCGGCGGCCCCCACCACCGCGGCGGGCAAGGGCGGCGTCACCCATCCCCGGCTCGACTGGCAGGGCTCGACGGTGCGCGCCCACGAGGGCGG
>NZ_JAGIQL010000162.1 GCF_017813245.1 Streptomyces montanisoli
CGGCGGGATGGCCCGCGGGGCTGGACGCGGCCTGCGAGGGGCTGCGCGAGGGCGACGCGGAGTCCGAGGCGGACGCGGATGTGGACGTGGGCGCGGAGGTGGACCGGGAGGGCGACGCCGAGGCGCTCGACGCGGACGCGGAGGGCGAGGCCGAGCCGGAAGGCGTTGCGGTACCGGAGGCGGAGGCGCTGCCGGACGGGCTCGCGCCCGACGCGGAGGCGGACGGGGTCGAGCCGGTTGCCCCGGCCGCCGAGGGCAGGGACTCGGCGACGCCGGCGGCGCCCGCGACCCCCGGGGCCCCGGCCTTGCCCGCGTCGCCGACGTCCTTCGTGTGGCCCGCGGCGCACCCCGAGCCGACGGCGGCGACGAGGAGCGCGGCGGCGACGGCACGCGTCCGCCGGCCCAGACGGGCCCGATCCCTCATCAATTGTTCTGTTTGTCGTACTAGTCGCATGGCGCCGCATCCTCTCAGCGCGTGCGGCCGCCGCCCCGCAGGCGCCGCCGCCCCGCGCACGCGGTCCCCCGCCTGGCCGACAGCTCGCCTGGCCGACAATGGGCCGGTGACCGAAGAACCACCCGGCCTCGCGCCGCTGCTCACCCCGGAGGGCCAGGCCCTGCTCGCCCAGGTGCGCGATCACGACCCGTCGCACGAACTGGCCCTCGCCACCCGCCTGCGCCGCGACCACCCCGCCGGCCTGGTATCGGCCGCGCTCGGGCAGGCGCGGCTGCGGCAGCGCGCGGTGGCGAAGTTCGGCGCCGAGGACGCGCACCGCATGTACTTCACGCCGAACGGCGTCGAACAGGCGACCAGGTCAGCCGTCGCAGCCCACCGCGCCGCGCGGCTGCGCGCGCTGGGCGTGCGGCGGGTGACGGACCTGTGCTGCGGCATCGGCGGCGACGCGGTCGAGCTGGCACGCGCCGGGATCGCCGTCACGGCGGTGGACAAGGACCCCATGACGGCCGAGATCGCGGCCGCGAACGTGCGCGCGCTCGCGCCCGCGGGGCCGCCGGCCGAGGTGGTGTGCGCGGACGCCACGACGTACGACCTGACGGGCGCGCAAGCCCTCTTCGTCGACCCGGCGCGACGGCGCGGCTCGGGCAGGGTCTTCGACCCCGAGGCGTACGCGCCGCCGCTGTCGTGGGCCATCGACGCGGTACGGCGCACGGGCCTCGGCGCGATCAAGATCGCACCGGGCATCCCGCACGAGCTGGTGCCGGACGACTTCGCGGCGGAGTGGGTCTCCCACGGCGGCGACGTGAAGGAGGCGGTGCTCTGGCACGCCCCGGGCCTGCCCCCCGCCCGCACGGCCACCCTCCTCCCCGAGGGCGCCGAGGTCACCGCGGCCGGCCTCCCCGACCCCGCGGTGCGCCCGCCGGGCCGCTACCTCTACGAACCGGACGGCGCGGTCATCCGCGCCCACCTCATCGCCGAGGCGACGACCGCCCTCCCGGACGCGGGCCTGCTCGACGAGACGATCGCGTACGTCACGTCCGACACCCTCCACCGCACCCCGTTCACGACGGCGTACGAGATCACCGACGTCCTCCCCTTCAACCTCAAACGCCTCAAGGCGCTGCTGCGCGAACGCGAGGTGGGGATCCTCACGGTGAAGAAGCGCGGCTCGGCGGTGGAGCCGGAGGAGTTCCGCAGGAAGCTGAAACTCAAGGGGAAGAACGAGACCACGGTCTTCCTCACCCGCGTGGCAGGCGCCCCGAGCATGCTCCTTGGCAATCCCGCCCCCAAGTAGGGTCGTTGGAGCGGCCGACGCGGCCCGCGCCTTGGCCGAGGGGGGAACGTGACGAACACACCGGGCCTGGACGTCTCGTCGGACGGCCTGACAGGCCTGGCGGACGACCTGGGCGCCATGCGCGATCACCTCGACAAGCAGGTGAGACGCATGGCGTCCGTGCTCGACAACGTCAGGAAGGACTGGGCGAGCGACGCGGGCAGCGGCTTCGGCGCCAGGCAACAGCGCGTCGCCGAGGACGTGGTGCGCCTGAGAGGCAAGCTCCGGGTCATCGAGGAGGCCGTCAGGCTCAGCGCGAACGGCTTCACCGAGCAGGAACTGGACACCCTGGCCCGCATGCGGCGGGAGGACTCCGCGGTGACCGAGGCGGAGGTACGAGCAGCAGCCGAAGCACTCACGGCCCCGGCCACCTCCACACCGCACAGCCGCGTGCTGGACGTCTGACGCCGTGGCCGCCGACCAGGACCGCATACACGTGTCGCTTCCCGGCCTCCAGCACGTCGCAGGGGAGCTGGAATCCATTCTGAGTGAACTCGATGAGGAGCTCGAAGCGCTCTACGGACGCACCGCGGCGGTGGTCCGCGCCTGGAAGGGCGAGGCACGCAGCGCGTGCGTCGACGAACTCGACGAGTGGGACGCCCTCGTGCAGGACATGCGGGCCACCCAGCGGTGGCTGCACCAGGTCGCCGTCTCGGGCCACGCCAATTACGCGGCGGCGCACGCTGCCGTGCTGCGCGGCTGGGGAGCCGCCTGATGACCACGCCGGCCGGCGGCACGGTCGACGTCACGCCTTCGCAGCTCTACGGCGTGAGCGGGCAGATAGCGAGCCGGCAGGACCCGATGAACGCGGCGGTGCGAAGCCTCCTCGACTCGCTGGGCTCCCACCCCGACTGCGGCGGGTACGGCACGGCAGCGCAGCATTTCGCCTCCGTCTACAAGCAGGTGGCCGAGGCATTCGTCGAGACGTGGGGCAAGACGATCGTCAGCATCGGCGGCGCGGCCGTCGGCTTCACCGCGACGGCGAACCACTACGTGACCGCCGATGCGGCCAGCAACCCCACCGGCAGCCCCCACGCCTCACCCCATGCCCTCCCCACCGTGATCGACAAGGCCCCACACTTCGGGCCGGTCACCGACCTCCGGTGGAACGACGTGGACGGCGCCCAGAGCCTCCTCCAGATCCTCCACGAGGGCGCGGCAGGCATCGGTTATACCGTGGAGCAGCTCGCACTCGACGCCCTGACCAGGGCCGACAGCCTTGCAGCAATCCTGCCGCTGCCCGACTATCAGGGACTCTCCGCGCTGGCGGAGGCGTGGAGCCTTCCCGCGATCACGGTCGGCCTGGCCGACTCCACGCTCACGGGTCTGCTGGAAACCATCACGGACCAGAGTGACAGCGAGTGGTACGGCGCCATGCGCGAGTTCTGCAGCGCGATCTGGGGCACCGCGGCGTGGGGCCGGGGAAGCGCCGTCATGCCTCTCGATCCGAGGACGGGCAAGGCCCCGGTGTGGGCCGACGGAACGGCCGGCCGCGTCTGGAGGCACGACACCGCCGGGGGCTCCTCGTCACATCCGATCCTGAGTGTGCTGACGGACACCTGCGCCGGGATCAACTCCGCTTTGTTCGCGTTCGCGCACTCGGCGAAGACCGTACGTGACAAGGCGCGGACGATCTTCGAACAAGCCATTGACGACGCCATGCCGGATCTGCACACCGGCTCAAAGCTGCAGGACCTGAGGAACGCCGGCGAAAGCCTGCTCGGCATCGGCTCGAACATCGCCTCAGGTGGCGCCGTCATCGACGTGGACGGCGACGCGATCGACGCGGCGGTGTCCGAGTACGAGGAAGCCGTGCGGTCCCAGGCAGCCGACTTGAAGAAGCTGTTGCCACCGCTGAAAGAGGCCTCTCTGAGCGCCCCGACCTACGCCGCGGAGGAAGCGAGGGCCGAAAGCTTCGGCGCCCGTGCGCTGACGGACTTCAAGAAGGAGCACTCCTACCACGTTCCGGACGACGACCCAGCGAACCACCACTACCCGATCGACCTGGCGTCCGAAGAAGGCTTGGACGGCGCGCATACTCTGGACAAGCACGTCGGAAAAACGGAAGGGCAGCTCGCACAGCGACTCCGGGATCAGGGCTCACACAAGCCAACGCCGACGTGGCCCATGGGCAGCCCGAAAATCTCGGCATCCAGCTCATTCGCGACACTGGAGGAGGCTCAAAAGCTCACCCAAGGAAACATCGACCAAAATTCGGCAGTCATTAAGCAATGGATTGACGAGCATCAGTCGGGATCACAAAACGCGGAAAACACGAAAGCAGTCGTCGATGTGGTGCCAGGTGGAGAAATTACTGGGTACAGCATAACCAAGCAGAGCTTCAGGAATCACGGGATGAACGCGCAGGAAACGCCGACACATGAGGTAAGCACCGTCTTGCGATGGGACCCCGACATGGATCCCCCCTTTGTAGTACTCACATCCATGCCGCAATAGGAGAATCGGACTTGGAGCAAATGAAATGGGAGGAAGCACTCTCCCGCGTGGAAGACGAATGCGACTGCTGCATCGCAGCTACGGGACCGCGGCGGGAACAGAACTGGCAGCAGGATGCCGTAGCGGTAATGCGAAGGGAGGTCCGGGATCCACGCGGCTGGAGGACCATCGACGACTGTGCATGCGCCCACGAGGCCAGCGGCAACCCCTCGTTCCCCTTCCAAAGCCCAGACGCGGAAAAGCTCGCAGAGAACACCTATCCGATTACCATTGACGCCGCGACGTCATTGCTCACTCTGATCACTGACCAATGGTTCAGAGTTTCGAACTTTGTCAACAGCGGAAAGAACAGGGATCTCCTTCTGGTCGATGCGCGATTCATTCTTGCCAGGTACGGACCGGACGCTCAAATGTTCACCACGTCCGGGGATGCGCGATCAACGATGAATCCGGACTTCAGCCAGTCCGCTCAAGCCGGTCACAGTTTCTCGAACTACATCATGGAAATCGGCCTCATCGCAGTGTCAGACACCGAAGTGGGCGTCTTCTGGGGTTTCAACGCGGACTGATGGCGCTTGGACAAGGTCGGGGTCACTTCCGTCGCCGCTGGCCATATGTGGTAGCAATCGCCTATGCGAACCCGTTCCGCGACCTACCCAGACCGCGAGACCGCCCAGTGGGCGACGCAGCAGGTGGTGAGGCGGAACGAGCAGGTCATCCACCGGTGGCTCGCGCAATGCGCCCGGCAACGGCTCACCATCGAGGCCGCCTGGCCGTCAAGGGACGAGCCCGTCGGGCGGGTGCTGTTGCAGGCCATGATGTTCGCCGGACGAAAGTCCGTGGACGTGCGGTCCGCACGGGTGGTACTGCGGCGGGATCCCGCCGCGCCGCCAGGATTCACCGTGCAAGCCTCCTTCCCCTTCTACCTGTAGAGGCCCGCGCCGTGCCGCTCGAACCGCTGGAGCACGACCGCCATTACGGCGAACTCGACCAGGTCGTCAGGGCGTTCATGGGCCACCGCGGCCACGACGAGCACGCGCTGACCGCCTACCTGCGCCACACCTGGCACACAAGGCCCTGGGCCCTCGGCGTCGCGGAGCAGCAGCTGCGGACGTACGCCGCCAACCCGCCGGGGCGGCTCCGCCGGGAGCTCGGGGAGTTCTACGACGTGCCCAACGTCGGGCTACCGGGTGCCGAGATCCAGGGCTGGCTGCTCACCCTCGCCGACCGCATCAGGAAAAGCATCGAGGCAGGCCAGGCACCGCCGCTCGCCGTGCCCGCCACACACTGGGAGTGGCAGGCACGCTTCCCCGAGCTCACGCAGTTCCTCGGCGGCTGGTTCTCACAGGACATGCCGGACGAGTTCGCCGCGCACGAGGACGCCGTGGCCGACTACACGGATTCGACCGATCATGGTCTCCTCGCCCGCCTCGCGGGAGAGATCCACGAGCTGCTCGCGCTGCCCCTGGACGATGCCGGCCTCGCGGTGGCCGCCGCGGAACTCGGCCTGGAGATGGACCCGCCGCCTCCGCACACCCTCGGCAGCTGGCTCCTCCTCATGGCGGAGACCGTCGCGAGCGCCGCGCGCAGCTCATGAAGCGGAGTCGGCGCCTGCTCAAGTAGCAAGCGCTAACCTACGGTTGGACGATGCGGGCACACCCCATTGACCAGCCGGACGATCTCGACGTCGTTCGCGAGTCCTATGACCGGGTCGCCGACAACTACGCGGAGATGGTGCTCACGACGGGCATCGGCGACATCCGCGGCCACCCGTGGCTCAAGGCGGCCATCGACGCCTTCGCCGACTCCGTCGGCAAGCTCGGGCCCGTGCTCGATGTCGGATGCGGGCCCGGGACCGTGACCGCTTACCTCGACGAGCGCGGGCTCGACGTGTCCGGCGTCGATCTCTCGCCCCGCATGGTCGAGAACGTCGCGCCGGCTTCATCCGCAGTGCCGCTTCAGCGTCGCTTCCGCCACCGAGCTCGATCTCGCGGGAGGCGTCCTGCGGGGGCATCCTCGGGTGGTGGTCGCTGTTCAACCTGCCTCGCGACGTGCTGCCCCAGGTCCTCGCCTCGTTCGCGCGCGCCCTGAAGCCCGGCGGGTACTTCATCACCGCGACGCACGTCGGCGACGGGGACCTGCGGCGCACCGAGGCCTACGGTGGCGTCGCCGTTCGCTGGACGACGCACAAGTGGCTGCCCGAACAGCTCGTGGGGCTGATCGAGCAGGCCGGGCTGCGTCCGGTTGCCGAGCTCCGGCTCCCTCCGGAGGAGTGCAGCGGCCCGGGTGTGATCGTCATGGCCGAGCGCCCCGCCTGAGCGTGCGGGGCGCCGGTCAGTCCAGATTGTCGAGGTCCGTGAGCTCGTCGGCGTAGATCTTCGACAGCGGTTGCGGCCCGACGTACTGCTGGCAGTTGCACTGCCGCAGCTCGAACCGCGACGGCTTCTTCTCCGCGTCCCACTCGACCGGGGACCGCACGTCCTCGTGGCACTTGCCTGTCTTGTCGTGCTTCGCCAGGTGATGGGTGCAGCCGCAGACGGCTTCCGGCGGCTTGTGGGACTCCTCGATCGCGAGCCGCCCGTCCTCGGCGAGCTTCAGGCGCTCCATCCTTCTCTCGTGCCTGGTCTTGAGCGCCGAGCGGCCGGTGTCCGCGATCCAGCTGAACCCGCCCACCATGAAGAAGACGAATATCCACCAAAACCAGTTCATCCGCCGCCCCTTCACCTGATGGCGCATGCGTGTTCCCTTCCAGAATAGGACGTACGGGGTAGGAACGGCTTCAACAAAGGAGGCCTCCTGCGTCACTCGCCGCGCGAGAGCGCCGCGTACGCCACTGACCAGCAGGGATGCCATAGCGAATGTGGCAGCGCGGACACGGCGCCGGCCTGTGGATACCCTGCCCGGCATGACCGTCGACAGCCGTCCGGAGCCCCCGTCCACCGGAGGCGAGCGCGAGATGCTGCGCGCCTTCCTCGACTTCCACCGGGCCACGCTGGCCATGAAGACGGAGGGACTGGACGACGACGAGCTGCGGCAGCGCTCGATGCCGCCGTCCACCCTGTCGCTCCTCGGGCTCGTGCGGCACATGTGCGAGGTGGAGCGCACCTGGTTCCGCATGGTGATCGGCGGCGAGGACCTGCCGCTCGTCTGGTCGGACACCCGCGACTACCAGGTTGCCTACGACGCGACCGGGGCCACCCGCGCCGAGGCGTTCGCCGCCTGGGAGGCCGAGGTCGGGCACTCCCGCAGGATCGAACGCGAGGCGGCCTCGCTGGACGTCACCGGCGTGCACAAGAAGTGGGGCGAGGAGGTGTCGCTGCGCATGGTGATGCTGCACATGATGCACGAGTACGCGCGCCACAACGGGCACGCCGACCTGCTGCGGGAGGCCATCGACGGGACGGTGGGCGCTTAGGCGCCCGTCCACCCCTTACGGCCGGTTGTTCCCGGCGTCCACCGGTTCGAAGCGCCAGCGGTGGACCGGGCGCGTGACGAGGTCCCCCGGTGGGTCGGGGAGCTCCGGGACCGGCGTGGTGTACGTGCCCGGCCACCACGTCAGGACGAGGACCCTGTCCTGCGGCGCGCGGAACGTCTCGCGGCGCAGGGGTTCCTCGGCCAGCCGCCGGCCCGTCGCCCAGGCCAGGAGCTCCTCGCCGCGCCCCTCCGCCGCGCGCGCCTCCCACATCAGCGTGACGGTCACCGGCGCGCCGCCCCCGCCGCATGGGCGTGCGCGTGGGCGTGGACCGCGTCGTGCGCCGGTACGTGGGGATCCGTGACCGGGAGCGAGCTGTCGGCGGACAGCTCCCACGCCGACGCCGAGCGCCCGCGTGCGACCATCTCGGCGCCCAGCGCCGCGACCATCGCGCCGTTGTCCGTGCACAGGCCCGGGCGCGGCACCCGCAGGGTGATGCCCGCGCGCGAGCAGCGTTCCTCGGCCATGGCGCGCAGCCGCGAGTTGGCCGCCACGCCGCCGCCGATCATCAGGTGGTCCACGCCCTCGTCACGGCACGCGCGTACCGCCTTGCGCGTCAGGACGTCCACGACGGCCTCCTGGAACGACGCGGCGACATCGCGCACCGGCACGTCCTCGCCCGCGTTGCGCTTTGCCTCGATCCAGCGCGCCACGGACGTCTTGAGGCCCGAGAACGAGAAGTCGTACGGCGCGTCGCGCGGGCCCGTGAGGCCGCGCGGGAACGCGATCGCGGCCGGGTCGCCCTCGCGTGCCAGCCGGTCGATGACGGGACCGCCCGGGAAGCCGAGGTGCAGCACGCGCGCGATCTTGTCGAACGCCTCGCCCGCCGCGTCGTCGATCGTCGCGCCCAGCGGCCGCACGTCCGAGGTGATGTCGGGGGCGAGCAGCAGCGACGAGTGGCCGCCGCTGACGAGGAGCGCCATCGTCGGCTCCGGCAGGGGGCCGTGTTCGAGCTGGTCGACGCAGATGTGCGAGGCCAGGTGGTTCACGCCGTACAGCGGCTTGCCCAGCGCGTACGCGTACGCCTTGGCCGCCGACACCCCGACGAGCAGCGCCCCGGCGAGGCCGGGACCGGCCGTCACGGCGATGCCGTCGAGGTCGCGCGCGCTGATGCCGGCGGTGGCGAGGGCGCGCTCGATCGTCGGGACCATCGCCTCCAGGTGGGCGCGCGACGCCACCTCGGGCACCACGCCGCCGAAGCGCGCGTGCTCGTCGACGCTGGACGCGATCGCGTCGGCCAGCAGCGTCGTGCCGCGCACGATGCCGACGCCCGTCTCGTCGCAGGACGTCTCGATGCCGAGGACGAGTGGTTCGTCAGCCATCAGTGTCCGTTCCTCCCGGGCCCCGGCCGGTCTCGCCCGGCAGGGCCTCCTTCATGTCGCGCATGTCGCGCCGCATCACCAGCGCGTCCACGTTCCCCGGCTGGTAGTAGCCCTTGCGGAAGCCGATCGGCTCGAAGCCGAACCGCCCGTAAAGCTTCTGGGCGCGCGTGTTGTCCACCCGCACCTCGAGGAGCACCTCGCTCGACTCGAACGCGGTGGCGTGCCGCAGCAGCTCCGTCAGCAGCCGGGCGCCGAGGCCACCGCCCCAGTGGTCGCGGGTGACGCCGATCGTCTGCACGTCGGCCACTTCGCCGACCGCCGCGAGGCCGCCGTACCCGACGAGCCTGCCGCCCTCGTCGGCGACGACGTAGCGGCGGGTGGCGTGCGGGCCGCGCGCGTGCGCGAGCTCCGACCAGAACATGCCGGGCGACCAGGCGTCCTCGGGGAACAGCTCGTCCTCGAGTTCGAGGACGGCGTCGATGTCCCACCACCGCATCTCGCGCAGGACGACGGCCGCAGGATCGCTCGCTGCGTGGCTCACGTCGGGGTGACCACCTTGTAGTTCTTCGGCACCTGCGCGTCGGGGCGGCGCAGGTACAGCGGCCGGGGCGGCAGGAACGCGCCCCTGGCCCGGCTGCCCCCGCCTTCGCCCCCGACCTCGCCCCCGACCTCGCTGCCGCCGTCGCCGTTCGCGAGCAGCTCGGCTGCCAGTCCCGCGAGCGCGGCGGCCGACTGGTGGAGCGGCTCGCGGGCGTCCGGGAACGCCTCCGGGTACAGGGCCGCGCCCGCTCCCACCACAGGCAGGCCGGCGACGGCCTCGGCGATGTCCGCCGGCCGGTCGACGGCCGGTTCGCCCACGCGGTGGCGCGCGTCCGCGTACCGGGCCCAGTAGACCTCCTTGCGGCGCGCGTCCGTCGCGACGGCGAACGGGGTGTCGAGGCCGGCCGCGTACGCGAGCCCGTCGAGCGTGCACAGCCCGCGCACGGGCACGCCGAGCGCGGAGCCGAAGGTCAGCGCGGTCACGATGCCGACGCGCAGCCCCGTGTACGGGCCGGGCCCGACGCCGACGACCAGGTCCGTGACGTCACCGGACCCGGCCCCTGCGGCGGCGAGCACCCGGTCGACGGCGGGCAGCAGCAGTTCGCCGTGGCGGCGCGCGTCGACGTCGCTCTCCTCGGCGACGACGCGCGTGCCGTCGTGCAGGGCGACGGTCACGGCGGGGGTGGCGGTATCGACGGCAAGCAGAAGCACGCGAACAGCCTACGGCCCCGGGGGCAGGGCTCGCGGCGTCCCGGTCCGCTCGTACGCTGCTGCTACCGTCGGCCGCGTCAACACGGAGACGGGTAGTACACGACCGGTACAGGCGTACAGGCGTACAGGCGTACGAAAGCGCGAGAGGTGGCTGAGGACAGGTGTCACGGAGCAGCTCCGGATGGGTCGCCGGGCTCACGGCCGCGGCCCTGGCCGCTGTCGGCTTCCTCGCGGTCCAGGCATCCGCTCACGCGCCGTCGCACCCCGCCACGGCCGCGTCGCCCGCTCCCTCCGCGTCCCACGGCGCCTCGGGGCCCCAGCGGCCGCGCAAGGACCCGCGCGCGCTGCCCACGGACTCCGGCGACGGCGCGCGGGTCGTGTACGCGCTCAAGGCGCAGCGGGTGTGGCTGGTGGCCAGGAACGGCAAGGCGACGCGTACGTTCACGGTGCAGCCGAGCACGGTCGACCCGAAGCCCGGCTCCTACACGGTGACCAGCAGGACCGACCAGATCACCGGCTCCGACGGCGTGCCGATCGAGCACGTGGTCCTCTTCGCGAAGGAGGACGGCACGGTGATCGGCTTCAGCGCGGCGCAGAACGGCTCGATGGCCAGCCCCGACCCGTCGAAGAAGACCGGCGGCGTGCGGATGAAGACGGCCGACGGGGACGCGCTGTGGAACTTCGCGACGTTCGGCTCGACGGTCGTCGTGGTGCCGTGACGCCCGTGAGGCCGTGAGGCCGCGTCCGCGGTAGCGCGGCGCTCAGCGCGTCGCGACGGCCCGGCCGCGCTCGCCTGTGGAATTCGCCCTTGGTCCCCGCGGCTCCGGCTGATCGTCGGAGCCGTCCGCCGGCGGCGTCGACACGGCGGACGCCGCGGCACACGACGCCAGCAGGTCGCTCATCGGCACGTCCGACGGCTCGGCCGCGCCGTGCGCACCCGCCGGGGTCCTGGCCTGGGCCGAGGTCCTGGCCTGGGCCGTGGTCCGCTCCGGGGTTCGCGGCTGTGACCGCTGCTGTGGTTGTGGCTCGCGCTGGGACGCCGTCATGACTGCCTCCTGGGCTCCGGGGGCAAGCGTGGTGAGGTAGCCCTAACCACCTGGTGCTTTTCCATGTGACCACGCGGGCGGCGGGCCGCGCAACATCGTGCCGACAACTTGTCGGGATGTTCGGGACGGGCGCGACCCGGCCACAGCGGACTGCCAGGGCCGCGCGTCACGCGAAGGCCGCGCCCAGCGCGGTGAGCGCCCCGTCCGTCCAGCGCTGCCCGTACCCCGTGAGGGTGACGCGGCGCCGCTCGTCCTCCTCGGGCGCGGTGCCGGTGGTACCGCTCGCGTCCCCGGTGGCACGCTCGATGACGACGTGCAGGCGCGCGTCCGACAGCTCCTCGACCTTGTCGTCGCCCCACTCCACGACCACGACGGAGTCGGGCAGCGACACGTCGAGGTCCAGGTCCTCCATCTCGTCGAGGCCGCCGTCCAGCCGGTACGCGTCGACGTGCACGAGCGCCGGGCCGCCGCACAGCGACGGGTGGACGCGCGCGATCACGAACGTCGGCGACGTGACGGCCCCGCGCACGCCGAGTCCCTCGCCGATGCCGCGCGTCAGGGTCGTCTTGCCCGCGCCCAGCTCGCCCGTGAGCATCACCAGGTCGCCGGGGCGCAGCAGGGCGGCGAGCTCCCTGCCGAGGTCGCGCATGCGCTCCGGGGCGTCGACGGCGATCCCGGCCGTCGTGACGTGGCCGGGCGCGGGGGCGTGGCCCGGGTCGGGTGCTGGACTGTTCCGCGGTGCTTCCATACGGGCCAACGTTACGGGCAAGCGCCGGGCGCGAAGCCGGGCACACCCGCGCGCGCCAGCAGGTCGGTCAGCCGCTCCGTGACCGCTTCGGGGTGCTCCAGCATCACGAGATGGCCCGCGCGCTCCACGAGGACGAGCTCCGCGTCGGGCAGGACCTCCGCGATGGCCTCGCTGTGCGAACTGGGCGTGATGAGGTCACCCTCGCCGGCCAGGATCAGCGCGGGCGTGGGCAGGAAGACGGCGAGCGCCCGCACCTTGTCGTGGTCGGCGAACGCGGGGTAGAACTCGGCGACGACGTCGATCGGCGTGTGCTCGATCATCCGCTCGGCGAACCTGACGATCGCCGGGTCCACGTCATCGGAGCCGAACGAGTAGCGCTTGATCACGCCCGCGTACAGGTCAGCGGTGGCCCTGCGGCCCCGCTCGACGAGACCGGCCTGCGAGCCGAGCGCCTTGAGCACGCCGGGCAGCACCCGGCGCGCGGCGTTGACGCCGAAGGCGGGCAGGCCGTACGTGATCTCGCCGAGTCTGCCGCTCGACGTGCCGACGAGGGCGACGGCGGCGACTCGCTCCCTTATGAGGTCGGGGTACTGCTCGGCGAGCGCCATGATCGTCATGCCGCCCATGGAGTGGCCGACGAGCACGAGCGGCCCCTCGGGGGCGGCCGCGTCGATGACGGCCTTCAGGTCGCGCCCGAGCTGGTCGATGGTGACGGGCTCCGGCTCGGACCCGCGCTGCGCGACGCCACGCCCGGAGCGCCCGTGGCTGCGCTGGTCCCAGTGGACGGTACGGACGCGACCGCGCAGGGCGGCCCGCTGGAAGTGCCAGGAGTCCTGGTTGAGGCAGTAACCATGACTGAACACGACGGTGACGGGCGCGTCGGCCGCGGGCGCGTCGGCCGCGGGCGCGTCGGCCGCGGGTACCTCAGCTGCCGCGAGCGCGTCGGCCGAAGGCACCTCAGTTGCCGCGGGCGCGTGAGCCGCGAGCGCCTCAGTTGCCGCGGGCGCGTCGACCGACCCGGGCGCGTGAGCCGGAGGCGCGTCGGCCGCAGGGTCGTCGGCCGGCTCGGAGTCGCCGGGCGCAGGCACGGCAGGTGGCGGGGGCGGGGGGGGCGGGGGGTCGGGAGAGCGGGCGGCGGGGCGCCGGACAGCGATGGGTGGGGGAGGGCGGCGTGTGGGAGGGGGAGGGGGGGGGGGGG
>NZ_JAGIQL010000163.1 GCF_017813245.1 Streptomyces montanisoli
GCAGGGCGCCCCTGCGCAGCAGGTCGGCCCGCACGCGGCGGCCCGAGCGGCGGGACGCGGCGGCGGGCGGCATGAGCAGCACGGCGGTGCCGCCGGGACGCAGCCTGGCCAGCGCGTGCTGGACCCACGCGAGCTCCGACTCGGTGCGCGCGGGGAAGCCGTACTCCCAGCGCGGGTCGTAGGCCAGCTCGTCGTGGCCCCAGTTGCGCTCGTTGAACGGCGGGTGGCAGAGCACGGCGTCGGCGGCGAGGCGCGGGAAGGCGTCGGCGCGCAGCGTGTCGCCCGCCGCGACGGCGATGTGCGCGGTGCCTGGGTCGGTGCACAGCACGAGGCGCAGCGCGGTCAGCGCGGCGAGTTCGGGCGCGGACTCCTGCGCGTAGAGGGCGCCGGAGCGCTCCACGGCGCAGAGCAGGGAGCCGGTGCCGGATGCCGGGTCGAGGACGGTGGCGTTCTCGTCGCAGACGCCGGCGAGCGCGCTCATGAGGCCCGCGGTGTCGGGCGGTGTGAGCGTGTACTGCCGTGGGTTGGCGTCGAGGTAGCGGCCGAGCAGGAACTCGAAGGCGCGCGGGGCGCCGAGTTCGCCCGCCAGATCGGCCGCGCCGCGCAACAGGCCCACTGACGGCAGGAGTTGGCCGGCGGACGCCACGGGCACCGCGGGGTGTGCGTGGTCGGCGGACAGCCGCGGGGCGAGCACCTCGTCCAGCGCGGCGGGCAGGCGCCGCGCGAGCTCCCCGTCGCCGCGCCCGGCGAGCCGGCGCCACTCGGCGGGGGCCTCACGCACCAGAGCGAGCACGCAGCCCACTCGGACGAGGGCGGCGGCCGCGCCCGCCGGATCGCCGGCCAGCTCCTGCCACACGCGCTCGCGCAGCGGCACCTCGGCGAGCTTGCCCTGGGCGCGCAGCCAGTCCTCGACGTCGCGGAGCGCGAACGAGGGGCTGGTCTCGGTGCCGCCGACGGGCTGCGGGAAGTCGGCGTGCCTGCGCCGCCAGTTGCTGACGGCGGCGCGTCCCACTCCGGCGAGTCTGGCGATCCCGGCGGCCGTGACCTCAGTCGCGTTCTCCGGCACGGGCTGCCTCCCCTGACGAGTCCGATGTCGGGCAGAGCATACAGGCGAACGTCGTAAGCATGGCATTCACAGACGAAAACCGACCACGCATGGATTTGCATGTTGACTCGGTTCACAGGCTCTGCTGTCATTGACCCACCGCTACACGGGGCGTCACCGTCCCAGGAGGAGGGGGGACCCATGTCTCAGTACACGCAAGGCCCGCAGGACCCGCAGGGCCCGTACGGGCAGTACGCGCCGGGCCCGCACACGGCACCGTCAGCGCCGCCGGTGCAGCCGCACCCACACGCACAGGCACCGGCACAGGCACAGGCGCGGAACGGTCTCGGCATCGCGGCGCTGATCCTCGGCCTCGTGGGCGCGATCAGCGGCATCATCCCGCTGCTGTTCTGGCTGGCCGGGGTCCTCGGCCTGATCGCGCTCGTCCTCGGCCTCGCGGGGCGCGGCAGGGCCAAGCGCGGAGGCGCGACGAACAAGGGCGTGGCCACCGCGGGCGCCGTGCTCGGCCTCGTCGCGATGATCGTCGCCGTCATCGGCGCGGTCATCACGTTCCGCGCCGTGGGCGACGCGGTCGACAGCATCGACAAGGCCGCGTCCGGGAGTTCGGCGTCTGCGAGCCCGGCCCCCGGCCACTCCGGCACGTCGAAGGGCGCCGCGGGCAAGGCGGGTGCCGCGTCCAAGGACCGGACGAAGGACAAGCCGAAGGACAAGGCCAAGGACAAGGCGCTGGCGCCCGGCGACACCGCCGTGTACGACGACGACCTGAACGTCACGGTCGGCGAGCCGCAGGCCTACTCCCCCGGCCCGTACGCGGCCGGGCACAAGGTCGGCAACCACGCCTACAAGGTGACGGTCACGATCACCAACAAGGGCAGCAAGAAGTACGACGCCACGCTCGCCACCGTGGCCGCGCGGGCGGGCGCCGACGGCCGCGAGGCCACGGAGATCTACGACGACACCTCGGGCCAGGGCTTCACCGGGCAGGTGCTGCCGGGCAAGAAGGCCACCCAGGTCTTCGCCTTCGACGCCCCGGCGGACGCGAAGGCGCTGACGGTCCAGGTCACGCCCGGCTGGTCCTACAACGAGAC
Source organism: Streptomyces montanisoli (assembly GCF_017813245.1). Taxonomy (GTDB): domain Bacteria; phylum Actinomycetota; class Actinomycetes; order Streptomycetales; family Streptomycetaceae; genus Streptomyces; species Streptomyces montanisoli. The sequence goes on from NZ_JAGIQL010000163.1 coordinate 2,155, forward strand.
GCAGTGGGACCTGCCGTTCTGACGTGCCCCGCCCCGCGCGTCCGGGACGGTGACTCCGGTGGGGCCGCGGAGGGGGCGGCCCCACCGGTCATGCGCGTACGGGCCGGGCGCACGCCGGCGGGCACGTACCGCCGCCCGCGCCGCCCTTTCGGGCGAAGCCGGCCCGCGTCGCGCGTCCCCCGGCCACGGCGCCGTTAGAGTCCGGAGCCTCCGGAGCCTCCGGCAAGTAACCGAGGCCGCCACCGACGCCACCCACACCGACGCCACCCCACCGAGGAGACCCCGATGCCAGCACGGTTGTCAGCGTGGTCGTCGGTCCCGTTGTCCGTGCGGGTGCCGGCGGCCGCGGCCGCGCTCCTCGCGGCGGCCGCGCTCGCGGGTTGTTCCGCGGGCCCCGCGCCGCACACCCGGGACGACGCGAAGCCCCCGGCCACGCGGACACCGACCGCCACGCCGGTCACGTCGTCCGCACCAGTCACGTCGTCCGCGCCGGTCACGTCGTCCGCGCCGGTCACGTCGTCCGCCGCGCGCGCCCGGGACGGCCGCGACTACCGCGCCTGCGCGGACGGCGAGTGCCAGATCCTGGTGGACGCCCCGGCGGACGTCCCGGTGCGCCACCGCACCCTGCACGTGTCCGTCACCGGCACGACCGTCCTGCTGAGCGAGGCGCACGGCGGCTCGCGGACGACCATGTCGATGGGCGGACCCGGCGGCCACAGCGTGATGCGGACGGACGGCGAGACGGTCGACGTGACGGTGGACCGCGTCGCCGACGGCGCGGCCGTCCTGGACATCACCTCACCGTGACGGCCCGGCGCGAGACGTCCCTCAGGACATCCGCCGCTCGAAGGCCCGCGCCGCCCTGCGGCGCCGCGGATCGAACGCGTCGACCGCGCCCGCTCCCTCGTTGCCCGGCGCCTTCTTTTACCCGCGGATCTTGCGGGCGACGCCCTTGAGTCGCGGGTGGCCCGGCTTGAGCGCGATCTCGAAGTGCGACTCCTTCGGCGCCGTGAAGTCACCGCCCCACGCGACGGCACCCGCGCCGAACCAAAAGGACGGCTATGGCGGCCACCGCGACGACGGCACAGCTCACCATGGCCGGATTGACCCAGGCGGGGACCAGGTCGTACTGCGCGTTGCACTTGTCGTGCAGCGGAAAGAGGCCCCTGGCCTGCTGTTCGTGCGCGGCCCGGTAGGCATCGTCGTAGCGCTGGTGGTGACGCAGGACGCACTCCTCCCGGGTATCGAGGCCCTCGCTGAGCACGCCCCAGATCCACGACGCGAGGCCCGCGAAGAGCGCGACGGAGCACAGGCGCGTCCACCACATCGGACGCCGCCACGCCCCGCTGCGCACACCACGCGCCATGCGGTAGAGGCACACCAGGTTCCACACGAGCCACACGCAGAGCACGGCGGTGGTGGAAAGGGCTCCGGCTGCTTTCATCCCGACGTTCTACCAGTCACCTCCGCGCGGCACCCGAGCGTGCCGCCGCGAGTTACTTGTCGTGATTCGCCCGGTAGACGGCGGCCTTGCGCTCACGCGTCAAGCGCGACGCGCCCTCAGCCGCCGCACTGCTTGAGCATCATGGACTTGTCCGCCGACGTCACCGGCAGACGGTACTTGAGCGACACCTGCGCGAAGCGCACCGCGTACGAGCAGCGGATCGCCTTGTTCGGCGGGAGCCACGACGCGGGGCCCGAATCGCTCTTCGAGCCGTTGGACGGCCCGTCGACGGGGATGAGGTTCAGCGGGTCGTTGGCGATCTGCTCGCGCTTGTCCTTCGTCCAGTGAGCGGCGCCCATCTGCCAGTCGTACGACAGCGGCATGACGTGGTCGATCTGCACGGCCGTCGCCTTGGTCTTGCGCCAGTGGATCGTCTTGGCCGTGTACGGGTCGTTGAGCGTCATCGACGTCACCACGCAGTCGGACCCCGACCGGTACCGCACGTCATGGCCGTCGCGTTTCAGCACGTCGTCGCGGGTGTCGCAGCCGTTGTGCGCGTCCGGTACGCCGTTCGCCGAGTCCATCCAGGCGTAGCCGAACTCGTCGCGGTCGTAGCCCGTCTTCGGGCCGCGGCCCTTGGTGGTGACCTGGGATATCACGCGGCGGCCCATCGCGAGGTCGGCGGCCGACGTGAGGGGTGCGAGGCCCGGCTTCGTGCCGTCGGGGTTGGCGATCGGACTGACGCCGAAGTCGCCTCCGTCGCCGGCCGATCCGCCGTCACCGTCCGATCCACCGGCGCCGCCCGTCGGTGCCGTGGCGCCGGACGGCGGGGGCGACGGTGTGCCCGAGGCGCCGCCGCCCGCCAGGTCGGCCCTGCATCCGCCGATCAGCAGCGTCGCCGCCGCCACCGCGACGGCCGGTACCGCTCGCCGCACGCGCACGTTCTGTCGTGGCGCCATCGCCCCGCCCCTCCCACGTCGCCCACTCCGCCCGGCCCTACGGGTATCTGCTACCCGCCCGGGCATGGGCGACCGCACGCGAACACCAGCGCGGTCGTTCCACCTTACGAGCCCAGGATCGTCGCCAGGAACTCGCCCGTCCAGGAGAGCAGTTCGCGGCCCACCACCGGCTTGCCGCCGATCTTGCCGGTCGTCGGGCGCGGCACCAGGATCTGCTTCGCGGGTGCCTTGATGACGGTGCGCGGGTGCAGCCGCTTGAGGCGCAGCTCCTGCGACTCGCGCAACTCCACGGGGGCGAAGCGGATGTTGCTGCCCTGGAGCACGATCTCGCCCACGCCGCAGGCGCGCGCCAGCATCCGCAGCCCGGCGACGAGCAGGAGGTTCTCCACCGGCTCGGGCAACTTGCCGTAGCGGTCGGCCAGTTCCTCGCGCACTGCCTTGATGTCCTCCTCCGAGGACGCCGAGGCGATCGCCCGGTACGCCTGAAGGCGCAGCCGCTCGCCGGGCGCGTAGTCGTGCGGGACGTGCGCGTCGACGGGCAGCTCGATCTTGACCTCGATCGGCGGCTCCTCCTGCACACCTCCGTCCACGGCCGCACGGTAGTCGGCGACGGCCTCGCCGACCATCCGCACGTACAGGTCGAAGCCGACGCCCGCGATGTGTCCCGACTGCTCGCCGCCGAGCAGGTTGCCCGCGCCGCGGATCTCCAGGTCCTTCATCGCGACGTACATGCCCGCGCCCATCTCGGTGTGCTGTGCGATCGTCGCGAGGCGTTCGTGCGCGGTCTCCGTGAGCGGCTTCTCCGGCGGGTAGAGGAAATACGCGTACCCGCGCTCGCGGCTGCGGCCCACGCGGCCGCGCAGCTGGTGGAGTTGGGAGAGGCCGAAGTTGTCGCCGCGCTCCACGATCAGGGTGTTCGCGTTGGCGATGTCGATGCCGGACTCGACGATCGTCGTGGAGACCAGCACGTCGAACTTCTTCTCCCAGAAGTCCACCACGACCTTCTCCAGGGCCTGTTCCGACATCTGGCCGTGTGCCGTCGCAATGCGCGCCTCGGGCACGATCTCGCGGAGTTTGGCCGCCGCGCGGTCGATCGACTCGACGCGGTTGTGGATGTAGAACACCTGGCCCTCGCGCAGCAGTTCGCGCCGGATCGCCGCGCCGATCTGCTTGTTCTCGTACGGGCCGACGAACGTCAGGACGGGGTGGCGCTCCTCGGGCGGTGTGGTGATCGTCGACATCTCGCGGATGCCGGTGACGGCCATCTCCAGGGTGCGCGGGATCGGCGTCGCGGACATCGTCAGCACGTCCACGTTGGCGCGCAGCTTCTTCAGCTGCTCCTTGTGCTCGACGCCGAAGCGCTGCTCCTCGTCGACGATGACGAGCCCGAGGTCCTTGAACTTCGTCTCCGACGAGAACAGCCGGTGCGTGCCGATGACGATGTCGACGGCGCCCTCGCGCAGCCCTTGCAGGGTCGCCTTCGCCTCCGTGTCGGACTGGAAGCGCGACAGCGCCTTCACGGACACGGGGAACTGCCCGTAGCGCTCGCTGAACGTCGCGAAGTGCTGCTGCACCAGCAGCGTCGTGGGGACGAGGACGGCGACCTGCTTGCCGTCCTGGACGGCCTTGAACGCGGCGCGCACCGCGATCTCCGTCTTGCCGTAGCCGACGTCGCCGCAGATCAGCCGGTCCATCGGGACCGTCTTCTCCATGTCGTCCTTGACCTCGGCGATGGTGGAGAGCTGGTCGGGCGTCTCGACGTAGGGGAAGGCGTCCTCCAGCTCGCGCTGCCAGGGCGTGTCGGTGCCGAAGGCGTGTCCCGGGGCCGCCATGCGCGCCGAGTACAGCTTGATCAGGTCGGCGGCGATCTCCTTGACGGCCTTCTTGGCACGCGCCTTGGTCTTCGTCCAGTCGGCGCCGCCGAGCCTGTGCAGCGTCGGGGCCTCGCCGCCGACGTACTTGGTGACCTGTTCGAGCTGGTCGGTGGGGATGTAGAGCCGGTCGCCGGGCTGGCCGCGCTTGGCGGGTGCGTACTCCACGAGCAGGTACTCGCGGGTGGCGCCCTGCACGGTGCGCTGGACCATCTCCACGTAGCGGCCCACGCCGTGCTGCTCGTGGACGATGTAGTCGCCGGCCTCAAGCGTCAGCGGGTCGATGGTCTTGCGGCGGCGCGTCGGCATCCGGGCGCCGTCCTTGCCGGCGGCCTTCTGCCCCGACAGGTCGGTCTCGGTGAGGACGGCGAGCCGCAGCGCCGGGTCGACGAGCCCGTTGTCGATCGAGCCGCAGGCCACGTGCACGACGGACGGGGCGATCTCGGTGAGCCCGCCCTGCTCGGGGGTGTCGAGGCGGGCGGCGATGCCCTCGCCGCGCAGCACCTCGACCGTGCGGGACGCGGTGCCGTGGCCCTCGGTGACGTAGACGGTGCGCCAGCCGTCGGCGATCCATCCCTTGGTGTCGGCGAGTGCGCGCGCCGTGTCGCCGCGGTACGTCTCGGGCGCGTGCATGCCGAGGGTGAGGGTGTCGTCGCCGTCGTCGGCGCCGTCGCCCGCGTCCAGGGAGAACGGGGAGACGGACCACCACATCATGCCGATCTCGCGTGCCCGCTCGCGGACGTCGGCGACGGACCACAGGGAGGCCGCGCCGACGTCGATGGGCGCGGCCGTCCCCGCCGGACCCTCGTCCTCGGCGCCGGCCGCCATCGCGGTGGCGGCCCAGGACGCCTGGAGGAACTCCTGGCTGGTGGCGACGAGGTCCGCGGCCCTGGTGCGCACGCGCTCCGGGTCGCACACCACGGTCATGGCGCCGGTCGGCATCACGTCGAGCAGCAGCTCCATGTCGTCGACGAGGACGGGCGCGAGCGACTCCATGCCCTCGACGGCGATGCCCTCGGCGATCTTGCCGAGCAGCTCGCCCAGCTCGGGGTGGTCCTCGGCGAGGGCGGCGGCCCGCTCCCGCACCTGCGCGGTCAGCAGCAGCTCACGGCACGGCGGCGCCCACAGGCCGTGCTCGGCGACTTCCAGGGACCGCTGGTCGGCGATCTTGAAGTAGCGGATCTCCTCGACGTCGTCGCCCCAGAACTCCACCCGCAAGGGGTGCTCCTCGGTGGGCGGGAAGACGTCGAGGATCCCGCCGCGCACGGCGAACTCGCCGCGCTTCTCGACCAGTTCGACGCGCGAGTACGCGGCGGCCGCGAGCGCCTCCGTCACGTCCCCCAGGTCGGCGCTCTGCCCGGTGCGCAGCGCCACGGGCTCCAGGTCGCCGAGCCCCTTGACCTGCGGCTGCAGCACGGAGCGTACGGGCGCGACCACGATGGACACGGGCCCGGTGGCCGGGTCGTCCTGCGCGGGGTGCGCGAGCCGCCGCAGCACGGCGAGGCGGCGGCCCACGGTGTCGGAGCGCGGCGAGAGCCGCTCGTGCGGCAGCGTCTCCCACGACGGGTACTCCACGACGGTGTGCTCGTCGACGAGCGACCTGAGCGCGGCGGCCAGGTCCTCCGCCTCGCGCCCGGTGGCCGTCACGGCCAGCACGGGCCGCTTCGCGTCGCGCGCGAGCGCGGCCACGGCGAAGGGGCGCGCGGCGGGCGGCCCGACGAGGTCGACGTGGTGGCGGTTCCCGTCGGCGGCGGCCTTGACCGCTTCCACGAGCGCCGCGTCGCGACCAACGGCGTCCAGCAGACCGTGCAGGCTCATGAAAACTTCCGTCCGGCAGGCAACACGAAGGACCCGACACGTGTCACGGGCCGGGGGTTCCAGGGTACGACGACGGCGCACGCGTCCGCCCCCGGCCGGTCGCCTGGTGGCGTCCGGGCCGGGGGCGGGCGCCCCTCCGTGGTCCCCACGGCGCCGCCGCTGGTCGGGCGGCGGCGCTCCCCCGGGGTGGGCTGTACGGTGCTGGGCCGCTCGGTGACGGGCTGCCCGGTGCTGGGCTGCCCGGTAATGGGCTGCTCGGTAATGGCTGCCCGGTGACGGGCTACTCGGTGGCGATCGCGTTCAGGACGTTCATGCGTCCGGCGCGGAACGCCGGGAACAGGGCCGCGAGCAGGCCGACGAACGCCGACGCCACGAAGACGCCCGCGATCGTGGGCCACGGGATGGACAGCACGTCGAGTCCCTCCAGCGCCAGCAGCTTCTGGGCGGCCGTGCCCCAGCCCATCCCCAGGCCCAGGCCGACCGCCGCGCCGAACAGGGCGATCACCACCGACTCGAGTCGGATCATGCGGCGCAGCTGGCGCCGGGAGAGGCCGATGGCGCGCATCAGGCCGATCTCGCGCGTCCGCTCCACCACCGACAGTGCCAGCGTGTTCACCACGCCGAGCACCGCGACGACGATCGCCAGCGCCAGCAGCCCGTACACGAGGTTCAGCAGCTGCCCGATCTGGTCGCGCAGCGTCTTCTTGTAGTCCGTCTGGTCACGCACCGTGTACTGCGGGTACGGCTTGAGGGAGTGCTTGAGCGCCGTGTACGCCTGCTTCTCCTTGCCGTCCTTGGCCGCCGCGAACATGATCATGTTCCCGGGCATCCGGTCCGCCGGCACGTACCTGCGCGCCGTCGTGATGTTCGTGTACATCACGCCCGAGTCGATGACGCCGTCGTCGGAGGTGACCGCCGCGACCCTCAGGTGCGCCGTACGGCCGCCGGCGAACGCGACGGTCAGCGTGTCGCCGGCCTTCACGTGCGCGGCCTTCGCGTACTTCTCCCCCACCGACATCGCGTTCTTGCCGTAGGCGGCGTCCAGCGACCCCTGCTTCGTGTCGCGCCGCAGGTCGGACGCGTACGACGGGTCGGCGGCGACCAGCGGCGCGTGCTTCTTCACCGTGCCGCCGGGCGCGATGACGGTCGCGTCCATCGACTTGTACCGCGTGACGTGGTCCAGGTACGGCGCCTTCTCCAGCGCCGCCTGCGCCTGCGGCACGATCGGCTGCCCCGTGTCCGACTGGACGATGAAGTCGGCGCCGACCGACCTGTCGAGCTGGTCCGTCGCCGAGGCGACCATCGAGGAGCCCACCACGGACAGGCACGCCACCAGCGCGAGCCCGATCATCAGCGCCGCGCCGGTCGCCCCCGTGCGCCGCGGGTTGCGCAGCGCGTTGCGCTCCGCCATCCGCCCGACGGGGCCGAACACCCGCAGCACCACCGCGCTCAGCAGCCGCACCACCACGCCCGCGAGCAGCGGGCCGATCACCACGAACCCGATGAGCGTCGCCACGATGCCCAGGCCGAGGAACGGGGACGCCGCACCGGCACCGTCCGCTTGCGTCGACGCGTACAGCGCCAGGCCGCCCACCAGTGTGAGGACGAGACCGATGGCGCCGCGCACCCGGCCGGCGCGCCCGTCCGCAGGGGTGCCGGCGTCGCGCAGCGCCGCCATCGGCGAGATGCGCCCGCCGCGCCGCGCGGGGATCCAGGCGGCCACGACCGTCACCACGATGCCGAGCACCAGGCCCACCACCGGCGTGCGCCACGTCACGGTGAGGTCCTGCGTCGACAGGTCCATGCCCGCCGCGCCCATCACCTTCATCAGCACCACCGCGAGGCCGACGCCCGCCGCGACCCCCGCCACGGAACCCACCACACCGAGCAGCACGGCCTCCGTCAGCACCGACCTGTTGATCTGCTTGCGGCTCGAACCGAGCGCACGCATCAGCCCGATCTCGCGGGTGCGCTGGGCGACCAGCATCGAGAACGTGTTGACGATCAGGAAGATGCCGACGAGGAACGCGATCCCGGCGAAGCCGAGCATCGCGTACTTGATCACGTCGAGGAAGGAGCCGATGTCCTTCTTGTTCGCGTCGGCCGCCTCCTTCTGCGTCTGGATCTTGTACGTGCCCGAGCCGGCGAGCGCCTTCGCGACGTCGCGCTTGAGTGCCGCGTCGCTGACGCCCTTGGCGGCAGTCACGTTGATGCTGGTGAACCGGTCGGTGGAGCCGAGGAGTTCACGCTGCGCGCTGCGGGTGTCGAACGTGACGATGGCCGCGCCCGGATTCGTCACCTTGAACGTCGCGATGCCGGAGATCCGCGCGGAGAAGTCACCGCCGGCCGTGATGGTGCGCAGTGTGTCGCCGATGGCCAGGTGGTGCTTCTTCGCGGTGTCCGCGTCGACCATCACCTGGCCGCTGCGTGTGGGCCGGTGGCCCGACGTCACCTTCATCGAACGGGCGTCGGTGGAGGTCCAGTTGCCGGCGATCGTCGGCGCACCGCTCGCCGCGCCGACGTTCTTGTCGTGGCCGTCGACGACGGTGACGCTCTGGCTGGACACACCGCCCTCGGCCGACGCCACACCGTGCACCGCGCCGACCCGTTCGAGTACCGACGCGGGCAGCGAGTCCGGCTTGCCGGTCTCCGGCTTCGACTCGCCCGCCGGCGCGTCCTTCGGGCCGACCGTCACATCGGACGCCGTCACCGCGAAGATCTTGTCGAACGTGGTGTTCATCGTGTCGGTGAACACGAGCGTGCCCGACACGAACGCCACAGACAGCAGCACGGCGACCGCCGAGAGCGCCATCCGCCCCTTGTGCGCGAGGAAGTTGCGCAGCGACGTCTTCAGGATCGTCACGACGTACGCCCCCGCGCCTCGAAGTGCTTCATGCGGTCGAGCACCGACTCAGCGGTCGGCCGGAACATCTCGTCGACGATCCTGCCGTCCGCGAGGTACAGCACGCGGTCCGCGTACGAGGCGGCGACCGGGTCGTGGGTCACCATCACGATGGTCTGGCCCAGCTCGTCGACCGACGTGCGCAGGAAGCCCAGCACCTCGGCGCCCGCCCGCGAGTCCAGGTTGCCCGTGGGCTCGTCACCGAAGATGATCTCCGGCCGGGCGGCCAGCGCACGCGCCACGGCGACGCGCTGCTGCTGCCCGCCGGACAGCTGCGTCGGCCGGTGCTTCAGCCGGTCCGCGAGACCCACCGTCTCCACGACCCGCCGCAGCCACGCCTCGTCGGGCTTGCGGCCCGCGATGTCCATCGGCAGTGTGATGTTCTCGATCGCGTTCAGCGTCGGCAGCAGGTTGAACGCCTGGAAGATGAACCCGATGCGGTCCCTGCGCAACTGCGTGAGGCGCTTGTCCTTGAGCCGGGTGATCTCCGTGTCGTCGAGGTGGATCTCCCCCGACGTCACCGTGTCGAGCCCCGCGAGGCAGTGCATCAGCGTCGACTTGCCGGACCCGGAAGGGCCCATGATCGCCGTGAACTGCCCGCGGGCGATGTCCACGTCCACATGATCGAGCGCGACGACGCGGGTCTCGCCCGCCCCGTACGCCTTGACGACGCCCCGCGCCCGCGCCGCGACCGCCGTACGCCCTCCCGTACCCCCGCGCCTGGGTGTGCTCACAGCCGTAGCCACGGTATGTCTCCTATGTCAGTGGTCTTCCGCCGGTCCAAGTCTTCAGCGCCCAGGGGGTCCTGCGCGCTGGTGCGCAGCGCAGTGTTCTCCCTCGGGTTTCCCCCACCCCACTGCTGCGGCCTGCGGGCCCCCTGGACCCGAGCGGTAAAGACCACGTTAGGAGCGCCGCCCCACCGCCACGTCCTCCGGCGGGACGAACGAACCCTGGGCAGGAGTGAGGAGAGCCCCCTAGGGGCCGTCCACCCCCGGGTTGAGCCCTGGGGTGGAGAACGACGGAAGACATGCAGGCGGGCGGCCGAAGGCCGATGGCCGCCGGACACACCGCCGCCCCGGCCCCCGCCGTCGAAGCGACGGGGGCCGGGGCGGACCGGACAGAAAGCGGCCTAGAGCAGGCCGTCCCACATCTGTTCGAGCAGCACCGACCACCAGCTCTCCGGCGACGACAGCGCCGCCGGGTCGAGCGCGGCCAACTGCGCCTGGAAGTCGACCGTCCAGCGCCCCGCCTGCTCGGGCGTCAGCCCGAACCGCAGCCGCCACATCCGGCCGAGCATCGCCATGCACCGCACGAACTGCGGCAGCCCCGAGTTCACGAACTGCGGCGACGCGGGCGCCCCACCGGGCCCCGCCTCCACCGGCACGGCCATGATGTGCGCCGTGCCGTACTGCACACACAGCGACCGGCCGAAGTCCGTGCCCACCACCAGGTACGACGACGCGTCGGGCGCCGCCTGCACCTGCCGCTGCGCCGCGATCTCCGCGAGCGTCGGGATCACCGGCTGCGCCGGCTGCGCCCAGAAGAACGGCCCGAAGTCGGCGGGCAGCCCCGCCCACACCAGCGTCTGCGCGACGATCTCCGGCACGCCCTGCCGGGAGACGGCGTTCTGGTCGTAACGGCAGATGCCCTGCGGGCCGAACGCGCCGAGCATCTCCTGCTGGATCGCCTCGGGCGGCACCGGCGGCGCGGGCGGCACCGGCGGCAGCGGGGCGCGCACCGGCGCGGGCCGCGCGGGCCCGTCCGCGACCTGGTGCAACTCGCCCTGGTGCGTCAGCAGATGCCGCATGCCCTGCTGCCGGCTCGCGTGGTCCTGCCCGTACGGGGCGACGCTCGTGATCCGCACCTGCGGCCACATCTCGCGGATCATCCGCGCGCAGTAGCCGCCGGGCAGCTCGCAGGACTCCAACTCGGTGTGCAGTTCGAGCACTTGCTGCGGCGGCACGTTCATGGCGCGCAGCTCGTGCAGCAACTGCCACTCCGGGTGCGGAGTCCCGGGCGCGGAACGGCGGATGAGGCGCGCCTCGGAGCCGTCGGGGGCACGGTAGCGCAGCACGGCCTGGTAGCCGGGGCCCACGGTCGGCACGCCGGGCGGCGTCTGC
>NZ_JAGIQL010000164.1 GCF_017813245.1 Streptomyces montanisoli
ACCTCGCGCACGGTGCGCCCCGCCCCGGCCCCCGGGGCTACCGGCCGTGCCCCGCACACGCGTGCGGTGCCGCACGGGCCTTCGCCGCGAGTGCGTGCCCTGCGCGCACGGCCCGGACGTGCGGTTTCGCGCGGCGGTCCTCCGCGTACGTGCCCTCGGGGCGGGCCCGACCCGGGAGCCCGCGTCGTTTCGCCGGCGGCCGCACGCCGGTCGCCTCCCGACCGCGTGCCCGGCCCGGGCGGGACCCGCACTCTGTAGTACGCGCGCGTCAGGCGCCGCGCGGGCGGTTTCCCCCGGCACGCGGCGTGCGCGGTAGAGCGAGCGCCGGCCACCGACGGCGTGCGGCGCGCCGTACGCGCGGTTTCCGCGCCTGCGCGCCGTGCGTGTACAGCCTCGTCGGAGGCGGCCGGGCTGCCCGCCCGCGCCTGCGTGCGTCGGCCCGCCTTGTGCGCCATGCGCTCCGTCAGGCCACGGCGCACCGGCCTGGCGGCCCCCCACTCGGGTGCACGCACCTGGCTGCCTGTGCGAGCGCGGCACGGCGCGCAGGCCCGCGCACGCGCGTCGTTTCGCCGGCGGCCGCGCGCCGGTCACCTCCCGACCGCGCGCCCGGCCCTGGCGGGACCGCGCGCGGGGCTCAGCGCGCGCGGGGGCGGGCGGCGAGGTCCGCCAGGTGGCGGGCGCCCGCGGGCAGCAACTCCGGGAGCGGGGCGGCCTGTTCGTACCAGCGCTTCTCGTACTCCCAGCACACCCACGTGTCATCCGGCAGCGTCCCCACGCACTCCGCCAGCGGCAGCACGCCCGCCCCCAAGGCCAGCGGGGTGGTGTCCTGCGCCGACGCGATGTCCTTGACCTGGACGTACCCCAGGTATGGGCCGAGCGTGGCGCTCGTGACCTCGGGGGACTCGCCGCCCAGCCACGTGTGCATCACGTCCCACAGCACGCCGACCCGCGGATGCCCCACCGCCGCCACCACGCGCTCGGCGTCCGCGCCCGTGCGGTGCGAGTCGTGGGTCTCCAGCAGGATCCGCACGCCGAAGTCGTTCGCCACCTCCGCCGCCGCCCCCAGGCGGCGCGCCGCCACCTCGTCGGCCTCGGGCCCCGGCGCGTCGCCGCCCCCGGGGAAGACCCGCACGTACGGCGCGCCCAGGTCGCGCGCCAGCCACAGCAGCCCGTCGATCTCCTCGCGGAACGCCTCGTCCGTCACCCCCGTGTCGGCCGCGCGCGCGTACCCGGCGACCGTCAGGATCTCGACGCCCGCGCGTGCGAACTCGTCCACCACCGCCGCGCGTGCGCCAGGACCGACGCCGGGGTGGACCGGCTCCTCAGGGTGGCAGCGCAGCTCCACGCCCTGGTAGCCGGACGACACCGCCAGTTCGACGACGTCGGGGATGGGCATCCCCGGTACACCCAGTGTTGAGAAGGCCGACTTCACGTGCCTGTTCCTCCTTGTTGGTCACCGTGTCCGTGTCACGGGCCCCGTACGCCCCGCCTGCCCCAAGCGTGAAGGCTGGAACCCCGTGCGCGTCAGGCCCGGGGCGGCGCCGTCGACGCGCGCGCCATCAGCTCGGCCCCGATCGTCGCGATGCCGCCGGGCGGCGGCGCCTCCGTGCCCATCGCCAGCCGGCCCGCGCGCGCCCCCGCCTCCTGAAGCGGCAACCGCACGGTCGTGAGCGCGGGCGTGGCGTCCACCGAGAACGGCAGGTCGTCGAAGCCAGCGACCGACACGTCCTGCGGGATGCGCAGGCCCTCGTCGCGCACCGCGGCGCACGCGCCGAGCGCCACGGTGTCGTTCGCGGCCACCACCGCCGTCAGGCCCGGCTGCCTGCGCAGCAGTTCGCGCGTCGCCTCGTAGCCCGAGCGCCGCGTGTAGGGGCCGTGCAGCGTCAGCGGGTCCTGGGCGCCACCTGACCCCGCCGCGGGCAGCCCAGCGGCCCTCAGGGCCTCGCGATGGCCCTCCAGGCGGTGGCGCGTCGTGGTGCGCTCCAGGGGGCCCGCCACGTAGCCGATCGTGCGGTGCCCGAGCGCGAGCAGGTGCTCGGCGAGGCGCCGGCCCCCGCCCCGGTTGTCGAACGCGAGCGCCGCGACCGCCACATCGTCGTCGGGCAGCGGCGGCCGCCCGCACAGCACCACGCGCGTGCCCGCCGCCGCGAGCCGCCGCAGGGCGGCCGTGACCGCCGCGCCGTGGTCCGCGTCCTCCAGCGCGCCGCCCGTGAGGATCACGGCGGCCGCCCGCTGGCGCTGGAGCAGGGTGAGGTAGGTCAGTTCGCGCTCGGGCGACCCGACCGTGTTGCACACGACGGCGAGTTTCTGGCCGCCCGCGCGCCTGCGTCCGGCCCCCGGCGCGTGGGGCCCGGCGGCCTCCGCGGCCCCGGCCGCGTCCGCCCGCGCGAAGCCCGTCGCGTCCGGCGCCTCCTGGATGCCGATCTCCGTCTGCGCCGCGCCCGCCATGATCCCGAAGAAGGGGTCCGCGATGTCGTTGACGAGGATGCCCACCAGGTCCGACGTGGCGGCGGCGAGCGAGCTCGCGGGGCCGTTGAGCACGTAGTCGAGCTCGTCCACCGCCCGCAGCACACGCTCCCTGGTGGCCGCGGCGACCGGGTAGTTGCCGTTCAGCACGCGGGAGACGGTGGCCGGTGACACCCGGGCGCGTGCCGCCACATCCGCCAGCGTGACTGTCATCGCTTTCCTCCGCGTGCTCGTGCGATTGCCCCGGCGTCGCTGATCCCGGCCGATCACGGCCCCGGTCTTGTCCGGCCACGCGTCGCAGGTTAGCTTCATAGCCGTAGAAAGCGCTTGCTAGGGCTGTATGGAGGGAACTTCGTGGCACGCAGAACAGTCCGGATCGCCATGAACGGCGTCACGGGCCGGATGGGGTACCGCCAGCACCTGCTGCGGTCCGTGCTCGCCATCCGGGAGCAGGGCGGACTCGACCTCGGCGGTGGCGACACCCTGTGGCCCGAGCCGGTGCTCGTCGGGCGGCGCGAGCACGCGCTGCGGGAGATCGCGGAGCGTCACGGCCTCGCGGAGTGGTCGACCGACCTCGACGCGGTGCTCGCCGACACCACCCTGGACGTCTACTTCGACGCCCAGGTCACGTCCGCGCGCGTCGAGGCCGTCAAGAAGGCGATCGCCGCGGGCAAGCACCTCTACCTGGAGAAGCCCACCGCCACCGACCTCGAAGGCGCCCTGGACCTCGCCCGCCTCGCCGACGCCGCGGGCGTCAAGCACGGCGTCGTCCAGGACAAGATCTTCCTTCCCGGCCTGCTGAAGCTGAAGCGGCTCATCGACGGCGGCTTCTTCGGCCGGATCCTGTCCGTCAGGGGCGAGTTCGGCTACTGGGTCTTCGAGGGCGACTGGCAGCAGGCCCAGCGCCCGTCGTGGAACTACCGCGCGCAGGACGGCGGCGGCATCACCGTCGACATGTTCCCGCACTGGGAGTACGTGCTGCACGAGCTGTTCGGGCGCGTCACGGCCGTCCAGGCGTACGTCACCACGCACGTGCCCACGCGCTGGGACGAGCAGGGTGAGCCTTACGAGGCGACCGCCGACGACGCCGCGTACGGCATCTTCCAGCTGGAGGGCGGCGCGGTCGCCCAGATCAACTCCTCCTGGGCGGTGCGGGTCAATCGCGACGAGCTCGTCGAGTTCCAGGTCGACGGCACGCACGGGTCGGCGGTCGCCGGGCTGCGCGAGTGCCGGGTGCAGCACAGGAGCGCCACGCCCAAGCCGGTGTGGAATCCGGACCTGCCCGCCACCTACGCCTTCCGCGACCAGTGGCAGGACGTGCCGGACAACGCCGCGTTCGACAACGGCTTCAAGGCCGAGTGGGAGCTGTTCCTGCGCCACGTCGCCCTCGACGAGCCGTTCGCCTGGGACCTGCTGGCGGGCGCGCGCGGCGTGCAACTCGCCGAGCTCGGCCTCAGGTCGCACGCGGAGGGCCGCCGCCTCGACGTTCCGGAGCTGACGCTGTGACCCGCGCACCGGCCCCGCTCGGCCTGCCCGACGCGCGCGGCGGCATCCGCGCGTACACCCCGCGCGCCGAGCCCGCGGCCTTCCTGGCGCCCGCGGGCGGCGCCCCCGCGGGCGGCGCCCCCGTCACCTCCCGCACGGTCTTCGCGGCGGCGCACGTCGTCGCGGACCCGTACGCCGACACCACGCCCGACGCGCCCGCCGCGCTCGACTGGGACGCGACGCTCGCCTTCCGCCGCCACCTGTGGGCGCAGGGCCTCGGCGTGGCGGAGGCCATGGACACCGCGCAGCGCGGCACGGGGCTCGACTGGGCGGGCGCCGCCGAGCTGATCCGCAGGTCGGCCGCCGAGGCCAGGGCCGTGGGCGGGCGCATCGCGTGCGGCGTGGGCACCGACCAGCTGGCCGCGGGAGAGCACACCGCGGGCGAGGTGCTGGCCGCCTACGAGGAGCAACTCGCGCTCGTCGAGGACACCGGCGCCCAGGCGATCCTGATGGCGTCGCGCGCGCTCGCCGCGGCGGCCGACGGGCCCGACGCCTACCTGAAGACGTACGCACACCTGCTGCGGCAGGCGCGCGAGCCGGTGATCCTGCACTGGCTCGGCCCGATGTTCGACCCGGCGCTCGACGGCTACTGGGGCAGCACCGACCTCGACACCGCGACGGCCACGTTCCTCCAGGTCATCGCCGACCACCCGGACAAGGTCGACGGCATCAAGATCTCGCTGCTCGACGCGGACCGCGAGATCGACGTGCGCCGCCGCCTGCCGGAGGGCGTCCGCTGCTACACGGGCGACGACTTCAACTACCCGCAGCTCGTCGCGGGCGACGGACAGGGCTTCAGCCACGCGCTGCTCGGCGTCTTCGACCCGCTCGCGCCGCTCGCGTCCGCCGCGCTGCGCGTGCTCGACACGGGGGACGTGGCGGGCTTCAGGGCGCTGCTCGATCCCAGCGTCGAGCTGTCGCGGCACCTGTTCGAGGCCCCGACGCGCTTCTACAAGACCGGGGTCGTCCTCCTGGCCTGGCTGGCGGGCCACCAGGACCACTTCGTCATGGCGGGACACCAGCAGGCGGCGCGTTCGGTGCCGCACCTCGCGCGCGCCTACGAACTGGCCGACACGCTCGGCCTGTTCCCCGACCCGGCCCTGGCGGCCGACCGCATGCGCAGCCTGCTGCACGTGTACGGGGTGGCGCGATGAGCGGGCGCGTGAGCGGCGATCTGAGCCGCTTCAGCATCAACCAGATGACGGTGAAACAGCTCTCCCTGCCCGAACTCGTCCAGGCATGCGCCCGGTTCGGCATCCCCGGCGTCGGCCTGTGGCGCGAGCCCGTGCGTGCGTACGGCGTCGAGGCCGCGGCGCGGCTCGTACGGGACGCCGGGCTGCGCGTCACCACCCTGTGCAGGGGCGGCTTCCTCACGGCCGGCGAGCCGGAGGCGCGTGCGGCGGCGCTCGACGACAACAGGGCGGCGATCGACGAGTGCGTGGCGCTCGGTACCGACACCCTGGTCATGGTGTCCGGCGGGCTCCCCGGCGGGTCGAAGGACCTGCCTGCGGCGCGCGAGCGGGTGGCGCGGGCCCTCGGCGAACTCGCGCCGTACGCGGGGGAGCGCGGGGTGCGGCTCGCCGTCGAGCCGCTGCACCCGATGTTCGCCTCCGACCGGTGCGTCGTCTCCACCCTGGACCAGGCCCTGGAGCTGGCCGAGCGGTTCCCCGCCGAGCAGGTCGGGGTGGTCGTCGACACGTACCACATCTGGTGGGACGACCGCGCGCCGACCGCGGCGGCGCGCGCGGGCGCGCAGGGCAGGATCCACTCGTTCCAACTGGCGGACTGGGAGACGCCGTTGCCCGAGGGCGTGCTCAACGGGCGCGGCCTCATCGGCGACGGTGCGGTGGACCTGAGGCAGTGGCGCGAGCGGGTGGACGCGGCCGGCTACACCGGGCCGATCGAGGTGGAGCTGTTCAACGACCGCCTGTGGGCCCGTGACGGGGAGGAACTGCTGCGGGACGTGGCGGAGCGGTACGTGCGCCACGCGCTGTAGCACCGGCCGCCGGGCCGCCACTCGGCCGGGTGGCCCGGTTGTCCACAGACGGTGGGTTGTCCACAGGGCTTGAACGGGTGTCGCCGGGCGGCGGTAGCGTCGGAACATGTCCAGCCGCACGCCACAACCGGCCACGGCGCCGCGCTCGCTCGCGGTGCTCGAAGCCGTGCTCGAACGGATCACGTACGCCAACGACGAGACGGGCTACACGGTCGCGCGCGTCGACACCGGCCGCGGTGGCGACCTGCTGACCGTCGTCGGGTCGCTGCTCGGCGCCCGGCCGGGCGAGTCGCTGCGCATGGAGGGGCGCTGGGGCTCCCACCCGCAGTACGGCAAGCAGTTCACCGTCGAGAACTACCGGGTCACCCTCCCCGCCACGATCCAGGGGATCCGGCGCTACCTGGGCTCCGGCCTGGTCAAGGGCATCGGCCCGGTATTCGCCGACCGGATCGTGACCCACTTCGGCCTCGACACCCTCGACATCATCGAGCAGCAGCCGAAGCGGCTCGTCGAGGTACCCGGGCTCGGACCCAAGCGCACGGCAAAGATCGCCGCCGCGTGGAAGGAGCAGAAGGCCATCAAGGAGGTCATGGTGTTCCTCCAGGGCGTCGGCGTCTCCACGTCCATCGCCGTGCGCATCTACAAGAAGTACGGGGACGCGTCGATCGGTGTCGTCAGGAGCGAGCCGTACCGCCTCGCCGCGGATGTCTGGGGCATCGGCTTCCTCACCGCCGACAAGATCGCCCAGTCCGTCGGGATCCCGCACGACAGCCCGGAGCGCGTCAGGGCGGGCCTCCAGTACGCGCTGTCGCAGTCCACGGACCAGGGCCACTGCTTCCTGCCCGAGGACCAGCTCATCGCGGACGGCGTCAAGCTGCTCCAGGTCGACACGGGCCTCGTCATCGAGTGCCTCGGCGAGCTCGCCGCCGACGAGGAGGAGGGCGTCGTACGGGAGTCGGTGCCAGGACCCGAGGGGGAGCCGGTCACGGCGATCTACCTGGTGCCGTTCCACCGGGCCGAGCTGTCACTGGCGTCACGCGTGCGCCGGCTGCTGCGCACCGAGGAGGACCGCATGCCGGCCTTCCGAGACGTCGACTGGGACAGGGCGCTGGGCTGGCTCGCGCGGCGCACGGGCACGTCACTCGCGCCCGAGCAGGAGCAGGCGGTACGGCTCGCGCTCACGGAGAAGGTCGCGGTGCTCACCGGCGGCCCCGGCTGCGGCAAGTCGTTCACGGTCCGCTCGATCGTCGAGCTGGCGCGCGCCAGGAAGGCGAAGGTGGTGCTCGCCGCGCCCACCGGGCGCGCGGCGAAGCGGCTGACCGAGCTGACGGGCGCCGAGGCCTCCACGATCCACCGGCTGCTGGAGCTCAAGCCCGGCGGGGACGCCGCCTATGACGCGGACCGCCCGCTCGACGCCGACCTCGTCGTGGTCGACGAGGCGTCGATGCTCGACCTGCTGCTGGCCAACAAGCTGGTCAAGGCGGTCGCCCAGGGCGCGCACCTGCTGCTCGTCGGGGACGTGGACCAGCTGCCGTCCGTCGGCGCGGGCGAGGTGCTGCGCGATCTGCTCGCCGAGGGCGGCCCGGTGCCGCGCGTGCGGCTCACCCGCATCTTCCGGCAGGCGCGCCTGTCCGGCGTCGTCACCAACGCGCACCGGATCAACTCGGGCGTGCCGCCCGTGACGCAGGGCCTGTCGGACTTCTTCCTGTTCGTGGCGGACGAGACCGAGGAGGCCGGGCGCCTGGCGGTGGACGTGGCCGCGCGCAGGCTCCCCGCCAAGTTCGGCCTCGACCCGCGCAAGGACGTGCAGGTGCTCGCGCCCATGCACCGGGGCCCGGCCGGGGCCGGCGTGCTCAACGGCCTGCTCCAGCAGGCCATCACCCCGGCCAGGCCCGGCCTGCCGGAGAGGCGGGTGGGCGGCAGGGTCTTCCGCGTCGGCGACAAGGTCACGCAGATCAGGAACAACTACGAGAAGGGGGAGAACGGCGTCTTCAACGGCACGGTCGGCGTCGTCACGGCCATCGACGAGGACGAGCAGCGGCTGACGGTCCTCACGGACGAGGACGAGGAGGTGCCCTACGACTTCGACGAGCTGGACGAGCTGTCCCACGCGTACGCCGTCACCATCCACCGCTCGCAGGGCAGCGAGTACCCGGCCGTGGTCGTCCCCGTCACGAAGAGCGCCTGGATGATGCTCCAGCGCAACCTGCTCTACACGGCGGTGACGCGCGCGAAGAAGCTGGTCGTGCTCGTCGGATCCCGCCAGGCGATAGGCCAGGCGGTGCGCGCGGTGTCGGCGGGGCGCAGGTACACGGCGCTCGACCACCGGCTCGCGCTCGGCCTCTCGGGTCGCGCGGGGTCGTAAACATCACGTAGGGCTTTCGGAACCGGGGTGAAGGGGGCAGGATGAGGAGGTTGGCGGCACTCAGTGCCGCCAATGAGCCCAATGGTCGACCCCGAGTGCACCTTCCTGCGCCAAATGGGGGATGGTAGGGACATCAGGGCACCTCGAAGAAGAGGCACTACGTCGGTGAGGGATGACGTGAGCGAGAAACGCGACAACGACGCGGTAGTACTGCGGTACGGCGATGGCGAGTACACCTACCCGGTGGTCGAGAGCACCGTCGGTGACACGGGCTTCGACATCGGCAAGCTCCGCAATCAGACCGGTCTCGTGACCCTGGACAGCGGCTACGGGAATACCGCCGCCTACCAGTCCGCGATCACCTATCTGGACGGCGAGCAGGGCATCCTGCGCTACCGCGGCTACCCCATCGAGCAGCTGGCCGAGCGGTCCAGCTTCGTCGAGGTGGCGTACCTGCTGATCAACGGCGAGCTGCCCACCGTCGACCAGCTCTCCACGTTCAAGAGCGAGATCACCCGGCACACCCTGCTCCACGAGGACGTCAAGCGGTTCTACGACGGCTTCCCGAAGGACGCCCACCCGATGGCGATGCTGTCCTCCGTGGTCAGCGCGCTGTCGACGTTCTACCAGGACAGCCACAACCCGTTCGACCAGCGCCAGCGCGACCTGTCGACGATCCGGCTGCTCGCCAAGCTGCCGACGATCGCCGCGTACGCCTACAAGAAGTCGGTCGGCCACCCCACCGTCTACCCGCGCAACGACCTCGGCTACGTCGAGAACTTCCTGCGGATGACGTTCTCCGTCCCGGCCCAGGACTACGAACTCGACCCGGTCGTCGTCTCGGCGCTCGACAAGCTGTTCATCCTGCACGCGGACCACGAGCAGAACTGCTCGACCTCCACCGTGCGCCTCGTCGGCTCCTCGCAGGCGAACATGTTCGCCTCGATCTCCGCCGGCATCAACGCCCTCTGGGGCCCCCTGCACGGCGGCGCCAACGCGTCCGTGCTGGAGATGCTGGAAGGCATCCAGGCCAGCGGCAGCGACGTCGACACCTTCATCCGCAAGGTGAAGAACAAGGAGGACGGCGTCAAGCTGATGGGCTTCGGCCACCGCGTCTACAAGAACTTCGACCCCCGGGCGAAGATCATCAAGGCGGCCGCCCACGACGTCCTCTCGGCCCTCGGCAAGTCGGACGAGCTGCTCGACATCGCGCTCAAGCTCGAGGAGCACGCGCTCGCGGACGACTACTTCGTCGAGCGGAAGCTCTACCCCAACGTGGACTTCTACACGGGCCTGATCTACCGCGCCATGGGCTTCCCGACCGAGATGTTCACCGTGCTGTTCGCGATCGGCCGACTGCCCGGATGGATCGCCCAGTGGACCGAGATGATCAAGGAGCCCGGCTCCCGCATCGGCCGTCCGCGCCAGATCTACACGGGCGAGGTCCAGCGCGACTTCGTCCCGGTCGAGGCCCGCTGACGCGGTCGCCCCACCGGGTGGCACCCTGCCGCCCGCTCGTGCGCCGCGCCGCGCCGCAAGCGCCACGCGAAAAGCGCCCCGCCACCGATCCCCCCACGGGTCGGTAGGCGGGGCGCTTTCCATATCCCCCGGAGCGGATTCCCCCCACGGGATCCGGGCCGGGCGTCTGCCGTAACCAGCGGCGGTTACCGGTGCGGTTCGACCGGGGTACGTACGGGAGGGCCGCTCAAGCTCCCCGATGCACGTGCCCCGGCCAATCGCTTGCCCGAGATGTCCCCCAAGACATCTCGTGAACGTCCCCCAAGACGTTCTCTGGCATCGTCCTCTATGACACGCGAGCTGCCCGGATGGTTACCCATAAATCTATGTGATCTAGCTCTCGCTGTGAAGGACTCGTGGCCCCTGTGAAGGACAGGCAACCGTAAAAAACTGGTCAGCCACCCTGGTGGGGGCGGGGGAGTGGGGCCGTCAGGCCTGTCCCGCGAGTTCGTAGCCCGCCTCGTCGACCGCCGCGCGCACGGCGCTCTCGTCGAGCGGGGTCTCGGACTCCACCGTCACCCGGCCGGTGTCGGCCGCGGCCTGGACGGAGACGACACCCTGGATGCCGGAGATCTCGCCGGCGACGGCCCCCTCGCAGTGGCCGCAGCTCATGCCGGTGACCTGGTACACGGTGGTGACGTTGCTCATTGCGTCCTCCTCGTCGGACATGGGTGGCATTACACCGCCCACCCTACCCCCAGGGGGTATGAAGTGGCGGCTCAGCCCCGCCGCCCCCTGTTGCCCGGCCGGTTCGCGACCCAGGTGCGGATGGTGTCCGCGTACCAGTAGGGCTTGCCGTTCTCGACGTGGTCGGGTGCGGGCAGGAGTCCGTGCTTGCGGTACGAGCGGACGGTGTCGGGCTGCACCCGGATGTGCGCGGCGATCTCCTTGTAGGACCAGAGCCTGGTGTCGGTCATGGGTGTGCGTGCCTCCCTGCGGCGCGATCGGCTGATGGATCACCGCCGACCCTGTGCCCATTCAGCGACGCAGCGTGAGGAAGTGTCGACGGCTGTCACGCGCCTGTGGCCCGAAACCCGTGTAACGGAGATATCCGTGACCAATGATCGACTTTTGTGACAGAAACGGTTCTCTGGGGCGTGCGTCAACTCTTGCGGCGAATCGTCATCCGGGGAAGTGGCCCGCCGGTGCGACGCGTTGACAGGGGTGCGTCCGCGGGGGCACGTCCGCCGCGCTGGGCGTGCGCCGGGTTCAGACCCCGCAGCCGCGCAGGAAGTGGCGCGTGCGCCGGGCGATCGGCAGCGGGCGGTCCGGCGGGCAGGGGTACATGTCCTGCTCGACGATCGCGAAGAGGTCCACGCCGAGCCGGGCCGCCGCCGCGAGCACCGGCTCCAGGTCCGGTACCCCCGCGGGCGGCTCGCACATCACGCCGCGCGCGACGGCCGGCCCGAACGGCAGCTCCTCGGTGACGACATCCGCCAGGACGCGCGGGTCGACCTGCTTGAGGTGCAGGTAGCCGATCCGCTCGCCGTACGTCTCGATCAGCTCGACGCTGTCGCCGCCGCAGTACGCGTAGTGCCCGGTGTCCAGGCACAGGGAGACGGCGGACGGGTCCGTCGCGTCGAGGAAGCGCGCGACGTGCTCCGCGTTGTCGATGTGCGTGTCCGCGTGCGGATGCACGACGATCTTCAGGCCGAAGCGCTCCCGCACCTCGCGGCCGAGGCGCTCCGTCAGCGACGTCAGGTCGTGCCACTGACCGGCCGTGAGGGTGGACTCCTCCAGCACCCGGCCGGTCTTGTCGTCACGCCAGAACGCGGGGATGACCACGAGGTGCTCCGCGCCCGTCGCGCGCGTCAGCCCCGCGATGCCGGCCACGTGCTCCCAGGTCTCCTCCCACACGCCGGGGCCGTGGTGCAGTCCCGTGAAGACCGTCCCCGCCGACACGCGCAGGCCGCGGCTCGCCGTCTCCTCCGCGAGGCGCGCGGGATCGCTCGGCAGATAGCCGTACGGGCCGAGCTCGATCCACTCGTAACCGGCCTGCGCGACCTCGTCGAGGAAGCGCCGCCAGTCCACCTGGCGTGGGTCGTCGGGGAACCACACGCCCCACGAGTCGGGGGCCGAACCGATCCGGATGCGCGGCGACGGCGACGATGGGCGCGACGACGGCGGCGGGGGCGCGGAGAGGGCCATGACCGCCAGCCTCGGGCCGCCGGAAGACGCTGTCAAGGCTACGTCCGAATGTCCGGACATAACGTTGACAGGGTGGGGGAGGCGCAGTAGACAGGTCCCGGCCGCCGCGGGCCGCCGCCCGCGCGAACAGGTCCGATTCCCACCCGATTCCCACCCGATTGCAACGAGTACGACGAGGAGGGGCGGCGCCCATGGCTCCCGGGCCGTACGACGTCATCACGATGGGCAGGATCGGCGTCGACCTCTACCCGCTGCGCACGGGCGTGCCGCTGGACGAGGTGGACGGCTTCGCCAGGTTCCTCGGCGGGTCCGCGGCGAACGTGGCGGTGGCCGCGGCCCGCCTCGGGCTGCGCACCGCCGTCGTCACCCGCACGGGCGCCGACCCGTTCGGCCGGTACCTGCACACGCAGCTGCGCGAGTTCGGCGTGGACGACCGCTGGGTGAGCCCCGTCGAGCGGTACCAGACGCCGATCACCTTCTGCGAGCTGTTCCCGCCCGACGACTTCCCGCTGTACTTCTACCGCAGGCCCAAGGCGCCCGACCTGGAGATCCACCCGCACGAGCTGGACCTCGACGCGATCAGGGCGGCCCGCGTCTTCTGGATGACGGGCACGGGGCTGTGCGCCGAGCCCAGCCGCACCGCCACGCTGACGGCGCTGCGCGAACGCGCGCGCCGCGACGTCACGGTCTTCGACCTCGACTGGCGTCCGATGTTCTGGGACGACGACCCCCGCGAGGCCTACGCGGCCGCCCTGCGGCACGCGACGGTCGCGGTGGGCAACCTCGACGAGTGCGAGACGGCGGTCGGCGAGCGCGACCCGCACGCGGCCGCGCGTGCGCTGCTCGCCGCGGGGCCGGAGCTCGCGGTCGTCAAGCAGGGGCCCGCGGGCGTCCTCGCGGTCCACCGCGACGGCACGACCGCCGAGGCGCCGCCCGTCCCCGTCGACGTCGTCAACGGGCTCGGCGCGGGCGACGCGTTCGGCGGAGCGCTCTGCCACGGGCTGCTCGCCGGGCTGCCGCTCGAACGCACGGTGCGCGCGGCCAACGCGGCGGGCGCCATCGTCGCCTCCCGCCTCGCCTGCTCCTCGGCGATGCCGTACGCGGACGAGGTCACGCGGGTCGCCGAGGGCGGCACGATCCCGCCGGAGCGCGCGCCGGCGCCCGCCTCGGGGCCCTCCGCGCCGGGGGACGCGCGGTGAGCGCCATGCCCGGCCTCCCGGGCGCCCAGGGCGCGCCGGGCGCCTGGAGCCCGCCCGGTCCCGCCTTGGACGCGC
>NZ_JAGIQL010000165.1 GCF_017813245.1 Streptomyces montanisoli
CCCCCCCCCCCCCCCCCCCCCCCCCCCCCCCCCCCCCCCCCCCCCCCCCCCCCCCCCCCCCCCCCCCCCCCCCCCCCCCCCCCCCCCCCCCCCCCCCCCCCCCCCCCCCCCCCCCCCCGCCGGCGCCCGCCCCCCCCGCCCCCCCGCCGCCCGGCCCCCGCCCCCCCCCCCCCCCGCCCCCCCCCCCCCGCGCCCCCCCCCCTCCCCCCCGCCCCCCGCCCCCCGCCGCGCCGCCGGGCGAGGCCCCGAACGCCGCGGGCAAGGGCGGCACCGGCAAGGACGGCACCGGCAAGGACGGCGCCGGCAAGGGCGACGGCGAACGGCGGCCGAAGGAGCCCGCCCCCGCGCAGCCGCCCGGCGAGCGCCCCGTGCCGAAGCCCTCCGAGGTCTTCCCGCCGCGCAGGAAGCCCGCGCCGCCCGCTCCGCCCCGGCCGCAGGAGCGCGCCGCGGTGTAGCTAATGTGGTCGGTATGGACTATGTATCCGCGCTTGTGCCTCCTGTGGTCATGGGGGCCTTCTTCGTCTTCCTCGTGCGGCTGATCATCAAGACCCAGGGTGGTCCCAACAAGAGCAAGGAAGACGCCGCCGTGGACGCGGCCATCGCGCGCGCCGAGGCCGCGGGCGCGGCGCAGGGCGCCGCACGCGAGACGCGCGGCGTCTGACCCGGCGCCACCCGGGGTCCGACCCGGCGCCACCGGGCGCACGGCCCTCGGGGGCGTGCGCCCTTTTCGCTGCGCAAATAACCGTCTTTTCGGACATTGCGGACTAGGCTGGGGGACGTGCCCCGCCAATTGGGAGACCTCGAAGACGCCGTGATGACGCGCGTCTGGCAATGGAACCGTCCGGTGACCGTCAGGGAAGTCCTCGAAGACCTCCAGCAAGAACGCTCGATCGCCTACACGACCGTCATGACGGTAATGGACAACCTCCATCAGAAGGGCTGGGTGCGCAGGGAAGTCGAGGGCCGCGCCTATCGATATAGGGCGGTGTCCACCCGCGCCGCCTATGCGGCAGCCCTGATGAACGACGCCTGGTCGAGGAGTGACAACCAGGCCGCGGCACTCGTCGCGTTCTTCGGCATGATGTCGCCGGAGCAGCGGCGGTCCTTGGAGGCCGCCGTCCGTATCGTCCAGGGGACCCGCGCCGAGGACCCGGCGGAGGGCCGCGAAGGGGCGGGCCTCCGGGGCGCCGGATCGGACGGGGGCGGTGAACGATAGCGTCCTGTTCATGCCCTCACCGCAGCCGCCGGCTCCCGCAGAACTGAATGCCGTGACCGTCAGACGCGCCAGGACGCGCGATGTCACCGCGCTGCGCGGCCTGGTCGGCACTTACGCGGGCTCCGGCATCCTCCTCGACAAAGCGCCTGTGACCCTTTACGAGGACATCCAGGAGTTCTGGGTCGCCGAGAGCCCCGACGGCACCGTCATCGGCTGCGGCGCCCTGCACCCGATGTGGGAGGACCTCGCGGAAGTGCGCACTCTCGCCGTCGACGCTTCGGCGAAGGGCGCGGGAGTGGGGCACAAGCTGCTCACCGAGCTGCTGCGCGCGGCGCGTGAGCTCGGCGTCAGCCGGGTATTCTGCTTGACCTTCGAAGTCGACTTCTTCACGAAGCACGGGTTCGTGGAGATCGATGGGACACCCGTCGGTGGGGATGTGTACAGAGAGCTGCTGCGTTCCTATGACGAGGGTGTTGCCGAGTTCCTCGGTCTCGAACGAGTGAAGCCGAACACCTTGGGCAACAGCCGGATGCTTCTGCACCTGTGACGGCGCGAAGATGTCCGAATCGCGTGCGTTTCCCGTTTGTTGAGCCACTGAACCCCTCCCGGGGGTTTGTGTTTTCCCCGGAAAAGGGGTTTCCTTTCCGCGTACTGCATTTTCGATGAAAGGAAATCAGGTGGCACAGAAGGTTCAGGTCCTTCTTGTCGACGACCTCGACGGTGGCGAGGCGGACGAGACCGTCACGTTCGCGCTGGACGGCAAGACCTACGAGATCGACCTCACGACGGCCAATGCCGACAAGCTCAGGGGTCTGCTCGATCCGTACACCAAGAGCGGGCGCCGTACCGGCGGTCGTGGTGCGTCGGGCCGCGGCAAGGGCCGCGTCGTCTCGGGCGGCAACAAGGACACCGCGGAAATCCGCAAGTGGGCCAAGGACAACGGTTACAACGTGAACGACCGCGGCCGCGTTCCGGCCGACATCCGCGAGGCCTACGAGAAGGCCAACGGCTGACGATGCGCATCCGCGGCGATGGTGCGAGCGTGCCCGCGGGCGATACGGACCCGGTGGCACTCCGCGGCCGCCGTGTCCACGAGGCGTACGAGATCGGGGGCACCCCCACCGCTGCCCCCGGTACCGGTAGCCGTCCCGGTGCCGCCACCCGGGACGCCGCCGTCGCACAGGCGTAGCGCGGGCAGCGCGAGGGCCACGGGGGGCCGCAGCCACGCGGCGGCCCCCGGCACTGCGCGTGCGTGCCGCAACGGCGGCGCGGGCGCCTCCACGCCGCACCCCGCGCCGAGCGCGTCGAGATCCAGGGCGATGCCGCCCCATTCGAGCCAGTCCAGCAGCCCCGGCACCTCCTCCGCCGCGCCCGCCGCCACGAGGAACCACATCCGCGTGCGATCGGCGCTGAGCGCCACCGGACCCGAGGCGGCCTTGCCGAGCACCGCGAGACCCGCGTCCGCCGGCAGCCCGAGCACGTCGAAGGCCACGCCCGTCGCGAGCCGCGGCGGCGCGCCCGCAGGGCCGCGCGTGAGGGGCCAGCCGAGCGCGTCCACGTAGAACGCGTGGAACTCCTGGAAGTCGCGCGACTCACGGAGCCCGTGGGAGCGGCGCGTCACCTCCGCGTACGCGTGGGGGCCACGCGGTCCTGGCACAGTGGGCGGCATGAAAGGGCCAACGGTGCGGCACCGGCCCGGGTTACGCTGCGTGCGCCGCCGTTCACCCTTGGCGACGCCGAATCGGGCCGGGGGTGCCGCGCCGGGGTCGCGCCCTGTTCGCCCTCAGCGGAGGGAACGGGGGTGGGCGGCATGGACTGTCAGTGCCGGCGGGTAAGACATCCCTAGTGGGGAGGGGCCCCACACGGGCCGGGGCGGCCGCCGTTCGCCATGGGCGTACAGATGGCGGCGGTATCCGCTTGGCCTGGGGGAACATCGTCTCGCACCATCGGGTTGGAGCGTTCGTCAGCAGTTCAAGAGGAACGCTGCTCCCCGCGGATGCGGGGATGGACCCGAGCGGTCCCCGCTTGCGGGACTAAGCTGCGGAAGGACAGAGAGGGGACCGACCCCTTTTACTGCCTGACCGCTCTGAGGAGCGATAACGATGTTCGAGAGGTTCACCGACCGCGCGCGGCGGGTTGTCGTCCTGGCACAGGAAGAAGCCCGGATGCTCAACCACAACTACATCGGCACCGAGCACATCCTCCTGGGCCTGATCCACGAGGGTGAGGGTGTCGCCGCTAAGGCCCTGGAGAGCCTCGGGATCTCGCTCGAGGCGGTCCGCCAGCAGGTCGAGGAGATCATCGGCCAGGGCCAGCAGGCCCCGTCCGGCCACATCCCCTTCACCCCCCGTGCGAAGAAGGTCCTGGAGCTTTCGCTCCGCGAGGCCCTCCAGCTTGGCCACAACTACATCGGCACGGAGCACATCCTGCTCGGCCTGATCCGCGAGGGCGAGGGCGTCGCCGCCCAGGTCCTCGTGAAGCTGGGCGCCGACCTGAACCGGGTGCGGCAGCAGGTCATCCAGCTGCTGTCCGGCTACCAGACGAAGGAGTCCGCCACCGCGGGCGGCCCGCAGGAGGGCACGCCCTCCACGTCCCTGGTGCTGGACCAGTTCGGCCGCAACCTCACCCAGGCGGCCCGCGAATCCAAGCTCGACCCGGTCATCGGGCGCGAGAAGGAGATCGAGCGGGTCATGCAGGTGCTCTCCCGCCGCACCAAGAACAACCCGGTGCTCATCGGCGAGCCCGGCGTCGGCAAGACGGCGGTCGTCGAGGGCCTGGCGCAGGCCATCGTCAAGGGCGAGGTGCCGGAGACCCTGAAGGACAAGCACCTCTACACGCTGGACCTGGGCGCGCTGGTCGCGGGCTCGCGGTACCGGGGTGATTTCGAGGAGCGCCTGAAGAAGGTCCTCAAGGAGATCCGCACGCGCGGCGACATCATCCTCTTCATCGACGAGCTGCACACGCTGGTCGGCGCGGGTGCCGCGGAAGGGGCGATCGACGCGGCGAGCATCCTCAAGCCGATGCTGGCGCGCGGTGAGCTCCAGACGATCGGTGCCACGACGCTGGAGGAGTACCGCAAGTACCTGGAGAAGGACGCGGCACTCGAACGCCGCTTCCAGCCCATCCAGGTCGCCGAGCCTTCGCTGCCGCACACGATCGAGATCCTCAAGGGCCTGCGCGACCGGTACGAGGCGCACCACCGCGTCTCCATCACCGACTCGGCGCTCGTCGCGGCCGCCACCCTGGCCGACCGGTACATCTCGGACCGCTTCCTGCCGGACAAGGCGATCGACCTGATCGACGAGGCCGGCTCCCGGATGCGCATCCGCCGGATGACCGCGCCGCCGGACCTGCGCGAGTTCGACGAGAAGATCGCCGGCGTGCGCCGGGACAAGGAGTCCGCGATCGACTCCCAGGACTTCGAGAAGGCGGCTTCCCTCCGCGACAAGGAGAAGCAGCTGCTCGCCGCGAAGACCAAGCGGGAGAAGGAGTGGAAGGCCGGCGACATGGACGTCGTCGCCGAGGTGGACGAGGACCTGATCGCCGAGGTGCTGGCCACGGCCACGGGCATCCCGGTCTTCAAGCTCACCGAGGAGGAGTCGTCCCGCCTGCTGCGCATGGAGGACGAGCTGCACAAGCGCGTCATCGGCCAGGTGGACGCCGTCAAGGCGCTCTCCCGGGCGATCCGGCGTACGCGTGCCGGCCTGAAGGACCCGAAGCGGCCCGGTGGCTCGTTCATCTTCGCCGGCCCGTCCGGTGTCGGTAAGACCGAGCTGTCCAAGGCGCTGGCGGAATTCCTCTTCGGCGACGAGGACGCGCTGATCTCCCTCGACATGTCGGAGTTCAGCGAGAAGCACACGGTTTCCCGCCTCTTCGGCTCGCCCCCCGGTTACGTGGGCTACGAGGAGGGCGGCCAGCTCACCGAGAAGGTCCGCAGGAAGCCTTTCTCCGTCGTCCTCTTCGACGAGGTCGAGAAGGCCCACCCCGATATCTTCAATTCCCTTCTGCAGATCCTGGAGGACGGCCGCCTGACCGACTCCCAGGGCCGCGTCGTGGACTTCAAGAACACGGTCATCATCATGACGACCAACCTCGGGACGCGGGACATCTCGAAGGGCTTCAACCTGGGCTTCGCGGCGCAGGGCGACACGAAGACGAACTACGAGCGGATGAAGGCGAAGGTCAGCGAGGAGCTGAAGCAGCACTTCCGCCCCGAGTTCCTCAACCGTGTCGACGAGGTCATCGTCTTCCCGCAGCTCACCCAGGAGGACATCCTGGAGATCGTCGACCTCCGCATTCGCGAGATGGACGAGCGGCTCAAGGACCGTGACATGGGCATCGAGCTCAGCCAGAACGCGAAGCAGCTGCTCGCGGACAAGGGCTACGACCCCGTGATGGGCGCCCGGCCGCTGCGCCGGACGATCCAGCGCGAGGTGGAGGACGCCCTGTCGGAGAAGATCCTCTTCGGCGAGCTGCGTCCGGGACACATCGTGGTCGTGGACACCGAGGGCGAGGGTGAGGAGCGCAAGTTCACCTTCCGCGGCGAGGAGAAGGCGGCCCTGCCGGACGCTCCTCCCATCGAGCAGGCGGCGGGCGGCGGCCCGAACCTGACGAAGGAAGCGTGACGGGTCGCGCCGAGCGCGCGCCACGCTGACAGGGGCCGGGCCCCGGACCGAGACATCGGTCCGGGGCCCGGCCCTTTCGCGCGCCGGTTCGCGCGCCGGTTCGCGCGCCGGCGGGCGCGTGGCCCGGCCTTCGCGCGTCTGTCGGGTCACACGCGGGGTCCCGGCAAGGTCCCTCGGCGGGCGGGGCGTTGGTCCCGAACCGGACGGCCCTCGTGCCCGGTGGCCGTGACAAGCCGCACAGGCCGTTTCGGCCCTACTAGGGCCGTTAGGGGGAATGCCGGGTATTTGACCATTGAATTGCCCGGTTTGGCCGGAAAAATGCCGAGGAAGGCGGCTCGGCAGGGCGAGTCAAGGGACTTTCGGCCGTCAGGCGGGTACGAAGCCGTATCGTAGATGAGGCATTTGGGCGTAGATGCCCGGTCGGGTTACCAAGGTGGGGCAAGCCCGGTGCGGGAGCGCCGGGTCCTTTCATGCCCGGAGGTTTCCCGTATGTCGCTGCGCTCGAAGTTCCGCACCCCGCACACCAACGTCCGTCGTGCTCGCGTCGCCGTCGTGGCCGCAGGACTCGGGGTGTCGCTGGCGGGCGGGGCCGGGGCCGCGTTCGCCGCGACCGGCGACGCCGGCACCCAGGCGCCCGTCACCCCCGCGTCCACCGCCGTGACCACCGCGGCCGCCGTGCACCAGCAGGCGGACGCCCAGGCCAAGGCCGCGACCCACGCGAAGCAGGCGGCCGCGCACGCCAAGCAGGTCAAGGCGGCGAAGGCCAAGGCGGCCAAGGCCGCGGCCGCGAAGAAGGCCGCGTCCTGGATCGACCCCGTCACGCACTACACGCTGACCGCGAAGTTCGACGACTCCGGTAGCCACTGGATGCACAAGCACTCCGGCCAGGACTTCGCCGTGCCGGTCGGCACCGCGGTCCACGCCGCGCACACCGGCACGATCGTCAAGGCCGGCCCGCACGGCGCCGGCGACGGCGACGCGTACGGCAACGCCATTGTCATCCGCCACTCCGACGGGAAGTACTCGCAGTACGCGCACCTGTCGCGCATCGAGGTGCACGTGGGCGAGCACGTGAAGACCGGCGACGAGATCGCGAAGTCCGGCGACACCGGCAACACGACCGGACCGCACCTGCACTTCGAGATCCGCACCACGCCGAACTACGGCTCGGCGATCAACCCGGTCGCGTTCCTCAACAAGATGGGCGTCAAGGTCTGACGTCCGACGGCGGCCGTGTGGGATCAGGCGGCCGGGCCGCGGCCCTCGTGGGCGGCCGCCAGCAGCTCGAAGGAGACTTCGAGGAGAGCGTCGTACTTCTCCTCGGGGTCTCCTTCGACGTCCTTCAGGGCGAACATGCCCGCGTGCAGCGAGATCAGCGCCGCCGTGCAGCGCACCCGGTCGGCGAGCGACGGGTCGGGCGCGAGCAGCAGCTCCATCGTGTCGTCGACACGGCTCTTGAACGTCTCGCCGACCCGCAGGTCGCGCAGCTCGGCCTGGTTCTCCTGCATGAAGCGGAACAGCCGTGACGACGCCTTGAGCTGCTCCGTGTAGCGCCGCAGGAACTCCTGCTTGACCTCCAGGGTGCGCGGCTGTTCCCGCGCCCACGCGATCAGCTCGTCGAGCGGCTCGACCCGGTCGGCGAAGAGGCTGACCAGGATCGATTCCTTGGTCTTGAAGTGGTAGTACAGCGCGGCCTTGGTGACCTCCAGCCGCTCCGCGATCTCCCGCAGGGACGTCTTCTCGTACCCCTGCTCCACGAAGAGGTCGAGGGCGATGTCCTGGATCCGCTGCCGGGTGTCGCTCTTGCGCTGGGTTCCCGTGCCCGCCATGGCGCGCTCCCGCTCTCTTGGAGGCGCCTCTCGCGCCGCGTCTCGCGTGACGGCCGCCGGATCGGTGGCTGCCGCCCCATTGTACGTACTAGCCGGGCGGCAAGTAAGACCGCGCCCCACAACCGGAACGCCCCCCCGGGCGCCGATGCCGACCGCCTGGCGCGTGGGCGCGGGCTCGGGGGTGCTTCGCGTGCCCGCTCGCGCCGCGCCGTGCCGCGTGGGCTCAGGGTTTTTGTGGGGGGCCCACGATCGGGAAGCTGCCCGTCGTCGTCGGCGCGTGCTCCGGGAGCCAGAGGACCGCCACCGCGCCGCCCGCACCGTCCGCGCCCGCGTTCCTGAACGTCAGCCGCGCGCCCAGCACCTTCGCCTGGCCGGCCGCGATCGTCAGGCCGAGCCCGTGGCCCTGGCCCGCGCGGTCCGACGTGCCCGTGCGGAACCGGCTCGGCCCCTCGTGCAGCAGCGCGTCGGGAAAGCCCGGCCCGTGGTCGCGGATGCGCAGCACCCGCCCCTCGACCTTGACCTCGATCGGCGCGCCGCCGTGCCCCCGCGCATTCGCGAGCAGGTTGCCCAGGATCCGCTCCAGCCTGCGCGGGTCCGTGTTCACCCACGACTCGCGCACCACCTCCACGTCCGCGCCGGGATCCATCGTGGGCACCCGGCGCTGGACGAACTCGCCGAGCGCAATCTCCTGCAGCTCGGCGCGCTCGGACGCGCTGTCGAGCCGCGCGACCTCCAGCACGTCCTCCACCAGCGTCCGCATCGCCTGGGCCCTGTCCCGTACGAGCTCGCTGGGCCGGCCGGGCGGCAGCAGCTCGGCGGCCGTGACCAGGCCGGTGACCGGGGTGCGCAGCTCGTGCGCGATGTCCGCCGTGACCCGGCGCTCCGCCTCGATGCGCTCGCCGAGCGCGTCGGTCAGCGCGTCCACCGCACGGGCCAGCTCGTCCGTCTCGTCCCGTACGACACCGCCGACGGCCGTGCCGACCCTGACGTCCGTCTGGCCCTGCGCCACCCGGCCCGCCGCGGCCGCCGCCTTGCGCAGCCGCCGGGAGATCTGGCCGCCGATGAGCACGCCGAGCGCGGAGCCGCCGACGACGACGGCCGCGGAGCCGATGATCAGCGCACGGTCCAGGTCCTTCATGATCGTCGTGGAGCGCTCGGCGAACTTGCTGTGGCTGGAGAGCACCGTGCCGTTGCCGAGCGGCACCGCCGCCCACACGTCCGGCACGCCGCCGCCCTGGACGAGCGTGGCGCGCCTGCCCTGCTTGGCCTTCTCGCGCAGCTCGTGCGGCAGCGCCGGGTCGTTGATCTTCGTGCCGAACTTGGCTTCCTTCGTCGTGTCGTAAAGCCGCTCGGCGAACAGCGTCTGGGCGAGCTGCGACTCGCGTGCGTTGTCCAGCATCGAGACGCGGGCCGCGTTGTGCACGACGAGGCTCAGCGCCACCGCGATCAGCGCGCCGACCGCGGCGATCGCGATGCTGATCTTCCACCGGATGCCGGTGCGCAGAGCGAGCCGCCTCACGGCTTCAGCTTGTACCCGAAGCCGCGGACCGTCTCGATCCTGTCCTGGCCGATCTTGGCGCGCAGCCGCTGCACGTGGACGTCCACCACCCGGGTGTCGCCGCCCCAGCCGTAGTCCCACACGCGGTCGAGCAGCTTGTCCCTGGACAGCACCGTGCCAGGGGACGCGGAGAACTCCAGGAGCAGCCGCATCTCGGTCGGCGTCAGCGACACGGGCTCGCCGTCCTTGAGCACCTCCATGCCCTCCGTGTCGACCTCCAGGTCGCCGAACGCCAGCACGCCGGAGCGGCCGCCGCCGTCGAGACCGTCGCCCTGTTCGGCGCCTGCGGCGCCCCGCGCCCCCGCCGCGTGGCCGAAGCGGCGCAGCACCGCGCGGATCCTGGCGACCAGCACGGCGCCGTCGAACGGCTTGGTGACGTAGTCGTCGGCCCCGGCCTCGAGGCCGAGCACGACGTCGATGGAGTCGGCGCGCGCCGAGAGCATGATGACGGGCACGGCCGACTCGTCGCGGATGCGCCGGCACAGGCTCACCCCGTCGAGGCCGGGCACCATCACGTCGAGCAGCGCGATGTCCGGGCGGTCGGCGCGGAACGCGTCGAGGCCGGACAGCCCGTCGGGCATGGCGGTCACCGTGAAGCCGTCCCGCTCCAGCGCGAGCTGGGTGGCCTCGCGGATGACGTCGTCGTCCTCGACGAACAGCACATGGGTGTCGGCCATCCGGGGGCTCTCAGCCTTTCTCTCGCACTCTCTCGGTTGGTTCTGGGCTTTCCCCCAGTGTCCGGGATTCCCCGGCGTCCGGGGTTCCTCAGCCCGAGGGGGCCGGGGTGGGGGCGGAATCGCCCAGGTCGTCGTCGCCGTCCACGGGCTTGCTGTAGGTGTTGCGTACCCGGTATCGCTCGACGAACTTCGAGTTCGTCCAGTCGTACGTCACGACCTCCTCGCCCGAGGGGTACGCGACCGAGTCGCCCTTGCCGTACACCTGCTGCGTCACGACCAGCTCGCCGCGGTCTATGGCCGCGTACACCGAGGGCTCCTCGGACGTGAAGACGTTCTCGTACTTGCCCGGCAGCGGCGGCTGCTTCTTGCGCAGCAGCGGCTCCACGCTCTCGCCGGGCTTCGGGCCGCCGCTGGAATGCGCCCCGGCCGACCGGCTCGCACCGGCCCCTGACGTGGCCGAAGACGGGGTCGTGGACGTGGCCCCTGACGTGGCCGCGCCGCCGCCGTCACCCGTCGCACGGTAGACGTACGTGCCGATCCCGATGGAGTCCTTGCAGGTCGTCACGTTGATCACGAGGTCGGGACGGGAGCCGCCTGTGAGATCGCCGTAGGAGGTGTTCACCGGGTACGAATCGGCGCCGCACGGCTTGAGGCCGTCCTTGATCTTCTCGCTGACCCGCGGGTCGGCCCGCAGCAGTGCCACCGGGTCGACGCTCCTCGCGGTGGGCCGGGGGCTCTGCGAGGGCGTGGGCATCGTGCGCTCGACGGGCGCGGGTACGGCGGGCCCCTCGTCGCGCATGCCGGTGCCGCCGGCCGAGCAGCCGCCGGCGAGCAGCCCGATGGTGGCGAGGCCCGCGAGCCCGGCGACGGTCGAGCCGCCGGCCGCGAAGACGCGTGCGGTCCTGCGCGGCCGGCGGCCGGAGGCCTCGGACCGGCCGTGAGGGGCGGTCCGGCACGCGGCGCCGGAGTCGCCGAAGGGACGGCCGTCCGTGGAGACGGCCGCCCCGGCCTCACCGGATCCGCCGCCCCCGCCCGGGGACGGCCTCCGGGATCTCAGGCTGCGCACCTGTGGCGCCCCCGTTCCTGGTCAGGACCTTCGCGCCGGACCATGCGCCGGCTCTCCGCACGCTCCACGTCCCTGGCTTCGAGCGCGCGGCTCTCCAGTTCTTCGCGGAGCCGGGCCAGGGCGCGGTGCAGTGTGCTTTTCACCGTACCCGCAGACATGCCCAGCGCGGCGGCGGTCTCGTCGGTGCTCATCTGCTCCCAGTGCCGCAGCACGACCACGCTGCGCTGCTTCGGCGCCAGCACCGACATCACGTCCATCAGCAGGGCGCGGTCGGCGCGCTGCTCCGTGCCGTCCTCGACGCTCGCCTCGGGCAGCTGCTCGGTCGGCACCTCTTCGAGCTTGCGTGCCCGCCACCACTCCGTGCGGGTGTTGATCATGACGCGGCGCAGGTAGGCGTCGGCGAGCGACTTGTCGGCGATGCCCTCCCAGCGGCGGTAGGTGCGCGCGAGCGCGGTCTGCAGCAGGTCCTGTGCGTCGACGGGGTCGGGCACGAGCCGGCGGGCGCTCCGCAGCAGGGCGTCCTGCCGGGTCCTCACGTACTCCTCGAACTCGAGCACCTCGCTGACCTGCGCCATACCTGACCGCCTCCGACCGACCCCGTGCGTGTTCCACGCGCTGTGTGCGTCTGGCACAGAAAGCTACGGAGCGGTTGTCACGGGCCTGTCCTGCGCGGCCGTAGGGTGGCGCACGGCTGTCCATCGGTTGTGTAACGGCGCGACAAATCGGGCGCGCGGGGCGCGCGACGGGCGATGCCGGGCCTCTGGCGCCCGTTCCCCGGGTGTCCGTCGCTCAGCCGCCGCTCGGCCGCCGCTCAGCCGTCCCTCGGCCGTCCCTCGGCCGTCGCTCAGCCGAGTGGCAGGCGGTAGCGGCCGCCGGGCAGCGGCTCCACGAGCCCGTCGGCGACCAGCCCGTCCAGGGCGCGCGCACGCTGCACCGGCTCGTGCCACACGGCGTCGAGGTGCCGCTGCTCCACCGGGTCCGTCGCCTCGCGCAGGACGGCCAGCAGCCTGCCGCGCACCTGGCGGTCGGTGCCCGCGTACGTCTGGCCGCGCCGCGCGGGGCCCTCGTGCGCGGGCTTGCCCGCGAGACGCCACGCGCACGCCGCCGCGAGCGGGCAGCCGCCGCACGCCTCGTTCCTCGCGGTGCAGACGAGCGCGCCGAGTTCCATCGAGGCGGCGGCCCACCGCGCGGCGGTCGCGTCCTCCTCGGGCAGCAGGGCCCGGGCGAGTTTGCGTTCGGCCGCCGTCGTCGCGTTGGGCGGGTACTGGACGCCCGTGACGGCGCGAGCGAGAACGCGGCGCACGTTGGTGTCGAGTACCGCGTGGCGCTGCCCGTACGCGAAAGACGCCACCGCGGCCGCCGTGTACTCGCCGACGCCGGGCAGCGCGAGCAACTGCGCGTGCTCGCGCGGGACCTCGCCCCCGTACCGCTCCGCCATCGCCCGCGCGGCGGCGTGCAGGCGCAGCGCGCGGCGCGGGTAACCGAGCCTGCCCCAGGCGCGCACGGCCTCGCCGGGCGCCTCGGCGGCGAGGTCGGCGGGGCGCGGCCAGCGGGCGAGCCACTGCTCGAACACGGGCAGCACCCGGCTCACCGGCGTCTGCTGCAGCATGAATTCGCTGACCATCACGCCCCAGGCGCCGGCCTCGGGGCGCCGCCAGGGGAGGTCGCGGGCGTTGGCGTCGAACCAGGCGATGAGGGGGGTGTGCAGCGCCGTGGAGTTTCGTTCGGTGGCAGTCATGGCAAGACCGATGGTCGCACGCCACGGCATGCAACGGCGCGCGGGCGGGCGGCGCCACGGACGTGCGGGGATGGCACACCGTGGCGATCATCCGTAAATCTTGGGAGAGGAGGGGCATGGGGGGCGGGAGTTGACGCCGTCGTCTCGTAGAGTTCGGCGCGTGGGTTCTCTGCGTAATCCTGTCGGGCCGCTTCCCTCCTCGATCTACTGGCGCCGGAGGTCGGTGGCTGCCGCTCTGATCGTGCTGGCGGCCGCGCTGATCGCGTGGCTCGTCACCTCGGGCGGCGGGGGAGCGGGCAAGAACCAGGACGACAAGGGCGGAGGCCCCGCGCCCGCCACGTCGATCACCCCTGGCCCCAGCGGCTCGGGGCCCGCGATCAGCCAAGAGCCGGGCGGACGCGACGAGTCGGGCGGCGGCGGCAAGAACGGCGGCGCCGCGGGGGCGTCCGGCGGGTCCGCCGGTTCTGGCGGTTCCGGCGGTTCCGCCGGTTCCGCCGGGAGCGGTTCGGGCGGCGGTTCCGCGAACTCCGGTGGCGGCAGCGGCACCAGGACGAGCACGGGCAGCGGCGGGGCCGCGGGCG
>NZ_JAGIQL010000166.1 GCF_017813245.1 Streptomyces montanisoli
GGCCGCGGCCCGAGGGCGGCGGGCCGCCCCGGCGGCGCCGTGCTGCCGCTCGGCGTGCCCGCCGCCGGCACCCTGCCCGGCACGCTCGAACTCCAGCGCTCACTGCGCCCGCTGCAGCGCTACCGGCCCGCCACGGCGCCCGTCGAGAACATCCTGGACGAGACGGCGACGGCCGAGCTGTCGGCCCGCGCGGGCGGGCTGATCATGCCGGTCCACCGGGCCTCAGGCCGCCCCGAGGTGGACCTCCAGCTCGTGATGGACGTGTCGTCCTCGATGCGCGTGTGGCAGCGCCTCGTCGCCGAACTCGAAGAGATATTCAGCCATTTGGGCGCCTTCCGCCACGTCGCGGTGCGGTACCTGCACGAGGGCCAGGACGGCGAGCCCGCCGTCTCCGGCACCCTCGACCCGCGCGCGTCGGCGCTCGGCCCCACCGACCGCCTCGCCGACCCCACGGGCAGCAGGATCACGGTCCTCGTCAGCGACTGCGCCGGCCCCCTCTGGTACAGCGGCCAGGCGCACCGCCTCCTGTACCGGCTGTCAGGGCAGGGCCCGGTCGCCGTGCTCCAGCCGCTGCCCCAGCGACTGTGGTCCCGCACGGGCCTGCCCGTCACGTACGGCGTGCTCGCGCGCGGCGAGGGTGCGGGATCCGCGGCGCTGCATCTGGTCGGCGGGAACCCGCCGGCGCGCGCCGAGGGCGCCGTGGCCATCCCCGTCCTGCCGCCCGTGCCCGCGGCGCTCGCCGCCTGGGCCGGGCTGCTGTCGGGCGGCGGCGCGGGGCACACCGACGGCGCGGTCGGCTGGGTGCGCCCCGACCAGAGCGCCACGCCACCGCCGCGCGTCGGACGGCCGCTGCACGCGGCGCAGGTGGTCCGCAGGTTCCGCTCCGCCGCGTCCCGGGACGCGGGCCGGCTCGCCGGATACCTGGCGGCGGCCCCGCTGTACATGCCCGTGATGCAGCTCGTGCAGCGGACGATGCTGCCCGACTCGGGCCCGGCCGAGCTGGCGGAGGTGCTGCTCGGCGGGCTCCTGCGGCTCGACAAGCAGGCCCCGTCGGACGGCGGCCCCTGGTACGTGTTCGAGCCCGGCGTCCAGGACGAGCTGCTCGCGCCGCTCACCCGCGAGGAGGCCATGCTCGTCCTGAAGCACTGCTCCGAGTACATCGAGCGGCACTTCGGCAAGGGCAGCTGGAACTTCCCCGCCGTCGCGGCCGCACAGCTCGACAGCGGGCGCTCAGGCACCGACTGGCCGCTGCCGCGGTCCGGCTACGGCGCCGGGCTGCCGCGAGTGGACGGCGAGGACGCGGACGCCGCGCGGGCGCGCCGCGCCGTATCGGCGGTGCCGCACCCGTTCGCCGAGGTCGCGGCGCACGTGCTCGAGCAGTTCATGCCGCTGCCCGACCGCTTCGTCCCTGAGCCGGGCGAGGGGCCCACGGCGCCCGACGCGGTCAACTCCGCGTGGGGCCTGGTCAGGGACTACGAGGCGGACGGCATGGTGCAGCACCTCGTCGACGCGGTCCAGCTGCTGCGCCGTGCGCTGCAGGCGGACACGGAGGGCGGCCAGGACCGCACCGCCGTGCGCACCGGGCTGGCGTCCTGCCTGCTGCGGCTGTGGGAGGTGCAGGGCGGCGCCGGGCTGCTCAAGGAGGCCGAGCAGGCGGCGCGGTCGGCCATCGACCGCTCCGGCGGCGCACACGGGCGCGCGGTCCTCGCCGGGATCCTGCACGCGGCGGCGGACGACCGGATCAGGCGCGGCGACGCGAGCGGCGCCCTCGCCCTGCTCCAGCGCGCCGACCGCGAGTACAGCTTCGCCTGCGCGGCGCCCGGCATGGCACCGGCCGACGCGCTGCGGCTGACGCTCGAACGGGTACGGGCGCTGGAGACCGAGTGGCGCCTCGGCCACGACAGCGCCCTGCTGCAGAGCGCCGTCGGCATGCTGGAGGCGTTCTCCGACAGCTGGCCCGACCAGCGCGACCGCCCGGCGTCCCTGCCGCTCGCACTCGGCCGCACCCTGCTGCGCCTCTCGGGCGCCACGGAGGACGCCGAGCAGGCGCAGCTGTACGCGAAGCAGGCGGCGCGCTCGCTGCGCGCCGCGCTCGGCGCGCAGGACGGCGCCGCGCAGACGGGCGGCACGCAGGCGGCCACCGTGCTCGACCTCGCGGACGCCCTGCTGGCGTCGGGCGACGGCCTCGACGACGGTCTCGCCCTCGTCGGCGGCGCCCTCGGCATCGTCCGCGACGAGCGGCTGAGCGCGCGGCTCAGGCTCAGGGAGGGCCGCATCAGGGTCGCCAGGTACGAGAGCGGCGCGGGCACCGCGGCGTCGGGCGACGTCGCGGAACTCCAGGAGGCGATCCGGGCGTTCGAGCTCGCGGCCCGCGGCATCCCGCGCGACACCCCGGCCCACGCCGGCGTGCTGGCGGAGTGGGGCAGCGCCCTGCTCGGGCGCGCCACCCTGCCGGACGGGCCAGGACACGTGTACGCGGCGGTGCAGGTCCTGCGCGACTGCCGGGCAGAGACGGCGCCGGACGATCCGCGCCTGGCGGACCGCCTGCTGATGCTGGGACAGGCGCTGATGATCCGGCACAGGATCGCGGAGGACCGCGTGGACCTGCGGGAGGCCGAGCACCTGTTCGGCCTGGCCGCCCGCGAGGCCCGCGACCCGCTCACCCGTGCCGGGTGCCGGCTCGAACTGGGCGAGGCGCGCTTCGTCGCCCACCGCGTGCTGCACCGGCCGACCCGCCTCGACGAGGCAGCCGAGGCGTTCAGGGACGCGGCGGAGGCGGCGCGCGCGGCCGAGGCCGAGGCAGGCGACGGGACGCCGGCCCGCGCCGCCAGGTCGCGGGAGGCCGTCGCCCTCCAGGCGCGCGCGCACCACGGGCGCGGCAGGACGTACGAGGAGGCGCGGCGGCCCCGTGCGGCGCGCGAGGCGTACCGCGCCGCGAGCGAGCAGTGGCGCAAACTCCCCGAAGGCGGCGGAGAGGAGGCGCGCAGGACGCTGGACCGTCTGGCGGAGCTGGAGAGTTGAGCGTTCAATGGTGGAGATAGTTGGTTGCGAACGACTGTGAACGACTCCGAACGACCACAACTGGCTACTTGCTGAACGGTTTTGATCGCCTGCCTGCGAGTGAGGCGGGACGGCCACGGGGAGAGACGATGACGGAACCGCTGAGCCACGCAGCCCGCGCCACGAGCGACGACGCGGCGGACGGCCAAGGGCCGCCCCGGGCGGCCGGGCGCGAGGACGCCCCCGCCGCGGACGCGCTGCCCGACCTCTCCGAGATCGACCTGGAGACCCTGCGCACGCTCGACCACCCCGTACTCACCGAGATGGTCGCCGAACTGCGCGAGCGCGCCGAGCGCCCACGCGAGATGCTCTGGGGCTTCACCAGCTCCCCGTTCTGACCGCGCGCCGCCGGGCGGGCCCGGCATGTGCCGGCGGCACGGGCAGCCCGGCCGGGACGCCGGACAGCCGTACGATTTCGGTCCCGGCTGCTCATGAACCGGACAACATCGCCGACCACCGGTTCGGGCACCCGCGCGGCAGACATATCCCGTGTCGTAGGTATCCGCACCGAAGTGGCCAGGCCGCCCGCGCCGCTGCGCGGGCCGCACAGCATCGGGGGTTCTTCGTGCCCAGCAGGGTGACGCCGGAGGACACCGGCACGCCCGTTCCCTTCGCCCAGTTCATCGTGAAGGCGCACGGCAGGTGCAACCTCGCCTGCCGCTACTGCTACCTGTACGAGGGCCCCGACGCGTCCTGGCGCGCCCGCCCGGCCCGTGCGGGCGACGCCGTGCTCGACCGCACCGCGTCCCGGATCGCCGAGCACGCGCGCGCCCACGCCCTGCCCGCCGTCGCGCTCGTCCTGCACGGCGGCGAACCGCTGCTCGCAGGGGCCGGCCGGCTCGCCGCGTTCACCGGCCTGGTGCGCGAGCGGGTGCCGGCCGCATGCCAGGTACAGGCGAGCGTCCAGACCAACGCCACCCTCCTCGACGCCCGCAGGATCGACACGCTCGCCCGGCACGGGCTGCGCGTCGGCGTCAGCCTCGACGGCGGCCTGCCCGCGCACAACGCGCTGCGCGTCGACCACGCCGGGCGCCCCTCGTGGGCCGCGGCCGAGCGCGGGGTGCGGCTGCTCGCGCGGCGCGCGCCCGCCGCGTACGCGGGCGTCCTGACCGTCGTCGACCCGCGCACCGACCCCGTCGAGGTGTACGAATCGCTGCTGGCGCTCGAACCGCCCGCGCTCGACCTGCTGCTGCCGCACGGCAACTGGACCGCACCGCCGCCGGGACTGTCGCCCGGCGACCCGGACACCGCCGGCCCGCGCACCGCCGGCCCGGACACCGCGCCGGGCCGCCCGCGCCCCACCCCGTACGGCGACTGGCTGTGCGCCGTCTTCGACCGCTGGTTCGACGCGGGGCGGCGCGAGGTGCGCGTCCGGTTGTTCGAGGAGTGCCTCGGCCTGCTGCTCGGCTTCCCCGGCGCCACCGAGTCGCTCGGCCTCGACCCGCTGAACTCGGTCGTCGTGGAGACCGACGGCTCGATCGAGCAGGTCGACTCGGTGAAGTCCGCGTACGACGGCGCCGCCGCGACCGGCCTCGACGTGTTCCGCCACAGCTTCGACGAGG
Source organism: Streptomyces montanisoli (assembly GCF_017813245.1). Lineage (GTDB taxonomy): Bacteria > Actinomycetota > Actinomycetes > Streptomycetales > Streptomycetaceae > Streptomyces > Streptomyces montanisoli. Next base: position 4,623 of record NZ_JAGIQL010000166.1, read on the forward strand.
CGCTGCGCCACCCGGCCATCGCCGCCCGGCAGGCGGGAGCGGCCGCGCTTGCCCCCGCCTGCCTCGCCTGCCCGCTCGTCACCGTGTGCGGCGGCGGCCACTACGCCCACCGCTACCGGGCAGGCGCGGGCTTCGGCCACCCGTCCGTCTACTGCGCCGACCTCGAACGGCTGATCCGGCACACCGCGGCGCGGCTCGCGGCAGCTGCCGTGGGGAGCGGCACGTGAAGTCCACCCTGAGCACCGCCGAGCGCATGCCGCCCGCCGCTCCTGGCGCGCCCCCGTTCCCCGCGCGGCTGCTGCGCGAACTGGGCCGCACCGAGGGCGGCCGCGACGCCATCGGCCTGCTCGTGCGCGACCAGCAGGCACGCCGGCTCGTACGCCTCAGAGCCGTGCTCGACGCGGCGGCCGCCGCCCCCGCCGCAGTCTGCCCGCCGGCCGCCCTCGACCGGCTGCGAGAGCACTGGGCGCTGCTCGAAGCGGCCGAGCGCGCCGACAAGGCCGCCGTGCGCGGCGTCCTGCTGCACCCGCTCACCGGACCCTGGGCGCAGCGCTGCCTGTACGGCCTCACCACGTCCGGGCTCGCAACGTCCGGCGCCCACGCCTCCGGGCCCACCGCCAAGCCCGAACACGCCCAGGACCTCGACCACTTCGGCGCGCTCGCCGCCGCCGCCGCGACCCGCGCGGGACTGCCGTTCGCCACGCGCCTGACCGCGCACGGCGACCTGCTCGTCCTGCCCACGCTCGGCGCGCTGCGCACCCACCCGGGCGCCAGGGTCGAGCTGGTCTCGGACGGTGAAGGACTGACACTGCGCCAGGGCCCCGCGACCCCCACCGTCACCGTGCGCACGGCAGACGGCCGCGCACGCTCCGACGCGCCCCGCTGGCTGCCACTGACCACCCTGCCGGGCCTGCTGCCGGGCGCGCCGCCCGTGCTCCTCGACGACCTCGACCCGTACCGCACCGCGGGCAGTGGCCTCGAACGGCACGGCCTCGGCGCCGTCACCCGCCTCGACGCGGCCGCGCGCGCCGCCTGGGCCGCATCGTGGGCCGGCACGGAGGCCGTCCTGAGCGTCGGCGGGGCGCACCGCACCACGGAGGCCGCGCTCCTGCTGCGCTGCCTCGTTCCGCTCGCCCGCCCGCCCGGCACCGGGCCCACGGGGGAGACCACGTCCCACTGCAGCGGCACGCGCCGCGAGGCGTTCGGCGCGGTGCTGTGCAGCCGGCCGTCCACCCCCGCCTACTTCGCGGCCACGCTCGTCCACGAGCTGCAGCACACCAAGCTGTCCGCGCTCAGCGCCGCCGTCCGGTTGCACGACGAGGGCCCGGCCGAGGCGTACTTCGCGCCCTGGCGCACCGATCCGCGCCCCTTCGACGGCCTGCTCCAGGGCGCCTACTCGCACCTGGCGCTCGCCGACTACTGGCAGCGCTACGCCCTCGCCGCGCGCTCCACCACGGGACGCGACCCGGCCTGGGCGGAGCACGCGCGCTGCGCCGAGCAGGTGGCGGCCGTCCTGCCGGTGCTCGACGCGTCCCGCGCGCTCACGCCGGAGGGCCGCGTCCTCGTCGACGAGATGACCGCAATGTACGGCCGCCTGGCGGATGCCCCGCCACCGGCAGGCCACGCGGCGCGCGCCCGCGCCTACGTCTCCACCGCGCGGGCCATCTGGCGCCGGCGCCACCACGGCGGCGGGGGAAGGGAACAGGCGCGCCGCGACGCGCGGGGCGCCACCGGGGGGCGACCGGACGCATGAACCTTCCGGTGTGTCCGCGCCCCACCGCACGGCGTGGCCCCTTCATGCACCCTCCGGCGCCGTCGAGCCCAACCGGCCTGGTGGGCGATACAGGGCGGGCTCGCGACGCCCTGCGGTCCGCCTCCGGCGTTGTCGTCAGTCGCCGACGCTCCGCGTCGACTCCCTCCTCCGCCTTGGATGCGAAGCCGCAGGACGCCGCTCGCTGATCCACCCTCTATCGCCCACCAGGCCGTAAGCTCGACGGTATGTCAGGTGTGCCCAACACGACGCGGGGAGACGGTTGAATGCCCGGAGCACGCAAGAGGGTTGCAGAGTCCGGGCCGCAGACCGTGACGATCAGTTTCGCCGGGTACAACCGCGTGTGGGCGGCCTGGATAGGGGATCGTCTCGAGCGCCGCGGGCACGCCGTCGTCTACCAGCGGTGGGACCCCCAGGAGGGCACACCGCTCGCCGACTCGCTGCGTGCCCTGACGCTCGCGCCGGGACCCGTGCTGATCATCCTGTCCACCTGGTACTTCCAGCTCGGCCCCCGCACCCAGGCCGAGTGGCACACCGCGCTGACCGAGGTGGTGGCCCCGGAGCCGGGCCGCTTCGCCGCCGTCTCCGTCACCACCGACGCGCTGCCGCCCGCGACCGCCGTCTTCGCCGCCGCCGACCTCACCACCGTCGGCGAGCAGGAGGCCGAGCGCCGCGTGCTGGCCAGGCTCGGCATGCCGACCGACCCGACGCCCGCCACCGCGGGCGCACGCAAGGGACCGCGGTTCCCCAACGACCCGTCGGACGTGTGGGGCGGCGTCCCCCGCCGCAACACCCGCTTCACCGGCCGGGAGGGGCTGCTGAACGACGCGTACCACGCGCTCAAGAGCGCCGAGGAGAGCGCCAGGGTCGTGACCCTGCACGGCATGTCGGGCGTCGGCAAGACCCAGCTCGCCGCCGAGTACGTCTACCGATTCGGCGCCGAGTACGACGTGGTGTGGTGGGTCGCGGCCGACAAGCGGGCCGTCTGCCGCCAGCGCCTCGCCCAACTCGCCCCGGAACTCGGCCTGTCGACGGGCGTCGACTACGGCGAGCGGCTGCGCGCCACCCGGATCGCCCTGCGCAAGGGCGAACCCTACGGGCGGTGGCTGATCGTGTTCGACGGCGCCGACGACCCCGAGGAGATCTGGGACCTCGTCCCCGAGGGCCCGGGAGACGTGCTGATCACGGCACGCAACCCCGACTGGGCGCAGCACAACAGCCTCCTCCTCGAAGTGCCCGCCTACGATCGCGACGAGTCCGTCTCCTTCGTCCTGCGCCGCGCGCCCCGGCTGACCGCGCGCGAGGCCGACCGCCTCGCCGAGGCGCTCGAAGACCTCCCGCTGCTGCTCGACCAGACGGCGGGCTGGCTCAACGACTCCGACATGACCGTCGACGAGTACATCGCGCTCCTGGAGCAGGAAGGCATCGACGAGGACGTCGTACGGGTCTCCCGCGACTTCCCGACGCCCTTCCGCACCAGCTGGTCGATACTGCTGAACAGGCTCAGGGAGACCGTCCCCGAGGCCGTCACCCTGCTGCGCCTGTGCGCGTTCTTCGCGCCCGGAGCCATCCCCGTGCGCCTGGTGCGCGACCTGCCCGTCGACGAGCTGCCCGAGTCCCTGCGCGGGCTCGTCGGCAACTCGGTGAGCTGGGCGGCCGCCATCAACAAGCTCCGCCAGTACGCCGTGGTGCGCGCCGCGGGCGTCGGCGACCGCGAGATCCACGAGACCATGCCGGAGGGCCTCGGCGCCGTGCCGGGCGACACCCTCTACATGCACCGGCTCGTGCACCAGATCATCCGGCAGGACATGCCGCGGGAGGAGCACGAGGAGCTGAACGAGGTCGTGAGGCGTGCCCTCGCGACCGCCGACCCAGGCCAGCCCACGGACTCGCGGATGTGGCCGGAGTACGCGGAGATCGTGCCGCACCTGAAATGGGCGGACGTCCTGCAGACCACCAGCCCCGCCATGCACACCCTGGTGCTCAACTGCCTTCAGTACATGTACTACTCGGGCGAGTACACGCCGGGCATCACCCTCAGCACCCGTGCGATGGACGCGTGGAAGGCGCAGCTCGGCGACACCCACCCGCGCATCTGGGACCTCACCCACAACTACGCCAACCTGCTGCGCGCGGTGGGGGACTACGCCCACTGCGAGGCGATCGAGCGCACCGCCGTCGACTACCTCAGGGAGAACCACGGGGCCAGCGACCTCACCCACCTGAGGGCCGCCGGCAGCCTCGCGGCCGACCTGCGCGGCCTCGGCCGCTACGACGAGGCCCTGACGATCTCGTACTGGGTACTCGACGCCTACCTGGACCTGCTCGGCGAGCAGGACGCCCGCACGCTGAACGCGCAGAACAACGCGGCCGTCTCGCTGCGGCTGCTCGGGCGCTACCAGGACGCCCTCGACCTGGACATGAAGACCCTCATCGCGCGACGGCGCCTGCTGAAGCCCCGTCACCGCTGGTCGCTCTTCTCCGAGATCCACGTCTCCACCGACCAGCGCCTGCTCGGCCGCTACAACGAGGCGGAGTCGCTCCAGGCGCAGAGCGTCCGGGTGCACCGGTTCGTCCTCGGCTCCGACAACCCGCAGACGCTGAACGCCGAACACAGCCTCGCCCTGGCCCTCTACCGCATCGGACGGCGAAGGGAAGCGGCCGAACTGTTCACCGGCGTACTCGAACGCAGCGAGCGCGTGCTCGGCGAGGGCCACCCCGACACCCTGCGGTTCGCGGCCGCGCAGAGCTGCTTCGCCCGCGAGCACGGCGACATCGACCAGGCCAGGGAGATAAGCGAACGGGTGGTGGACGGCTACACGCTGCTGCTCGGCACCGCCCACCCGTTCGCGGTGGGCACCCGGTCCAACCAGGCGCTGATCATGCGGGCCGTCGGCGAGCGCGACCAGGCACACGAACTGGCCGAGCAGGCGCTCACCGGGATGCGCGCCGCCGTCGGCGACGACCATCCGTGGACGCTGGGCTGCGCGCTCAACGCGTCCGAGATGCGCAGCCTGCGGGGCGAGACCGAGTCGGCGGCCCGGCTCAACGCGGACACGGCGTCCCGCGCGACCGAGGCGCTGGGCCGCACGCATCCGCTGACGCTGTCGGCGCGTGTCGCGGCCGCCGCGGACCTGCGCACCCTCGGCGACCGCCAGGCGGCGGACAAGACGGAGGCCGAGGCGCTTGAGGACCTGTCCTCGACGCTGGGACCCCAGCACCCGCACACGATGGCGGCACGGTCGAGGACCCGCCCCTACTGGGACTTCGAGCCCCAGATCATCTGAGCCGGAACGGAGAAGGGCCCGGCCCCCGCGAAACTTTCGCGGGGGCCGGGCCCTTGCCGTCTCAGATGCGTTACGCGTCAAAGACGTCGTGGACGAGCTGCTCCTGCTCCTGCTCGTGGCGCTTCTTCGAGCCCACCGCCGGCGACGACGAGTGCGGGCGCGAGATGCGGCGCAGCCGCTCGTCGTGCGGGAGGTCCGCGCCGACGCCCAGGTCCAGGTGGTCGATCAGGTTCAGCGCGACGAACGGCCAGGCACCCTGGTTCGCCGGCTCCTCCTGCGCCCACAGGTACTTCTCCGCGTTCGGGAACTTCGCGATCTCGGCCTGCAGCTCCGCACCCGGCAGCGGGTACAGCCGCTCAAGGCGGATGATCGCGGTGTCCGTCACGCCGCGCTTCCTGCGCTCGGCGTCGAAGTCGTAGAAGACCTTGCCCGCGGTGAAGACCACCTTGCGCACCGCGTTCGGGTCCACGCTGTCGTCGCCGATCACCGGGCGGAAGCCGCCGTTGGTGAACTCCTCGGCCTTCGACTGCGCGGCCTTGAGCCGCAGCATCGACTTCGGGGTGAAGACGATCAGCGGCTTGTGGTGCGGGTTGTGCACCTGCCAGCGCAGCAGGTGGAAGTAGTTCGACGGCAGCGTCGGCACGGCGACCGTCATGTTGTTCTGCGCGCACAGCGCGAGGAACCGCTCGATGCGGGCCGACGAGTGGTCGGGGCCCTGGCCCTCGTAGCCGTGCGGCAGCAGCAGCGTGACGCCGGACGTCTGGCCCCACTTCTGCTCGGCGGCCGAGATGTACTCGTCGACGATCGACTGCGCGCCGTTGACGAAGTCGCCGAACTGCGCCTCCCACATCACCAGCGCGTCCGGCCGGGCCAGCGAGTAGCCGTACTCGAAGCCCATCGCCGCGTACTCGCTCAGCAGCGAGTCGTAGACGTTGTAGCGGCCCTGCTCCTCCGTCAGGTACTGCAGCGGCGTGTACTCCTCGCCCGACTGCTGGTCGACGAGGACCGCGTGGCGCTGGCCGAACGTGCCGCGGCGGGTGTCCTGGCCCGCGAGGCGGACCGGGGTGCCCTCCATCAGCAGCGAGCCGATGGCCAGCGTCTCGCCCGTGCCCCAGTCGATCGTGCCCTCGTCGACGGACGAGGCGCGGCGCTGCAGCTGCGGCATCAGCCGCGGGTGGACGTGGATGTTGTCCGGGATGTTGACCTGCGACTCGGCGATCCGCTTCACGGCCTCCTGGGAGACCGCGGTGCGCACCGTCACGGGGAACTCGGCCTGCGCGCCCGGCACGACCGCCTCGGGAGGCTGCGAGGTGGCCTCGCGGACCTCCGCGAACACCTTCTCCAGCTGCCCCTGGAAGTCCTGGAGCGCCTGCTCGGCCTCCTCCAGCGTGATGTCGCCCCTGCCGATCAGCGACTCGGTGTACAGCTTGCGCACCGAGCGCTTGTTGTCGATCAGGTTGTACATCTGCGGGTTCGTGAACTGCGGGTTGTCGCCCTCGTTGTGGCCGCGGCGGCGGTAGCAGATCATGTCGATGACGACGTCCTTGTTGAACGCCTGGCGGAACTCGAAGGCCAGCCGCGCGACGCGGACCACGGCCTCCGGGTCGTCGCCGTTCACGTGGATGATCGGCGCCTCGATCATGCGGGCCACGTCCGTCGCGTACATCGACGAGCGGGACGCCTCCGGGGCGGCGGTGAAGCCGACCTGGTTGTTGATGACGATGTGCACGGTGCCGCCGGTGCGGTAGCCGCGCAGCTGCGACATGTTCAGCGTCTCCGCGACGACACCCTGGCCGGCGAAGGCCGCGTCGCCGTGCAGCGCGACCGGCAGGACCGTGAAGTCCGTGCCCGCCTTGTTGATGATGTCCTGCTTGGCACGGGCGATGCCCTCGATGACCGGGTCGACCGTCTCCAGGTGGGACGGGTTCGCCGCGAGCGACACCTTGATCTGCTCGCCGTCGAGCCCGGTGAACGTGCCCTCGGCGCCCAGGTGGTACTTCACGTCGCCCGAGCCGTGCATCGACTTCGGGTCGAGGTTGCCCTCGAACTCGCGGAAGATCTGCGCGTACGACTTGCCGACGATGTTCGCCAGCACGTTGAGCCTGCCGCGGTGCGCCATGCCGATGACGACCTCGTCGAGGCGCGACTCGGCCGCCGCGTCGAGGACCGCGTCGAGCAGCGGGATGACGGACTCGCCGCCCTCGAGCGAGAAGCGCTTCTGGCCGACGTACTTCGTCTGAAGGAACGTCTCGAACGCCTCGGCCGCGTTGAGGCGGCGCAGGATGCGCAGCTGCTCCTCGCGCTCCGGGTTGGAGTGCGGGCGCTCCACGCGGTCCTGGATCCACTTGCGCTGCTTCGGGTCCTGGATGTGCATGTACTCGATGCCGATGGTGCGGCAGTACGAGTCGCGCAGGACGCCCAGGATGTCGCGCAGCGTCATCGTCGACTTGCCGGCGAAGCCGCCGACCGCGAAGTCGCGCTCCAGGTCCCACAGGGTGAGGCCGTGCTCCGTGACGTCCAGGTCGGGGTGCTTGCGCTGGCGGTACTCCAGCGGGTCCGTGTCGGCCATGACGTGGCCGCGCACCCGGTAGGAGTGGATCAGCTCGAAGACGCGGGCCGCCTTCGTGACGTCGTCGTCGTGGGACGCGTCGATGTCCTTCAGCCAGCGGACCGGCTCGTACGGGATCCGGAGCGACTCGAAGATCTCGTCGTAGAAGCCGTCCTCGCCGAGCAGCAGCCGGCTGATGATCCGCAGGAACTCGCCGGAGGCGGCGCCCTGGATGACCCGGTGGTCGTACGTCGAGGTCAGCGTCATGACCTTGGAGACGCCCAACTGGTTCAGGGTGTCCTGGGACGTGCCCTGGAACTCCGCCGGGTACTCCATCGCGCCGACGCCCAGGATCACGCTCTGTCCTGGCATCAGGCGGGGCACCGAGTGGACCGTGCCGATGCCGCCGGGGTTCGTCAGCGAGACCGTGACGCCGGAGAAGTCGTCCATCGTCAGCTTGCCGTTGCGTGCGCGCCTGACGATGTCCTCGTACGCCTGCCAGAACTCGAAGAAGCCCAGCGTCTCGGCCTTCTTGATGCCCGCGACGACGAGCTGCCGGTCACCGTTCGGCTTCACCAGGTCGATCGCGAGACCCAGGTTGACGTGCTCGGGCTTGACCAGCGTCGGCTTCCCGTCCTTCTCGGCGAAGGAGTGGTTCATCGACGGCATGGCCTTGATGGCCTGCACCATCGCGTACCCGATGAGGTGCGTGAAGGAGATCTTCCCGCCGCGGGCGCGCTTGAGGTGGTTGTTGATGACGATGCGGTTGTCGAACAGCAGCTTCACCGGCACCGCGCGCACGGACGTGGCCGTGGGCAGTTCGAGGGAGGCCGCCATGTTCTTCGCGACGGCCGCGGACGGGCCGCGCAGCGTCACGTACTCGGGTCCTGCCTCGGGCTCCGCGGCGGGCGCGGCCTTGGCGGCCGCGGGCTTCTTCGCCGCGGCGGCCTTCTGCGCCGGCGCGGCCGGGGCCTGCTCGGGCGCGGCGCGAGGTCGGTACAGCACACGGCTGATCTCTTGACT
>NZ_JAGIQL010000167.1 GCF_017813245.1 Streptomyces montanisoli
CCCCCCCCCCCCCCCCCTCGCCCCCCCCCCCCCTGCATTTTTAGCCGAGAAACGGGATACGGAATACATCGGTGCAAGGAGTTCAGACGAGTGCTCTTGCGATCAGCCGCACCCCCGACCGGGGTCGGGCCTGCGTCCCGAGGGGCCGCGCCCGCGGCGGGGCAGGCGCGCTCCAGTCGTGGGTGGGCGGCGGGGGCACCCCCGCGGCCCACCGACCCTTCGTGCATTCGGCCTGCGCCGCCCCCTCACGGGTGTGTGGGAAATGTCGCCCCTCTTACGCCCGTGCCACCTGGGGCCTAGTCTGATTACTGCCCGGTAGCTACTCGTCGGTCAGTTACCGGAACGCCATACGTCTCTTGATCAGATGCATCGTGCGGTGCGACCCGTACGGTTCCGGAGGAAGCCGTGAGCGACACAGACAACTTGATCGAGAACCGGCCGCCCTCCGTGGCGACCCTCTTCATTGAGCGCGTGGCGGCCACGCCTGACGCGGAGGCGTTCCGGTACCCCGTTCCCCCCGCCTCGGGTCAGGGTCCCGACGACTGGAAGTCGCTCACCTGGGGCGAGACCGCCGAACGCGTCTACAACATCTCGGCGGGCCTCGTCGCGCTCGGCGTGCGGCCCGAGGAGCGCGTCTCGCTCGCCTCGGCCACCCGCATCGAGTGGATACTCGCCGACTTCGGCGTGATGTGCGCGGGCGCGGCCACGACGACGATCTACCCGTCGACCAACGCCGACGAGTCCGTGTTCATCCTTTCCGACTCCGGCAGCCGCGTGCTGATCGCCGAGGACGCGAGCCAGCTCGCCAAGGTGCGTGCGCACCGTACCGAGCTGCCCGACCTCGCGCACGTCGTGGTGATCGAGGAGGCGGACGCGAAGCCCGACGAGTCCGACCCCGAGGGCTGGGTCCTCTCCCTCGACGACCTGGAGAAGCTCGGCGCCGAGGAGCTCGCGGCCCGTCCCGACGTCATCAGGCAGCGGATCGGCGCCCTCACGTCCGACCAGCTCGCGACGCTCATCTACACGTCGGGCACGACCGGCAGGCCCAAGGGCGTCAGGCTGCGGCACGACTCGTGGTCGTACATGGCGAAGGCCATGGCCGCGACCGGGCTGATCTCCCACGACGACGTGCAGTACCTGTGGCTGCCGCTCGCCCACGTCTTCGGCAAGATGCTCACCTCGGGGCAGATCGAGGTCGGCCACGTCACCGCCGTCGACGGCCGCGTCGACAAGATCATCGAGAACCTGCCGGTCGTGCGGCCGACGTACATGGCCGCGGTGCCGCGCATATTCGAGAAGGTCTACAACGGTGTCGCCGCCAAGGCGCGTGCCGGCGGGGCCGCCAAGTACAAGATCTTCCAGTGGGCCGCCGGCGTCGCCCGTGAGACGTCGAAGGTCTCCCAGGACAACTTCCGGCACACGGGCAACGCCTCCGTCCCCTTCAACCTCGCCGCCAAGCACAAGGTGGCCGACGCGCTGGTGTACGCGAAGATTCGCGAGGCGTTCGGCGGCAGGCTCCGCGCGGCCGTCTCCGGCTCCGCCGCACTGGCCCCCGAGATCAACTACTTCTTCTCGGGCGCGGGCGTCCCCATCCTGGAGGGCTACGGGCTGACGGAGACGAGCGCGGCCTGCTTCGTCAACCCGGGCCCCGCGTACCGTACGGGCACGGTCGGCAAGCCCATGCCGGGCACCGAGGTGCGCATCGCGGAGGACGGGGAGGTCCTCATCCGCAACCCCGCGATCATGGTCGGCTACCACGGCCTGGACGAGAAGACCGCCGAGGTCCTGGAGCCGGACGGCTGGTTCCACACGGGCGACATCGGGGAGCTGTCCACCGACGGGTACCTGAAGATCACCGACCGCAAGAAGGACCTCATCAAGACGTCCGGCGGCAAGTACATCTCGCCCGCCGAGGTGGAGAGCCAGTTCAAGGCGGTGTGCCCGTTCGTCTCGAACATCCTGGTCGTCGGGGGCGGACGCAACTTCTGCAGCGCGCTCATCACGCTGGAGGAGCCCACGATCATGGAGTGGGCCGCTGAGCACGGCCTCGGCGGCAAGACGTACGCGCAGGTCATGGAGTCCCCCGACACGCAGCGGCTGATCGACGGGTACGTCCAGCGGCTGAACGACGGGCTCCAGCGCTGGCAGGCCATCAGGAAGTTCCGCCTGCTGCCCCGCGACCTCGACATCGAGCACGGCGAGCTGACGCCGAGCCTCAAGCTGAAGCGTCCGGTCGTCGAGCGCGAGTACGGCGACCTGATCGAGGACATGTACGCGGGCACGCGCGAGAAGTGAGAGCCGGCACGCGCGAGAAGTGACGCGTGGTGCGGCGCCGGGCCACTGCCCCGGCGCCGCACGCTGTCCTGATGCGTAATCTCTGCCCTTTTCGGTGACTTGGCGTGCACGGGCGGGGTCTGTCTGCCACCCTTGCTTGGTCACCCACAGGACCGACGAGGCGTGCCGTGACCGGCACAGCGCACACGCAGCAGACAACCGGACACGGGAGCCGCAGTGGGGCCCTTTCCGATCCAGCGTGCGACCGACCCCGGCAACCCGCTCGGGGAGCCGCAGGGGGCGGACACGCCGCCCTCCGTCCGTATCAGCCTGGAGAGCGACCCCGTCGCGCCCGCTGAGGCGCGGCGGCTCGTGCGCGCGGCCCTCGCCGAGTGGGCGGCGCTCGGGCTGCTCGGCGCGTGCGCCTTCTGCGGCGCGCGGGCCGGCGGCGAACCCCCGACGCGCGGCCCGGCAGGCGACGGGGACGGGCACCGGGACGGGGACGGACACCGGGACGGGGGCGGTGCCGCCGCGTGCCCGCCCGGCGCCCACAGCACGGACCTGCTGGCGGACGACGCTGCGCTGGTCGCGGACGAACTGGTCACCAACGCCGTCGTGCACGCGGGCACCAGCGTCGAGGTGCGCTGCCGCCTCCACGAGCGGGTCACGGCCGGCACGCCGGGCCCGCAGGTCGCGGACGAGGAGCGCGTCGGGCTGCTCGTCGAGGTCTCCGACCACCACCCGACGCGCGCGCCCGCCGACCCGGGAACACCGTACGGCCAGGCCGGCGGCCAGGCCGCCGAGTACGGCCGCGGCCTCCAGATCGTCGCCTCGCTCGCCGAGTGCTGGGGCGTCACCTACAGGACCGGGCTCAAGACCGTCTGGGCGCGCATCCCGCTGGACGGCGCGGGCACCCTCGGCAGGCCGCCCGCCCGCGCGGACGAGGAGGCGGCCGGAGCCGTCCGCGGCTCCGGCCGCGACGAGGCCGACTGGCGCGGGCACGGCGCCCTGTCCTTCCTCGCCGAGACGTCGGACCTGCTGGCGGGCCAGCTCGACGAGGAACTGGTCGCGGCGCTCGCGGGCCAGCTCCTCGTGCCGCGGCTCGCCGACTGGTGCGCCGTGTGGCTGGACGGAGCGGGCGCGGCGCCGCGCCTCGCGGGCGCTTGGCACGCGGACGAGACGCGGCTCGACGCGCTGCGCGCCGCGCTGGAGAAGAGTCCGCCAGGACCTGGCGACCCGCCGTACCCGGGCGTCACCGAGACGCGGGGACCCGGCGATGCCGACGCCGACGCCGGTGCCGGTGCCGATATCGACGCCGACGCAGCCGGCGCGGATGCCGGCGCGGGCATGGCGCTGGCCTGCCGGCTCGTCACCAACGGCAGGCCCGTCGGCACCCTCGTGCTCGGCAGACCCGGCAAGACGGCCGCGTCCGACGCGATCGTCACGCTCGTCGAGGACTTCGCACGCCGCGTGGCCCTCGCCATCGGCGCGGCGCGCCGCTACACGCGTCAGGCCACCATCAGCCGCGTGCTCCAGCGCGGACTGCTGCCCAGCCAGGTGGCACGGATCCCGGGCGTCGCGAGCGGCCTCGTCTACGAGCCGAGCGACGAGGGGCTCGCGGGCGGCGACTTCTACGACGTGTTCCACTGCCCGGGCGACCGCTGGTGCTTCATGCTCGGCGACGTGCAGGGCAGCGGCCCCGAGGCGGCGGTCGTCACGGGCCTCGCCCGACCCTGGCTCCGGCTCCTCGGCCGCGAGGGGTACCGGGTGGGCGAGGTGCTCGACCGGCTGAACAGGCTGCTGCTCGACGACGCGACGGAGGCCGCGGAGGCCGCGTCCGCGCTGGCCGCCGTGAGCGCGGCGGAGACGATGGCGGCGGGGGAGGCCGTCGCGGCCGGGCTGCCGGTGGCCGGCGCGTCCGACGGCTACCACCCGCGCTTCCTCTCCCTGCTCTACGGGGAGCTCGTGCCGCTGCCCGTCGGCGGCAAGGGCGGCGGCGCCCGGTGCACGCTGGCCAGCGCCGGCCACCCGCTGCCGCTCCTGCTGCGTCCCGACGGAACGGTGCGGCAGGCGGCCGAGCCCCAACTGCTGCTCGGCATCGCCGAGAACGGCCCGTACCAGAGCCAGACCTTCGACCTGGAGCCCGGCGACACGCTGCTGTGCGTGACCGACGGGGTGACCGAGCGCCGCTCCGGCGGCCGGATGCTGGACGACGGCGACGGGCTGGCGCAGGCCCTGGCCTCGTGCGTGGGGCTGAACGCCGAACGGGTCGCGGACCGCATCAGGAGCGTCGTGCACGACTTCGACGCGGCACCGCCGGACGACGACCTGGCGCTGCTGGTCCTCCAGGCGGAGTGAGGGTCCGGCCCGGCGGGCCGGTGGAGGAACGGAGATCCGGCGTCCGGGCGCACGAGCACGTGGCCGTGAGCCGGCGGCGCGTGCGCCCCGGGAGTGCGCCCCGCACCCTTGCGACCCGTCGCGCCGGACACTCCGGTGCGCCGGGACACCCCCGTAGGCCGGGCGCTACCCGACGCACGGAGCCCGGGAGCGTGCCCGCACGGCCCGGCGCCCCGGCCCTCGGCGTACGGAGCCCCGCGCCGCCGCACGGCGCGAAGGCGGGCGCGTCGCGCGGGCGGCGCGGGCATGCGGCAGGCACCGGCCACCGGGGCACGCGAAAGACGCGGGGCACGCGGTCAAGACGGAGCACGCAAACAGGACGGGGCAAATAGCAAGGAGAGAAGGGGGGGGAACGAGCGAGAGGCGGGGGACACGCGGGGGCCGGGCCGCCAGGGCCGGTGACCGGCCACGCGGCCCGGGCGGCCCGTGCGTGCGGGACAATGGAGCCCATGCCCTCCGCACTGCCAGACGGCGACCCCGTCCCCACCACGGGCGAGCTGCCGCCGCACGCCCTCGACGGCGCGGCCGAACGTCCCCTCGGCTTCTACCTGCACGTGCCGTACTGCGCGACCCGCTGCGGCTACTGCGACTTCAACACCTACACCGCCACCGAGCTGCGCGGCTCCGGCGGCGTGCTCGCCTCGCGCGACAACTACGCGGACACCCTCGCGGACGAGGTCCGCCTCGCCCGCAAGGTGCTCGGCGACGACCCGCGCCCCGTGCGCACGGTCTTCGTCGGCGGCGGGACGCCCACCCTGCTGGACGCGGCCGACCTCATGCGGATGCTCGCGGTGGTACGCGACGAGTTCGGCCTCGCGGACGACGCGGAGATCACCACGGAGGCCAACCCGGAGTCCGTCGGCCCCGCCTACCTCGCGGCCCTGCGGGAGGGCGGCTTCAACCGCGTCTCGTTCGGCATGCAGAGCGCGCGGCAGCACGTGCTGAGCGTCCTCGACCGCACGCACACCCCCGGCCGCCCCGAGCGCTGCGTGGCCGAGGCACGCGACGCCGGGTTCGAGCACGTCAACCTCGACCTGATCTACGGCACGCCGGGCGAGAGCGACGACGACTGGCGCGCCTCGCTGGCCGCGGCGATCGGCGCGGGCCCCGATCACGTGTCCGCCTACGCCCTGATCGTCGAGGAGGGCACGCGCCTCGCACGGCGCATCAGGAGCGGCGAGGTCCCCATGACGGACGACGACGAGCACGCGGACCGCTACCTCATCGCGGAGGAGGCGCTGTCGGCCGCGGGCTACTCCTGGTACGAGGTGTCCAACTGGGCCACCACCGAGGCCGCGCGCTGCCTGCACAACGAGCTGTACTGGCGGGGCGCCGACTGGTGGGGCGCGGGGCCCGGCGCCCACAGCCATGTCGGCGGCGTGCGCTGGTGGAACGTGAAGCACCCGGGCGCGTACGCGGCGGCACTGGCCGAGGGCCGCTCGCCGGGCGCGGGCCGCGAACTGCTCACGCCCGAGGACCGCCGCGTCGAGCGCGTCATGCTGGAACTGCGGCTGCGGGAGGGCGTCCCGCTGACGCTGCTCCACGAGGCCGGCCTGACGGCAGCGCGCCGCGCCGTACGCGACGGCCTCCTGGAACCGGCCGCCCACGAGAACGGCCGCGCGGTGCTCACCCTGCGCGGCCGCCTGCTGGCGGACGCGGTGATCAGGGACCTGGTGGACTGATCACTCGCGGGGGTGAACCTCCCCGGTTACTGTGAGTATCTGCCTACGGTGTCCTTAGGCTGCTGTCGTACCTGGCGATGGCGGACAACGGAGGGCCACGGAGATGACCGCTGTGGAAGACCGGCCGATCACTGACGTCGTCGATTTCTTCGAGAACCTTGAAGTCCCGGAGGGCTACAGGGCCGAGCTCCTACGGGGGGAAATCGTGATGATGGCGGGCCCGCACCTGGTCCACAACCGCATCGTTCTGAGTTTGTCGGACCAGATCTCGAAGGACTACGACCGCTTGCAGGTGCAGGATGTCTCGTTTCCCCGAGAGTTGAGTCGGCTCATCCCCGACTTGACCGTGGTCCCCAAGGGGGCCGGGTCCGGAGCTTCGCTGCCTGTCGAGGAGGTGACGCTTCTCGTGGAAGTCGTGTCGAAGACCAGCGTCGACCGCGACTACAACCTCAAGCGGTCGATCTACGCGGCTGGACGCGTACCCGCCTACCTGATCGCGGACCCGTTCCGCGCCGAGTGCCTGCTGCTGACGGAGCCCTTCGGGATCGGCGACGCGGCCGACTACAAGACCGAGCTGCGCGTCCCGTTCGGAGAGGCGATGCCTCTCGACATGGTGGACACGGTTCTCGACACATCCGACTTCGGCACCCTCGCGCCGCTCAAGCGCCACCCGCTCCCGTAACCGCGGCCCGCAGCACGCGGCACGCGGCACGCGGACCTCACGGTCCCTCGGGGCCGCCGATCGTCACGAAGTCGATCAGTTCCTCCACCCGGCCGAGGAGCGCGGGCTCCAGGTCCCTGTACGAGTGGACCGTCGCGAGAATCGCCTGCCAGGCCGCGCCCGTGTTCTCCGGCCAGCCGAGCGCGCGGCACACGCCCGTCTTCCAGTCCTCGCCCCTCGGCACCCTCGGCCAGGCCTCGATGCCGACCGACGACGGCTTCACGGCCTCCCACACGTCGATGTACGGGTGGCCCGCCACCAGCACGTGGTCGCCCGACACGTCGGCGGCGATGCGGGACTCCTTCGTGCCGGGCACGAGGTGGTCCACCAGGACGCCGAGACGCGCGTCCGGGCCCGGGGCGAAGTCCGCGACGATCGCGGGCAGGTCGTCCACGCCGCCCAGGTACTCCACGACGACGCCCTCCACGCGCAGGTCGTCGCCCCAGACGCGTTCGACCAGCTCCGCGTCGTGCCGGCCCTCCACGTAGATGCGGCCCGCGCGCGCCACGCGCGCCCTCGCTCCCGGCACCGCGACCGAGCCGGACGCCGTACGGGACGGTGCCGCGGGCGCCGCGGGACCCGGGCGCACGAGCGTGACGGGCTTGCCCTCGAGCAGGAACCCGGCGGGCTCCATCGGGAAGACGCGGTGCTTGCCGAAGCGGTCCTCCAGGGTGACCGTCGGCCCCTGCGCGGTCTTCTCGCAGCGGATGACCGCGCCGCAGAACCCCGTCGACACCTCCTCGACCACCATCTCGGGTTCGGCCGGAACCTCGGGAACGGGCGTGGAGCGCTTCCACGGGGGCGTCAGGTCAGGGCTGTAACTGCGCACGGACCGACCTTATGCGCTCCCCGGGAACGCCGCCGCCAGCGCGGCGCGTTGCGCGCGGACGAATGCCGCGTCCACCACCGCGCCGTGCCCCGGCACGTAGCGCGCGGCCTCGCCGCCGAGTGCCAGCAGGCCGTCGAGCGCGGCGGGCCAGCGGTCCGGTTGCGCGTCGGGCCCGGCCTGTGGCGGGCCCGACTCCTCCACCAGGTCGCCGCAGAACAGCACCGGGGGGCCGCTGCGTGGGCGCACCAGCACCACCAGGTCGCCCGCCGTGTGGCCGGGGCCCGCGTCCACCAGGAGCGCCACGGTGCCGCCGCCGAGGTCCAGCTCGTACGGGCGTCCCACCTCCCGCCGCGGCGCCCGGAGCGCGGCCGTCGCGGCTGCGGCGTCCTCCCGCGCCACGCCGTGGTCGACCGCGTCCGCGTGCAGCGCGGCCCGGCCCGCCGCGCCGGTCAGCTCGCGTGCCGCGCCCGGCGCGGCGATGACCTCGGCGTCCGCGAAGGCGCCCGCGCCGAGTACGTGGTCGAAGTGCGGGTGCGTGAGTGCGAGGTGTGTCACCCGCCCGCCGCCCAGCAGGCGCCCCGCCGCACCCCGTAGCGCCGCGCCCTCGCCGAGCGTCGAGCCCGCGTCGACGAGCAGCGCGCCCGCGGCGCCCATCACGAGCCCTGCCGTGCAGTCCCAGCCGGGCAGCCTGCACCGGCCGACGCCGGGCGCCAGCTCCTCCCAGCCCTCCGCCGCCCAGCCGGGCGCGTCGCCGCCGTGCACCATCGAGCTCTCCCTCGTCTCCGGCCGTCTCCGGCCCTCTCCGGCCGTCCTCGGCCCCGTACGTCACCCCGCGGTGGCTCCCGCGGTGGCTCCCGCGTGGAACACTGCCTTGCTACGCCAGCACCCCACGGCCGTACACTGACTCGGAAGGGGCTGGCACTCCACCGGATCGAGTGCCAAACAGGGTCGTAAAGGGCGACGAACGACAACGGCTGGAGGTGCGCGCCGGTGCTCAGCGAACGCAGACTCGAAGTGCTGCGTGCCATCGTCCAGGACTACGTCGGCACGGAGGAGCCCGTCGGCTCCAAGGCGCTCACCGAGCGGCACCGCCTCGGCGTGTCGCCCGCGACGATCCGCAACGACATGGCCGTCCTGGAGGACGAGGGCTACATCGCCCAGCCGCACACGAGCGCGGGCCGCATCCCCACCGACAAGGGCTACCGGCTGTTCGTGGACAAGCTGGCGGGCGTCAAGCCGCTGTCCTCGCCCGAGCGCCGCGCGATCCAGAACTTCCTGGAGGGCGCGGTCGACCTGGACGACGTGGTGGGCCGCACGGTGCGGCTGCTCGCGCAGCTCACCCGGCAGGTCGCCGTCGTGCAGTACCCGTCGCTGACGCGCTCGACGGTGCGTCACGTGGAGTTGCTCTCGCTGGCGCCCGCCCGGCTGACGCTCGTCCTCATCACCGACACGGGCCGCGTCGAGCAGCGGATGATCGACTGCCCGGCCCCGTTCGGCGAGGTCGCGCTCGCGGACCTGCGGGCGCGGCTCAACAGCCGGGTCGTGGGGCGCCGCTTCGCGGACGTGCCGCGGCTCGTGCAGGACCTGCCGGACTCCTTCGACGCGGAGGACCGTGCCACCGTCTCCACCGTCCTGGCGACGCTGCTGGAGAATCTGGTCGAGGAGACCGAGGAACGCCTGCTGATCGGCGGCACGGCGAACCTCACCCGGTTCGGGCACGACTTCCCCCTGATGATCAGGCCCGTGCTGGAGGCGCTCGAGGAGCACGTCGTGCTGCTCAAGCTACTCGGCGAGGCGGGCCAGCCAGGCATGACGGTACGCATCGGGCACGAGAACGCCCACGAGGGCCTCGCGTCCACATCCGTCGTCGCCGTCGGCTACGGTTCGGGCGACGAGGCAGTCGCCAAACTCGGCGTGGTCGGACCGACCCGCATGGACTACCCGGGAACGATGGGAGCGGTACGCGCAGTGGCACGTTACGTCGGACAGATCCTGGCGGAGTCGTAAGTGGCCACGGACTACTACGCCGTACTCGGCGTGCGCCGCGACGCCTCCCAGGACGAGATCAAGAAGGCGTTCAGGAGGCTCGCGCGCGAGTTGCACCCGGACGTCAACCCCGATCCGAAGACGCAGGAGCGCTTCAAGGAGATCAACGCCGCCTACGAGGTGCTGTCCGACCCGCAGAAGAAGCAGGTCTACGACCTCGGCGGCGACCCGCTGTCCGGCAACGGCGGCGGGGGAGCGGGCGGCTTCGGCGCCGGCGGCTTCGGCAACTTCTCGGACATCATGGACGCGTTCTTCGGCACGGCGTCGCAGCGCGGGCCGCGCTCGCGCACGCGCCGCGGCCAGGACGCGATGATCCGCCTGGAGATCGAGCTCGGCGAGGCCGCCTTCGGGACGACCAAGGAGATCCAGGTCGACACGGCCGTCGTCTGCACCACGTGCAACGGCGAGGGCGCCGCGCCCGGCACGTCGGCGCAGACGTGCGACATGTGCCGCGGCCGCGGCGAGGTCTCTCAGGTGACGCGGTCGTTCCTCGGCCAGGTCATGACGTCGCGCCCGTGCCCGCAGTGCCAGGGCTTCGGCACCGTCGTGCCGACCCCGTGCCCCGAGTGCGCGGGCGACGGGCGCGTGCGCTCGCGCCGCACGCTCACCGTCAAGATCCCGGCCGGCGTGGACGACGGCATGAAGATCCAGCTCGCGGGCGAGGGCGAGGTCGGCCCGGGCGGCGGCCCCGCGGGCGACCTGTTCGTGGAGATCCACGAGCAGCCCCACGGCGTCTTCCAGCGCCGCGGCGACGACCTGCACTGCACGGTGACGATCCCCATGACGGCGGCCTCGCTCGGCACGAAGTGCCCGCTGGAGACGCTGGACGGCGTGGAGGAGATCGACGTGCGCCCGGGCACGCAGTCGGGCCAGTCGATCCCGCTGCACGGCCGAGGCGTGACGCATCTGCGCGGCGGCGGCCGCGGCGACCTCATCGTGCACGTCGAGGTGACGACACCGTCGAAGCTGGACCCGGAGCAGGAGCACCTGCTGCGCGAACTGGCCAAGCTGCGCGGCGAGGAGCGCCCGACGGGCCAGTTCCAGCCCGGCCAGCAGGGGCTGTTCTCCCGGCTGAAGGACGCGTTCAACGGCCGGTAGGCGGTACACGGGTACGAGTAGGAGTACGGGACTACGGGACGGGACCGGCGCGGGCTGCGGCTCGCACCGGTCCCGTCCCCGTTGACCCCTCGCCACCCGTCACGCCGCGGCTTGTTCTCGTCCCCGCGTGACGGCGGCACGGGGGCCGGAAGCCCGCCGCGCCGGGCGTCAAACAGGGTGATTCCGCCCTTGCGGACCGCTGCGACCGGTGGTCCTGTCTTTGGCATATGCCAGATGCGGCGGCGATTCGGCGCGCTGATCCGGACATGGCACGATGCGTGCATGCCCTCCACGCTGACCGATCTCTTTCGGTATCCGATCGTGCAGGCCCCCATGGCAGGCGGAGCGTCCTGCCCCCAGCTGGCCGCCGCCGTGTCCGACGCGGGCGGCCTCGGCTTCCTCGCCGCCGGATACAAGACCGCGGACGGCATGTACGAGGAGATCAAGCACCTGCGCGGGCTCACGGGCGCCCCCTTCGGCGTGAACGTCTTCATGCCGCAGACCCGGCACGCCGACCGCGCCGCCGTGGAGCTGTTCCGCAGTCAACTCGCGGGCGAGGCCGACTGGTACGACACGGCGCTCGGCGACCCCGACCGGGGATGGGACGACGGCCACGAGGCCAAACTCGCCATACTGCTCGACGATCCGGTGCCGGCCGTGTCGTTCACCTTCGGCTGCCCGCCCCGCAGCGTGCTCGACCGGTTCCGCCGCGCCGGCACGTTGACGATGGTCACCGTCACGACCCCCGAGGAGGCGCGCACCGCCCAGGCCGCGGGCGCCGACGCGGTCTGCGCGCAGGGCGTGGAGGCCGGCGGCCACCAGGGCACGCACAAGGACGAGCCGTCGGCCGACGGCGCGGGCATCGGCCTGATGTCCCTCGTCGTCCAGGTCAGGGACGCCGTCGAGCTGCCCGTGCTCGCGGCCGGCGGGCTCATGCGCGGCCACCAGGTGGCGGCTGTGCTCGCGCTCGGCGCCGACGCCGCGCAACTCGGCACCGCGTTCCTCGTGACACCCGAGTCGGGCGCCGACGAGCTGCACAAACAGGCCATGACCGACCCGCTGTTCGCGCGCACCGAGCTGACGCGCGCCTTCTCGGGCCGCCCCGCGCGCGGGCTCGTGAACCGCTTCATGCGCGAGCACGGCCCGTACGCGCCGCAGGCCTACCCCGAGGTGCACCACCTGACCTCGCCGCTGCGCAGGGCCGCCGCGAGGGCCGGCGACCCGCAGGGCATGGCGCTGTGGGCGGGGCAGGGCCACGGGATGGCGCGCGTGCTGCCCGCCGGGCAGCTCGTCGAAGTGCTCGCGGCCGAGACCGACGCGGCGCGCGCCGCGATGTCGCTGGGCAACGCGTCATGACGGCACCGGTGTTCGTGGTGGACGCCGGCGTCGCGCTGCGCCCCGGCACGGTCGTGCTCGACGGGCCCGAAGGCCGCCACGCCGTGTCCGTGCGGCGGCTGCGCGTCGGCGAGGAGGTCGTGCTCACCGACGGCGCGGGCACCGGCGCGTACGGCACCGTCCAGGCCGTCGAGGGCAAGGACCGCCTCGACGTCTCCGTCACGGATGTGCGCACGCAGGACGAGCCTGCGCCGCGCGTCACCGTCGTCCAGGCGCTGCCGAAGGGCGATCGGGGCGAGGTGGCCGTCGAGACGATGACCGAGACCGGCGTGGACGCCATCGTCCCGTGGCAGGCCGGGCGGTGCGTCACGCGGTGGAAGGGCGAGCGTGGCGCCAAGTCCCTGGCGAAATGGCGCTCGACGGCGCGCGAGGCGGGCAAGCAGTCGCGCCGCCTGCGCTTCCCCGACGTCGCGGACGCGGCGTCGACACGCGAGGTCGCCGCGCTGCTCGCCACAGCGGACTTCGCGGCCGTGCTGCACGAGGACGGCGGCGTCGCGGCGCCACTCGCCACCGCGCAACTGCCGCACTCCGGGCACCTGGTGCTCGTCGTCGGCCCCGAAGGCGGCGTCACCCCCGAGGAGTTGGCGGAATTCGCGGCCGCGGGCGCCCTGCCGCACCGTCTGGGCGCGAGCGTCCTGCGCACGTCGACGGCGGGCACGGCGGCCCTCGCCGTCCTGCTGGCCCGCACGGGCCGCTGGTCCTGACCCCCCGCACGGCGGCCCGCCCGCGGCGCTCGCCGGGTCGCAGGAGCACTCGGCTGAACTCCAGTCACCGG
>NZ_JAGIQL010000168.1 GCF_017813245.1 Streptomyces montanisoli
AACGCCGGCACCACGCGGGCCCGGAGCTGGGCCGAGTGCTCTCCGACTCCGCGGGGGCACGCGGCCCCTGGGCCCCAGGAGGGCGCCGCGGCAGGAGCCGCCGCCGGCGCCGGCCCCCCGCGACGAGGCGGCGCCGCCCCCGCGCGGGGAGGAGGCGCCGGGCCCGCAGCCGCCCCGCGCCGACGAGTCGGCGGGGCCGCCGTCGGAGTCCGGTCCGGGGCCCGAGCCGGGCTCGGGAGCGGACTCCGGTACGGGCCCGACCACCGGCTCCGGCCCCGGCTCCGGCCCCGAGGAGGCCGGCGGGCCGGAGGCAGCCCCGGCCGAGGCGACGGAGGCGGCAAAGGCGGCGGAGGCGACCGCGGAGTCGGCGTCCGAGCCGGGGACCGCCGACGAGCCCCACCGGGCCGGGGAACGAGCGGGCGGGGCGCCGGTTCCGCCATCAGCGGACGAGCCCGGCCACTCCCCGGCGTCCGAGTCCGAGCCCGCGACCGCGACCGAGGCCGGTCCCGAGACCCAGTCCGGTCCCGAGACCGAGCCGGAAACGGCCGTCGAGCACGCGGGCCGGGTGCCGGTTCTGAACCGGCTGGTGACGGAGGGCTGAGCGCGGACCCCGGGCTACGCCACGAACGAGCGGGGCGGCGTGTGCGGGGCCGCGCCCGAGTCCACGAGGCCGACCGCGCGCGCAAGGCGCGCCGCCGCCTCCGTGGCCACCGGGCCGGAAACCGTGAACGGCAGCCGCACGTAACCCTCGAACGCGCCGTCCACCCCGAAGCGCGGACCCGACGGCACGCGCACCCCGACCCGTTCGCCCACCTCGGCGAGGCGCGAGCCCGACAGGCCGCCCGTGCGCACCCAGAGCGTGAGGCCGCCCTCCGGGACGTGGAACTCCCAGCTCGGCAGCGCCTGACCGACCGCGGCGACCAGCGCGTCCCTGTTCTCCTTCGCCTGCGACCTGCGCAGCGTCAGGGCCTCCTCCCAGCCGCCGGTCCGCATCAGCCAGTGCACCGCGAGCTGTTCGAGAACGGGCGTGCCCATGTCCGCATACGCGCGTGCCGCGACCAGCGAGCGGATCACGTCGGGCGCCGCACGCACCCAGCCGATCCGCATGCCCGCCCAGAAAGCCTTGCTCGCCGAGCCCACCGTGATCACCGTGGAGCCCGCCGGATCGAACGCGCAGACGCGGCGCGGCATGCTCATGTCCTCGTCGTGGAACAGCTCGGCCATGGTCTCGTCGACGACAAGCACCGTTCCCGAGCACCGCGCGACGTCGACGAGCTGCCTGCGCTGGTCCTCGTCCGCGAGCGCCCCCGTCGGGTTGTGGAAGTCGGCGACGACGTACGCGAGGCGCGGCGCCGAGTCCCGCAAGGCCTGGCGCCACCTGGGGATGTCCCACCCGGACAGGCCTTCCGCCATCGCGACGGGGACGAGGCGCGCGCCCGCCTCGCGCATCAGCTGGAGGATGTTCGCGTAACTGGGCGACTCGACCGCGACGCGCTCGCCGCGCCCGGCGAACAGGTGGGAGATCGCATCGATGGCGCCCATGGCGCCGGTCGTGACCATGATCTGCTCCGGCATCGTGGGCACGCCGAGCGCCGTGTAGCGGTCGGCGAGCAGCTGCCGGAGCGCGGGCAGGCCCGCCGGATAGTCGCCGTGGGTGTGCGCGTACGGCGGGAGGTCCTCGAGCGCGCCGCTCACCGCGCGCGTCAGCCAGGGCTCGGGCGCGGGCAGTGCGGCCGTGCCCAGGTCGATGAGCGAGCCGAGCGATTCGGGCGGCAGCGGTTCGAGGCCGCGCGCGGGCAGCGGGTTGCCCGCGGGCACGGCCGTCCAGCTGCCCGCTCCCCTGCGGGACTCGAGGAACCCTTCGCCGCGCAGTGCCTCGTACGCCGCCGCGACCGTGGTCCGGCTCACGGCGAGCGCCACCGCCAGTTCGCGCTCGGCGGGCAGCCGCGCGGCGACCGGCACCCTGCCCTCGAGGACGAGCAGCCTGACGCCGTCGGCGAGTGCGCGGTACGCGGGCTTCCTGCGCCCGCCGCCCGCCGACGGCCCGGCGGTGTCCTGCCGCTGTGCCTTGAGCTGCCGCGCGAGCTGGGTAGCGCCGACCGCGGACGTCCACTCGGCCATGAATGCGGTCCACCTTCCCCGAATTGGCCATGGTTGGCCTCGATCGGCATGGAACAAGCTGGCGTTCCACCGGTCCACTGATGCCAGGGAAAGGGTACGCCGTGTTCCTCTCGCTCCGCCGGGGCCGCAGACTGCCGCGACGCCTCGTCCAGCTGTACGCGGGTCTCGTGCTGTACGGCGCGAGCTCCGGTCTCATCATCCGGGGCGACCTGGGGCTCGAACCGTGGAACGTCCTCAACCAGGGCGTCGGGGACCTGGTCGGCCTGTCCATCGGGACGGTGTCGATCGTCGTCGGCGCCGGCGTGCTGCTGCTGTGGATACCGCTGCGGCAGCGGCCCGGCCTCGCCACCGTCTCCAACGTGTTCGTGGTGGGGCTCGCGATCGACGCCACGACGGCCGTACTGCAACCGGTGCACGGCATCGCGGTGCGGATCGCGCTGCTGGTCTGCGGCATCGTGCTCAACGGCGCGGCGACCGGCCTGTACATCTCCGCCCGCTTCGGCGCGGGACCGCGCGACGGCCTGATGACGGGCCTGCACCGGGTGACAGGCCGCTCGATCCGGCTGGTGCGCACGGCGATCGAGGTCACCGTCGTCGCGGCGGGGTTCGCGCTCGGGGGCTCGCTCGGTGTCGGCACCGTCGCGTACGCGCTGGCGATCGGCCCGCTCGCGCAGGTGTTCCTGCGGCTCTTCGCCATCCCCGCGCCGGACGGCGCTGCCGCGGACGGCGGTGCGGCTTCCGCCGCACGCGGGACGGCCGAGGGCGCGATACTGCGGCCGTGAACCGCGAACACCAGCCCCATCCGTATCTCGGCCACCGCACGCCCATCCCGTTCGCCCACAGGGGCGGCGCGGCCGGCGGCATCGAGAACACGGCTGCCGCGTTCCGGCGCGCCGCCGGTCTCGGGTACCGCTACTTCGAGACGGACGTGCACGCCACGGCGGACGGCCGGCTCGTCGCCTTCCACGACGCGACGCTCGACCGGCTGACCGACGCCGCGGGGCGCATCCGCGACCTGCCGTGGTCCGAGGTCGCCGAGGCGCGTGTCGGGGGGCGCGAGCCGCTGCCGCTCTTCGCCGACCTGCTCGCCGAGTTCCCGGCCGCGCGGTGGAACGTCGACGTCAAGGCGGAGGCGGCGCTGCTGCCGCTGCTCGGACTGATCCGGGAGGCGGACGCCTGGGACCGGGTCTGTGTCGGCTCGTTCTCCGAGGCGCGCGTGGCCCGCGCCGCCCGCCTCGCCGGGCCGCGGCTCGCCACCTCCTACGGCGTTCGGGGCGTGCTCGGGCTGCGGCTGCGCTCCCTGGGCGTCCCGGCCTTCGTCCGCGCCGGGGCGGTCTGCGCGCAGGTGCCGGTGGAGCACGCGGGCGTGCGCGTGGCGGACCGGCGCTTCTTCACGTGGGCGCACGCGCGCGGGCTCCAGGTGCACGTCTGGACGGTCAACGACCCGGATCTGATGGGCGCGCTCCTCGACCTCGGCGCGGATGGCATCATGACCGATCATCTGGAGACGCTCCGCTCGGTGTTCGAGGCGCGGGGGGTATGGCACTGACCGGCCGCCGCGCCCGCTGCCCGCGGACGGCGGCCCGGGACGCGGGGGACGGGGAGGTGGCGGGTGACCGCCGAGATCGTGGACGGCACGGCGGCCGAGGACGGGCCGGCGGCACGCCGGCGTGAGCAGCGGGGCTGGTACTTCTACGACTTCGCCAACTCGGTCTACTCGACGAGCGTCATCACGGTCTTCCTCGGCCCGTACCTGACGTCGGTCGCGAAGCACGCAGCGGACGGCCGCGGCTTCGTGCACCCGCTGGGCGTCCCGGTGCGTGCCGGGTCGCTGTACGCGTACACGATCTCCGTCTCGATCGTCGTCGCCGTGCTGCTGATGCCGCTGGTAGGCGCGGTGGCGGACCGTACCGGGCGCAAGAAGCCGCTGCTCGGGGCCGCCGCGTACGTGGGGGCCGCGGCGACGGCCTGCATGTTCTTCCTCGACGGCGACCGCTACCTGCTCGGGGCCTTCCTGCTGGTCGTGGCGAACGTGGCGCTGCCGGTCTCGTCCGCGCTCTACAACGCCTATCTGCCGGAGATCGCCGAGCCGGCCGAGCGCGACCGGGTCTCGTCGCGCGGCTGGGCCTTCGGCTACACGTCCGGCGCGTTCGTGCTCGTCCTCGACCTGGTGCTGTACTCGGGCCACGACTCCTTCGGGGTGTCCCAGTCGACGGCGGTACGCATCTGCCTGGCCACGGCGGGGCTGTGGTGGGGCGCGTTCACGGTGGTGCCGCTGCGCAGGCTGCGCGACCGCCGTGCCGCCGCGCGGCGCACGGACGGCGCACCGGACGGGAGGGCGCAGGCGTCCGGCGCTCCGGCGTCGGCCCAGTCACCCGCGCCGGAACCGGCACCGGCGCGCGGCGCTGTCGCCGGCGGCTGGCGTCAACTCGCCGCGACGCTGCGAGACATGCGCCGCCATCCGCTCACGCTCGCCTTCCTGCTGGCCTACCTCATCTACAACGACGGCATCCAGACGGTGATCTCGCAGGCGTCGGTGTTCGGCTCCGAGGAGCTGGGGCTGGGGCAGACCACGCTGATCGTGGCGGTTCTGCTGGTGCAGGTGCTCGCGGTGGCCGGCGCGCTGGCCATGGGCAGGATCGCCCGCGTGTACGGCGGCAAGCGGACGGTGCTCGGTTCCCTCGGCGTATGGATCCTCATCCTGGTCGGGGGGTACTTCCTGCCGGCGGGGGCGCCGGCGTGGTTCTTCGGCCTCGCGGCGGCGATCGGCCTGGTGCTCGGCGGCAGCCAGGCGCTGTCCAGGTCGCTCTACTCCCACCTCGTGCCCCGGGGCAAGGAGGCCGAGTACTTCTCCGCCTACGAGCTGAGCGACCGCGGCCTGAGCTGGCTCGGCCCGCTCGCCTTCGGCCTCGCGTACCAGCTGACCGGCAGCTACCGCGTGGCGATCGTCTCACTGCTGGTGTTCTTCGTGGTGGGTTCGGTGCTGCTGGCGCGGGTACCGCTGAGCCGGGCGGTGGCCGCGGCGGGCAACACCGCGCCCGAGCGGATTTAGACGCGGGACCGAAAGGGCGGTAGTGTACGCGTTTGGCCTGCCAGCTGTACCGTTCCTGCGTGGTTCGGTAGGGAAAACACGGGGTGACATCTCTTGCCACAGGTGACAAACCGGGCGCTGGCGGGTACCCGAAGACCAAACGAGCACCAACGGTACAACGGGCGACGCAGCACCGGGACGGGAATCTTTACCGCCGACCGGACGTTGACCGGAAGACGACGACAGCGACACCTTGTCCTGTGGGCGACAAGCCCGGGAGGCACGATTCATGAGTGAGCGAGCTCTCCGCGGTACGCGACTCGTGGTTACCAGCTACGAGACGGACCGCGGCATCGATCTGGCCCCGCGCCAGGCGGTGGAGTACGCATGCCAGAACGGCCATCGATTCGAGATGCCGTTCTCGGTGGAGGCGGAGA
This sequence comes from Streptomyces montanisoli, assembly GCF_017813245.1. Classification (GTDB taxonomy): domain Bacteria; phylum Actinomycetota; class Actinomycetes; order Streptomycetales; family Streptomycetaceae; genus Streptomyces; species Streptomyces montanisoli. Next base: position 5,590 of record NZ_JAGIQL010000168.1, read on the forward strand.
TCCCTGCGGAGTGGGAGTGCAAGGCGTGCGGCGCCCAGGCACTTCTGGTGGACGGGGACGGCCCCGAGGAGAAGAAGGGCAAGCCCGCCCGTACTCACTGGGACATGCTGATGGAGCGGCGTACGCGCGAGGAGCTCGAAGAGGTCCTCGCCGAGCGGCTGGCCGTGCTGCGGTCGGGCGCCATGAACATCGCCGTCCATCCGCGCGACAGCAGGAAGTCCGCCTGACGTCCTGACGCAGCGGCGCTTCCGGCGCGATACGGAACACGAGCCGCGGGCCGTGACACAGATCCTGTGTCACGGCCCGCGGCTCGTTTCGTGCGGTTCCCGCGTCTTCGCGCGGGTCGCTCGGAGCGCGCTCAGGGCGTGAGGGGCGGCCTCGGGCCCTCGTCGTCACCCCGCGGTCCCGGGCGCCGTGCGCCGCCCTCGTCGTCCCTGACGACCTCGCCCTGGACCACGTTGCCCTCCTGGCGCATCCGGGTGCGCTGCGCCTGCTGGAAGGCGTCCTGGAGGTCGCCTGGCACCGCGGTCCGCATCCGCTTCTCCATCGACCGGTCCGCGATCCGCCCGACGACGGACCTGACCGGGGGGATCAGCAGGAGCAGCCCCGCCGCGTCCGTGATCAGGCCGGGGACGATGATCAGCAGGCCGCCCAGCATCAGGAACCCGTTGCGGCTGGAGTGCGCGCTCTGCTCGCGGCTCACCTCGCCCTGGCGCTGTTGCTGCTGGAGCGTCTGCCGCAGGTTCTCGAAGGCGCGGCGGCCGGCCGTCTTCATGACGACGGAGCCGAGCACGATCCCCGCCACGATGATCAGGAAGACGATCAGGCCGCTCGTGGCGGAGCCGACGAGGGTCAGCAGCCAGATCTCGAGCGCGATCCAGACGAGCACGGCGAGGGGCACGAAGGAACGGGCGCGGGAGCGCTTGGGCACCGGCCCCTGCGGCGTTGCTGTGGTCATGACTCCAGTGTGCCTGTCGGGGCGTCCGTCCGGGGTAAGAGGCCGGCCGTGGCTGGGGCGGGGTGGGTCAGGACGACTCGGCGGTACGCGACTCGGCGCCGCCCTCGCGGGTGGACGCGGCGGGCGCGCCGATCGGCCCGCGGCCCAGCATGCGGTTGGCTCGGGTCTCCACGCCCCAGGCGGTGACGCGCCACAGGGCCTCGACGAAGATGTCCCTGCTCATCTTGGAGTCGCCGATCTCGCGGTCGACGAACGTGATGGGGACCTCCACGACGTGGAACCCGGCCTCGACCGCGCGCCGCGCGAGGTCGACCTGGAAGCAGTACCCCTGCGAGGCGACCTCGTCGAGGCCGATGCCCTCCAGCGTCTCCTTGCGGAAGGCGCGGAAGCCGCCCGTGACGTCCCTGATCGGCACGCCGAGCAGCAGCCTGGAGTACGTGCTGCCGCCGCGGGAGATGAGCTCCCTGGTGCGCGGCCAGTTGACGACGCGGCCGCCCGGCATCCAGCGCGATCCGAGCACCAGGTCGGCGCCCTTGAGCGCGGTGAGCAGGCGGGGCAGTTCCTCGGGCTGGTGCGAGCCGTCCGCGTCCATCTCCACGAGCACGCCGTAGCCGTGGTCGATGCCCCAGCGGAAGCCCGCGAGGTAGGCGGCTCCGAGGCCCTCCTTGCCCTTGCGGTGCAGTACGTGGACGTTGTCGTCCTTCGCCGCGATGGCGTCGGCGATCCGTCCCGTGCCGTCAGGGCTGTTGTCGTCCGCGACCAGCACGTGGGCGTCAGGCACCGCGGAGCGCACGCGCCCGACGATGGCCTCGATGTTCCCCGCCTCGTCGTAGGTCGGGATGATCACCAAGGCCGAGCCGAGCGGAGCGAACCGCCTCTGACCGCCGTCGTTCACGTATGCCCCTTAGTCGTGTTGCGCAGGGCACCACCATAGCGATCCCGGCGGCGCAGGTCGCTTCCACGGGTGGGCAAGTTGTGGCATCCGGGGGTGCTCGCGATGCCGCTCCCGCGGGGTCCCTCCGCGGGCCGCGGGCAGCCGCCCTGCGGATCGGGACCCGGCGTCCTTCGGGCCGACCTGGCACCCGCTGGCTGCGGGCCTGCCGAGAGCCGTTGTCTACTGAACGCCGGGGCCCCATCCGGGTCGCACCCGCCGACCGGGCGAAACCTTCCCGCACCGCCGGAGCGCCGAGGCTGGGCCTGGCTCCCAGTGGAGGTGCGCCGGTGCGGCACACCGCCCCTGACCCAGTGGCGTTCGGCGAGGGGCGTGGAGGATGCCGGACGGACGTCCTGTGGTGGACTCCGCCGAACCTACCCGCCCCCGGCGGTTCGCTGTCAACAGCCGTACGACCTGCGCCGTTGACCGGAAACAGCAGGTCAGGCGGGAAGACCCGCAGGTCGCCGTGCGCCTGCGCGGTCCACGGCCGGGGGCTCGCAAGGTCCGTACGTCACTCGTTCGGTCGCCTGAAGACGGTGCGTCCGGCGACGACCGTCTCCAGGCACTCGGGCAGCGGCCGCCCCGGGGTGAGGTCCGGCAGCCCCGGGGTGCCGGAGCGCGGGTCCGTCGACCAGCGGGACACCCGGTCGTCGGGCGCCTGGACGATCAGCTCGCCGGTACGCCAGACGGCGTAGTCGGCGGGGGCGCCGGGCACGAGCGTCCCGGCGTCGTCACGGCCGGCGGCCCGCCACCCGCCGCGCGTGTGCGCGGTGAACGCGGCCCGTACGGACACCCGGTGCTCCGGCGTGCGGTGGAAGGCGGCGGCCCTGACGGTGCCCCACGGGTCGAGCGCGGTGACCGGGCTGTCCGAGCCGAGCGCCAGCGGCACGCCGGCCTTCAGGAGCGCCGCGTACGGGTTGAGCGTGCGCGCGCGTGCGGCGCCGAGGCGGGCCGCGTACATGCCGTGCTCGCCGCCCCAGGCCGCGTCGAACGCGGGCTGGACGGAGGCCGTGAGGCCGAACTCGGCGAAGGCGGCGACCGTCCCGGGGCTCAGCATCTCGGCGTGTTCCACGCGGTGGCGTGCCGCGCGCACGCGGGCGGCGCCGAGCCGGCCGGCGGCGGCGCGCACCCCTTCGACGACGGCACCGACGGCCGCGTCCCCGATCGCGTGGAAGCCGGCCTGCAGGCCTGCCTCCGTGCAGGCGGTCACATGGGCGGCGATGGCGGACGCGTCCAGGTGGGCCGTGCCGGTGTGCGGCGCGTCGGCGTACGGCTCGTGCAGGCAGGCCGTGTGTGACCCGAGCGAGCCGTCCACGAACAGGTCGCCCGCCGCGCCGAGCGCGCCGAGCTCGCGCACGCGCCGAGCGCCCTTCTCGCCGGTGACGTGCTCGGCCCAGTAGCCGTGGACGCGCGGGCCCCGGCCGTCGGCGGCGAGCGCCAGGAGCGCGGTGAAGTCGTCCTCGTCGGAGATCTCGGGCCCGCCGCACTCGTGGACGGAGCCGATGCCGAGGGAGGCGGCGCGCGCCAGGGCGGCGCGCTGGGCCTCGGCGCGCTGGACCGGGGTGACGGCGCCGTGGGCGGCGGCCCGTACCGCGTGGTGGGCGTCGCCGGTGAGCGGCGCGCCCGGCTCGTAGCCGCGCAGCGCGGTGACGCCGGGCACGAGGTCGAGGAGCGCGGTGGTGACGACGGCGGAGTGCACGTCGACGCGCGTGAGGTAGAGCGGCCTGCCGCCGGTGGCCTCGTCCAGTTCGGCCCTGGTGGGCGGGCGGCCGTCCGGCCAGCGTGCCGCGTCCCAGCCGTGGCCGAGCAGGATGCGGTCGGCGGGGCGGGCGTCCGCGTGGGCGCGTACGCGCGCGAGCGCGTCGGCGAGGTCGCGCGCGCCGGACAGGTCCAGGCCGGTGAGCGCGAGGCCGGTCGCGGTGGTGTGGACGTGGGCGTCGGTGAAGGCGGGCGTGACGAGCGCGCCGTCCAGGTCCACGACCTCGTCCGCCCCGGCAGCGAAGGAGTCGGCGGCGCCCTCGGAGCCGACCCAGGCCACGTGCCCGCGTTCGACGACCATGGCGGTGGCGAACGGGTCGGCGGGGCTGTGTACTTCCCCACGGCGCAGCAGCACGGTGCGGGGTTCGCTCTGGGGGGCGGCGCTCGGGCCTGCGCTTCGGCCTGCGCTCGGGGCGGTGCTCGGGTTCATGGGCACCAGTCTCCCCGCCCGCCCCAGTGCGGTCAGATCCGGGGCGGACGCGCCTCGTAGGGGGTGGAGAGCACGACGGTCGTCCTGGTGGAGACGCCCGCCAGGGTGCGGATGCGGGTGAGCATGTCCTCCAGCTCGACCGGCGCCGACACGCGGATCTTGAGGATGTAGTTCTCGTCCCCCGCGACGCTGTGGCACGCCTCGATCTCGGGGATGCCGGAGAGGCGCTCCGCGATGTCGTCGGGCGCGCTCGGGTCGAACGGCTTGACCGAGATGAACGCGGTCAGCGGCAGGCCCACCGCCTCGGGGTCGACGACGGCACGGTAGCCGCGGATCACGCCGCGCTGTTCGAGCCGCCGGACCCGCTGGTGCACCGCCGACGTGGACAGGCCCGTGGCCTTGCCCAGGTCGGTGTAGCTCATCCGGCCGTCCCTGACGAGCAACTCCACGATCTGACGATCCAGCTCCTCCATGCGGCTCAACCTATTCCCTCCGGGTCGCTCCCGGCACGACAGGAGGCGTGATGCCATGATCCATCCACCGCCGTGTGACGAAGGCCACAGGTTCGGCCCGTGGTCGTTCGGGACCTCGCGATTACCCGGCGCGCCAGGCGGGAAGTGCTTGCTGTGGTCGAGACCACATGTGCCTGGTCGGCCCACCCGAGGGGGAATGACTCCATGCAACGCTGGAAGCGCACCGGTATGTCCGCACCGGAGCCCGCCGGTCTCTTCGACGCCGACGACGGCGAGTTCGAGGACACCTTCGAGATGTACCGCGTGATCTGCCCCGCGTGCGCGCGGCCGATCGCTCTGCTCGCGGGCGAGGACGCCCTCCCGGAGCACGCGCTGTGCCCGACGCCCTGGAACCCGTTCGTGCTCTCCGTCTGCCCCGGCACGGGCCGCGCCGCGGCCGACGCGCTGCCGGCGGACGCGCGGGCCGAGGCCCGCGAGCAGGACGCCTCGCTGCTGCTGACACTCCCCCAGGGGCTCGACTGGCGCACGCAGCCGTTCTCGCACGTCGGGGGCCCCGGCTCGCGGCCGGTGCAGCGGGTTGACGCGGCGCCGCGCCAGGCGGCGGTGCACCGCGCCGCCGCCTGAGGCCCGCTGCCGCGTGAGGCCCGCCGCCGCGTGAGGCCCGCCGCCTGCGTCGGCTAACGCTCGTCAGCCGCGCGGGCTTTCGGCGGCGCCGTCGGCGTCCTCCCGGCCCGTGACCGGGCGCCAGTCCGGGTCCGGTGGCGGGGAGGGGCACTCGGGCGCGAACTCCTCGATCGTGTCGAGCGTGTGCCGCAGCATGCGCACGAGCAGGTCGCGCGGGATCTCGAGGCGCAGCTCCTGGTGGCCGAGCCATTCGAGGGTGAGCCACTCGACGCTGCTGAGCCAGCCGAGGAGCGCAAGCCGCGCGATCGCCGGGATGTCCTGCGTCCCGTAGGCGCCCTCGGCGAGGGTGAGCACGAGCCCGTCGCGCACGACGTCCCTGATGGCCTGCACCTGCGTGTCGAATCCGACGCCGCCGTTGATGATGGTGCGGTACGCGGCGCCGTTCTCCTGCGCGAACCGCAGGTACGCCTCCACGGTGCGCTGGACGCGCGTGGCGCGAGGCAGTTCGGGGTCGCTGGCGGCCAGTGTCACCAGTTCGCGCACGGAGTCCTCGACGATGGCGAGGTAGTAGCCGCGCTTGTTCTTGAAGTAGTAGTAGATCAGCCCTTTGGCGACACCCGCATGGCTCGCGATGTCGTCCATCGACAAAGCGTCGTAGGACGTGTTGGCGAACAACTTCCGCCCGGTGGATATGAGTTCGGAACGACGCAGCTGCGATCGTGCCGAAGGGGCGCTCTGCTGACTACCGTTCAATTGGGGTCCTGCCCTCCGGCCTGCCACGGAATTCCCGCAGTATGCCAGAGGACCGGCCGCGCGCACCCCCGGGGTTACCGGCGGACACCGCAGGTCGGGGCGGCCGCACGCGTGTGCCCCGGCCGGGCGTCCGCCACGGCCGGGGCACACGGTGCCGGCGCCATACCCGCGCGGCGCCGGCGCGGTGCCGTCAGAGCAGGCCGAAGGACCTCAGGGCGCGCTCCTGCGTCCCGGTCGGCCTGGGCGGCCAGTAGACGTACACGACGCCGCCCGTACCGGAGGAGACGCCACCGGAGGCGTTGTGGCGCTTGGTGCGCAGCCAGATCGTCTCGAACTCGGACCGCTTGTAGACGTTGCGCACGGCCGCGTCGTCCTCGGATGCCGGGTCGTGGGCGATGACGTCGCCGTCGGCGGTGAAGCCGGCGATCGCCATCAGGTGGCCCGAGGTGCCGTAACCGGCGCCCGTCAGCTCCGAGGCGAGGAACGACTGCGAGGTGATGACGGGGATGCCGGCGCCCACCAGGGTCTCGATGTCGTTCAGCGACCCGAGCCGGGTGACGGCTGCGCTCAGGCCGTGGCTCGCCGCGTAGGCCGCGTTGAAGGGCCAGTTGCCACATCCCTCGTACTGGTAGTCGTACGTGTAGCGGGCGGCGTTGTCGACCTGCGGGTCGGTGTACGACGGGTCGACCCAGGCCGTCTCCGCCTTGCTGGGCCCGTGGCCCCAGTAGTCGAGGACCATCGACGTGGAGGTCGGGCTGCACCAGGCCTCGCCGCCGTTGTCGTACTGCGGGTACTGGCCCTTGTGGATGTCCTGCGAGTACGACGGCACCCGCAGTTCGCGGGCGAGGCCGGGGGTGGAGGTCGGCACCGTGAAGCGGGCGGGCACCGCCGAGGCCATCGCGCCGAGGCGGTACACGACGGGCGTGAGGCGGGTGCCGGGCTTGCGGTACAGCGTCAGCCGCAGCTGGTACGAGACGACCCTGAGGGTGCCCGACTCGTCGTCGAGCGCGAAGGTGTCGGTGGAGATGGACGAGCGGCCGTCGGCCTGGCCGTCCACGGAGGTCCTGCGGATGTCGCCGTCCCCGTCGCCCGCCGTCCAGCGGCCCATCACGTACCAGGGCGTGTCGGTGCCGTCGGAGTAGCGGCCCTTGAGCTCCACCTGCAGCCAGGTGCCCGCGGGCGTCTCGGCGTTCCAGTGGGCGATGATCTCCGTGGCGGGCACGGACGGGCGGTGGACCGGCGCGGTCCAGGTCGCGTACTCCCACGTGGCGGTCGTGCCGGTGTGCGGGTCCGCGTAGTCGGTGGTGCCCGCGGCGTCGGCGATGGCGAGCGCGGGGCGGCGCCCGGCGAGGGTGCGGACGCCGTGGGCGGTGCCCGTGCGCCAGTCGTGCCGGCCGGCCCAGAACGCGTTGTCGACGAGCCGGTCGGCAGGGCGGCCCGGCGCGCGGCCGGG
>NZ_JAGIQL010000169.1 GCF_017813245.1 Streptomyces montanisoli
GACGACCGCACCGGCCGCGACCGCGAGCAGCGCGCCTCGCCGCCCGCGCCGCCCGTCCGCCTCCGCCACGCCGGCCGCAGGGCCTCCGGTGTCGATCACGGACCCCGACAGCGGGGCGCTGCCGGCGACGAGTGCCGTGGTCTCCGCCCCCGCCACCGCCGCCACCGGACCTTCCGGGACGTCCCGCCGTTCGGGCGCCTCGGGCGCCTCGGATGCCTCCGGCGCCTCTTGCGCCGCCGTGTCACCGTCCTGCTCGCGATCCGGGCGTTCCGCGCAGGCGCAGTCCGGGCGGCCGTCCTCGCCCGCCGGGGCGAAACAGCGCGGACAGGATTCTGGCTTCACCGACGGTCCCTTCGTGGATGCGGTGCGATTATGCAGAGCCGAACGGGGCACGCGCAGCGATTGTGCCGCGTGTGCCGTCTCCGCTGCCCGGTCATAAACGGGCAACCCCGGCCTGAAAGGGCAAAAAAATTCGCACAGTTGCCGTCTGCCGACGATCCGAACGGACGCGCGTGCGAGCGTCCGCGCCCCACGAGAGGCAGGTGGGACGGGGCGGGGCAGAAGCGCCGATGACGTGCGCATGCGTCGCACAAGGCAGAATTGACGCGTGACGGATTCCGCCGGCCCCGCGAGGGGCGACACGTACACGGGCAGGACGGAGTGCCGCTCCTCCTCCCACTCACCGTGGCGCGCCTTCCTGCGCACCGAGACGGGCAGCGCGGCCGTCCTGCTCGCCGGCGTGATCGCCGCCCTCGTCTGGGCCAACATCGGCATCGACGGCTACGAGTCGGTGTGGCGCACCACCCTGTCCGTACGGGTGGGGGACGCGGGCGTCTCCCTGCATCTGCGCGACTGGGTCAACAGCGCCCTGATGGCGATGTTCTTCTTCGTCGTGGGCCTGGAGGCCCGCCGCGAGTTCGACATGGGGGAGTTGCGCGAGCGGCGGCGCGTCGCGCTCCCGATGCTCGCCGGGGCGTGCGGGCTGTGCGTCCCCGTACTGATCTACCTGGCCATCAACGCGGGCCACGGCACCGAGCACGGCTGGGGCGCCGCCATGTCGACCGACACCGCGTTCGCGCTCGGCATGCTCGCGCTGCTCGGCCGCAGGCTGCCGGCGGGCCTGCGCACCTTCGTGCTCTCGGTGGCCGTCGTCGACGACTTCGTGGCGCTCGCCGTGATCGCCTTCGCCTACAGCGGCAGCGTCGCGCTGTCCGCGCTGCTCGTGGCGGTCGGCATCCTGGCCGCGGTCCTCGTCGTCAGGGCGCTCAAGGTGCGGACGGGCGCCGTGTACGCCGTGGCGGCACTGGCCATCTGGGTCGCGCTGCTGAAGTCGGGCATCGACCCCGTGGTCACCGGCCTCGTCATGGGCCTGCTCACGTACGCGTACCCGGCCGCGCGCAGCGACCTGGAGCGGGCGAGCGGGCTGTTCCGGCGCTTCCGCGAGCAGCCGACCCCCGAGCTGGAACGGAGCGCGCGGCGCGGGCTCGCTTCCGCGATCTCCCCGAACGAGCGGCTGCAGCGCACCTTCCACCCGTGGACGAGCTACGTGATCGTGCCGCTGTTCGCCCTCGCCAACGCGGGCATCGAGATCAGCCCGCACGAGCTGTCCCGCGCCTTCTCCTCGACGGTGACCTGGGGCGTGCTGGCCGGGCTCGTGCTCGGCAAGCCCCTGGCGATCCTCGGCACCAGCCTCGTCACCGCGGCCGCCACCGGAGGCCGGGTGCGTCCGCCGGTCGGCTGGGGCGCGACGGCCGCGGGCGGCACCGTGGCGGGCGTCGGCTTCACCGTGTCGCTGCTGATCGCGACGCTGGCCTTCCACGGGCAGCGCCTCACGGAGGCCAAGATCGGCATCCTCAGTGCCATGGCCGGGGCCTTCCTGCTGACGTGGACGGTGACCGCGGTCATCGGCCGCCTGCCGAAGGTGCTGCGCGGGCGCGCCCTGCTGGGCAGCGCGGAGACCATCATCGACCTCGCCGTGCCCGTCGATCCCGACAGGGACAAGGTGCGCGGGCCGCACGACGCGCCGGTCACCGTCGTCGAGTACGGGGACTTCGAGTGCCCGTACTGCGGACGCGCCGAGCCCGCCATCAGGGAGCTGCTCGCCGAGTTCGGCGACGACGTCCGCTACGTGTGGCGGCACCTGCCGCTGCGGGACGTGCACCCGCGTGCTCAGCTCGCCGCCGAGGCGACCGAGGCCGCCGCGGAGCAGGGGGCCTTCTGGGAGATGCACGACTTGCTCTTCGCCCACCAGGGCGCCCTCGGCTCCGCGGACCTGTACCGCTACGCGGAGGAACTCTCCCTGGACACCGAGCGCTTCGGCCGCCACCTGCGCCGCCGCGCCGGGGCACGCCGGGTCGCCGAGGACGTCGAGTCCGCCGACCTCAGCGGTGTCTCGGGCACGCCGACCTTCTTCGTCAACGGCCGCCGCCACACGGGCGCGTACGACATCGACCACCTCTCGCGTGCCGTCTCCACGGCACGCAAGAGGGCCGCCCTCGAGGCCACCGCCTGAGCGGTCCCCGGCCGCCACGCGAAGAAAGCGGCAGCCGCTCAGGACGGCAGGGCCGCGCCGGCGGAGCCGGGCTCCTCCTCCTGCGTCATCGGCAGACACACCACGAAGCGCGTGTCGCCGGGGCGCGACTCCACCCGGATGTCGCCGTGGTGCTTGTTGACCACGATGCGGTACGAGATGTCCAGGCCGAGGCCCGTGCCCTCGCCGACGCCCTTCGTCGTGAAGAACGGCTCGAAGATCCGCGGCCTGATCTCCGGCGCGATGCCCGCCCCGGTGTCGCCGATCTCCACCAGCAGCCTGCGGCCGTCCTCCGCCCAGGTACGCACGGTCAGCGTGCCGCCCGTGCCCATCGCGTCCACGGCGTTGACGATGAGGTTCGTCCACACCTGGTTCAGCTCGGCGCCGTACGCCGGGATCTCGGGCAGCGTCCTGTCGTACTCCTTGACGATCCCGATCCCCTGCGGGATCTTCGCGCGCAGCATGGTGAGCGTCGCGTCGAGCAGCTGGTGCACGTCCACGGTCTGCTGGGGCGCGCGATCCAGTTGCGAGTACTGCTTCGCCGCCCCCACCAGGTCGGAGACCCGGGTGACGGCGTCGTCGATCTCGCCCATCAGCAGCTCGGTGTCGATCGCGTACGCGAGCCAGCGCACCGCCGAGTCGAGGTGGTCATCGCCCACCGTGTCGGCGACGGTCGCGAGCCACGGCACCCCGACGCCGCCGGCGACGAGCGTCGGGGCGATGTCCCACGCGCCCGCGACGCCGCGCCCGTCCAGCCAGTCCGACAGCTCGTCCTCGGCGTCCGACGCCTGCATCGCCGGCAGCGCGGGCGCGGACGCGGCCTGCTTCACCGCGGTGTCCTGCAGCTCAACGAGCTGGTGCAGGCGCGACCCGTCCAGCCGGCCGTCCGCGATCATGGCCAGCTTGTGGCGCATGGCCGCGACCCGGTCGCGCAGTGCCTCAGTCGCCCGTACGGCGGCCGCCGCCGGGTTGTTCAGCTCGTGCGTGAGTCCCGCGGAGAGCGAGCCGAGCGCCAGCAGCCGCTCCCGCTCGCTGAGCATCAGGTAGGTCGCCTGAGTACCGAAGAACAGGCCGTCCAGGAGGTGGAGGGCCATGGGGAACCACGTGGAGACGGCGGTGGCGAAGTCCTCGGCCGGCAGCACGAAGAACTCGGAGTCCGAGACGGCCCGCATCGTGTTCGGGTACACCTGCTCGACCCGGTCGCCGAGGTACGCCTGTGTCGCGCCGGCATAGGCGCCACGCAGGTCGGTCCTCTTCACCTCGACCTCATTGCCGTGCACGGAAGGCGCGAGCGCGATCGAGCCGCTCAGCAGCACGAAGAAGCAGGTGGCGGGCTCGCCCTCGTGGTAGACGTCGCTGCCCGCCGCGCGCGTCTCCACCCGTCCTCGCTCCACCAGCCACCGCAGCTGGCCGTCGTCCAGCTTCTCGAAGAGGAAGAGCCCGCGCAGCTCCTCCGGCGACGACGGACGGTCCGATGCGGTCACTGTGCCTCCAGATAGCGGTGTGCCAGCGAGACGGCCATCGCGCCCTCGCCGACGGCCGACGCCACACGTTTGACGGACTCCGACCGCACGTCACCGGCGGCGAAGACACCCGGCACGCTCGACTCCAGGTGGTAGGGGTCGCGCGGCAGCGGCCAGCCCGCCACGCGCTGCCCGCCCGCCACCAGGTCGGGCCCGGTGACCACGAAACCGTTCGAATCCCTGGCCACCACGCCGTCCAGCCACGCCGTGCGGGGCGCGGCCCCGATGAACACGAACAGCCACGATGCGTCGACCGTCTCCGTCGCCCCGGTACGCACGTCACGCAGGGTGAGCTGCTGCAGGTGGTCGTCGCCCTTGCCGTCCACCACCTCGGTGCAGGGGTGGACCTCGATCGTGTCGATGGCCGAGATCTGGTCGATCAGGTAGCGCGACATCGACCTCGTCAGGTCGGGGGAGCGCACCAGCATGTGCACGCGCCGCGCGTACCGGGAGAAGTACACGGCGGCCTGCCCCGCCGAGTTCGCGCCGCCGACCACGAACACGTCCTCGCCGGAGCAGTTCTGCGCCTCCGTGACGGCCGACCCGTAGTAGACGCCCGCACCCGTGAACTCGTTCAGGCCGGGCGCGGGCAGCCGCCGGTACGAGACGCCGGTGGCGAGCACCACCGTGTGCGCCCCGATCGAGGCGCCCTCGCCGAGCCGCAGCACGCGCGCGGAGCCCGCCGCCTCCAGCGAGACGACCTCCCGGGCGCTGAGGATCTCCGCGCCGAACTTCAGGGCCTGGCGGCGCGCCCGGTCGGTCAGCTGGGAGCCGGAGACACCGTCCGGGAAGCCCAGGTAGTTCTCGATGCGGCTCGACTGCCCCGCCTGGCCGCCGGTCGCCTCGCGCTCCACCAGGACCGTCCGCAGCCCCTCGGACGCCCCGTAGACGGCGGCGCCGAGCCCCGCCGGGCCGCCGCCGACCACCACCAGGTCGTAGAAATCGGACGCGGGCGTCGTCGACAGGCCCACACGCGCCGCGAGTTCGCCCTCCGCGGGCGACACGAGGGAGCTGCCGTCCGCGAGCACGACGAGCGGCAGCGGCGAGGCCGCGTCGGCGCCGGCCGCGGCGAGCAGCCGCGCCCCCTCCGGCTCGTCCACGGGCAGCCACTGGTACGGCACGAGGTTGCGGGCGAGGAAGTCCCGCACCGCGAACGACGGCCGCGACCAGCGGTGCCCCACCACGCGTGTCATGGCCGCCGCCGGGTCGGGCGTCGCCAGCCACGCGTCGAGAAGCGTGTCGATGACCGGGTACAAGTGCTGCTCGGGCGGGTTCCACGGCTTGAGCAGGTAGTGGTCGAGGTCGACGACGTTGATCGCGTTGATCGCGGCGTCGGTGTCCGCGTAGGCCGTCAGCAGCACACGGCGCGCCAGCGGGAACAGGTCCATCGCCTGTTCGAGGAACTCGATGCCGTTCATCCTGGGCATCCGGTAGTCGGCCAGCATCACGGCCAGCTGCTCGCCGCGCAGCTTGATCTCGCGCAGGGCCTCCAGGGCCTCCGCGCCCGAACCGGCGCGCACCACCCGGTACCGGTCGCCGTACCGGCGCCGGATGTCCCGGGCCACGGCCCGCGAGACCGTCGGGTCGTCGTCCACGGTCAGGATCGTCGGATTCGTCATGGAACCATCATCCGGGCTGCTCCCGATGATCGTCGAACGCATTCGTCATCGTCGAACGGGCTTCGCGACCACCCAGTCTAGTGACGGTGCACGCGCAGGCGCTCGACGTCGTAGTCGAGCGCGGTGCACCCGGGCTCGGGCGCCGGATGGTAGCGCCCCGCGGACACGGACAGGTTCACGATCAGGTACGCCTCCCAGTCCCGGCCCACGCCGACGCCGTCGGCGAAGACGCGCCTGCCGTCCACCCACCACACCACGGAGCGTGCGCCGAACTCGACCCGCACCGAGACCGGGCCGCCCGGCCGCACGGCAGGGTCCCTGTGATCGTGCGACGCGCCGCCGACATGGTTGGTCAGCTCCAGCAGATCCGGGTTGTCCGGGTGGTACTCGAACACGTCGACCTCGTTGCCGCCGTCCCGCCAGGTCCACACCGCGGGCCACGCGCCGATCCCCTCGGGCAGCCGGACCCGTACGTCCAGCACGTCACCGGTGCGCACCATGAAGCCGTCACGGCTGCCCTCGGTCGTCAGCAGGCCGGTGTCCCACAGGCCGTCGGGGCGCCGCCGCGCACGGAAGGTGCCGTCCCGGCAGAACGACGCGCCCGACACCAGGTGGTCCAGCTTGTTATCACCCGGGTTGACGGGGCCCCCGTCCGGATACGCCGACGTACGCCCGGCGACCCACTGGCCGGCCGACGCGAAATCGGCCTCGAAACACACGCGCGTGGGCCTGCCGGGACGGGACCGCTGCGACGGGAACAACGACGCGAACCACTGCTTCACGGACATCCCGGCACCTTAGGGACTCCGGCGCCTCTCCGTCCGGAGAACACCCGCCGTGGCACCCCACGCACGCACGTGCGACCACAGGACGCGCCGACGGGCACTAGCCTGGCCTCATGCACCTCGTGCTGACCTCGGACACCCACCTGCCCAAGCGGGCCAAGACACTGCCGGACGAGCTCCTCGACGCGATCTCCCGCGCGGACGCCGTCATCCACGCCGGCGACTGGGTCGACGAAGCGACACTCGACCTCTTCGAGGCGCGCTCACGGCGGTTCGCCGGGGTGTACGGGAACAACGACGGGCCCCCGCTGCGCGCCCGGCTGCCCGAGGTGGCGTACGCGGAACTCGGCGGCGTCCGGTTCGCCGTCGTCCACGAGACCGGCCCGGCGCGGGGCCGCGAAGAGCGGTGCGCCGCGCGCTTCCCCGACGTCGACGTCCTCGTCTTCGGGCACAGCCACATCCCCTGGGACACCACGGCCCCCGGCGGGCCGCGCCTGCTGAACCCCGGCTCACCCACGGACCGCAGGCGCCAGCCGTACTTCACGTACGCCACCGCCGAGGCCGGCCGTGGCCGGCTCACGGACGTCAGGTTCCACCGGCTCCCGCGCCGCTGAGCAGACCGCCCGCGGCCGCGGGCGGCCGGCGCGTCCCCGAGCGGGGTCACCGTCGCGGGTGCGCCGCCAGCTCCGCCTCGATGAGGTCGGCCGCCCTGACGGCGCCGCCCTCCCGCGCCATGCCGGCGCCGATCTCGCCCAGCCGGCGGGCGACTTCCGGGTCCGAGGCCAGCGAGAGCACCGCCTCCCGCAGCGCACGCGGCGTCGCGTCGGCCGTGTCGATGCGGCGCGCGACCCCGAGACCCACCAGCATGTCGGCGTTGCCGAACTGGTCGACGGCCTGCGGCACGGCCACCATCGGGGTGGCCGTGGCGAGCCCCTCCTGGCTGCCGCCCGAGCCCGCGTGGGTGATGAACGCGTCCGCCTGCCGCAGCACCGACAGCTGCGGCACCCACTGCCGCACCTCGACGTTGCCGGGCACGTCACCCAGGTCGCCCTCGGTGACGTACCGGCCCACCTGCAGGACCACCGGCCACCCCGGCAGGTCGCCGAACGCCTCGACGCACGCACGGTAGAAGGCGGGCTGCTTCGTGAACGTCGAGCCGAGCGAGACGAGCAGCACCCGCTCCGCCCCCTCGGGGCGCCGCCATTCGCCCTGCTCGTGACGTTCGCCCTGGCACGACCCGACGAACGTGTAGACGGACTCGTCCACCCGGTCGGCGTTCGGCTGCAGCACCTTCGGGATCAGGACGAGACACCGGTCAGGTCTGCCCATGAAATCCTCGACGCTCATCGCCATGCCGTTCTCGGCGATCCACTCGGAGAACGTGGCGAAGAAGGCCGCCCCGCGCTCCGTGCGCCGCAGCGGCTCGAACAGCGGGGCGCCGACCTCCTCCTCGTAGCCACGCCACGCCACCATGCTCGGCGAGAGCTGCACGATCGGCACGCCCCACCGGTGCGCGAGGACCCTCGCCGGGTAGGAAGTGAAGTCGTACAGGACGAGATCGGGCCGGTCGTCCGCGAACGCGGCGGCGAGCTGCGGCAGGGCCTGGATCGCGTCCGTGAGGAACGGCTCGACGGCGTCGATCAGTTCCGAGCCCCACGCGTCGGGGTCGTCGCCGGTCGGCAGCACCGACGTGTAGGGGACGGGCCGGGCGCCCGTCGACGCGACGATGTCCACGAACGAGGGCGGGATCGCGTAGCTGACCCGGTGGCCGCGCGCCACGAGCTCCCTGACGACGCCCAGGTTGGGGTGCACGTGGCCGTGGGCCGCGATGGAGAACATGGCGACATGGGCGCGCTCGGCAGAGGTCATGCGCCCGAGCCTAGGCACGGTGCCCCGTGCGCGCGCGGCAATTCCGCTCCGGCGCAGCGCGCGCCGGAGCGGAACCGTACGGCCCGACGGCCGCTCAGGCGGCCTTGCTCGCGGGCGCGGTCGACGTCAGGCCGGGAGGCGCCGCGGCGAGCGCGGAGCGGATCGCGTCGATCAGGGCCAGCGCCGACTCCTCGGTGAGCTCGACCGCGACCCGGGACGACGGCCCCTGCGACGGGTTGAGGAAGTCGATGTTGACCGTGTGCTCGTAGGGCGCGTGCTGCGGGTGGTCGACGTAGACCATCGCCTCGGTCAGCGCGAAGTAGCCCTGCGCGCCCTTGCCGCTGCCTTCGAGCGCGAACTTCTCGGTGAGGTAGGTGCACATCAGAGGTGCTCCCCGAAGAAGCGGAAGATCTTCTGCCAGCCGTCCATCGCGGCCTGCGGCCGGTAGCTCGGGCGGTCCACGGCGAAGAACGCGTGGCCCGCGTCGTCGTAGCGGTGGAACTCGTACGCCTTGCCTCGCGCCTTGAGCTCCTCCTCCAGCTCGTCGACGTGCGGCGGCGACGGGTACTGGTCGTCGTTGCCGAACAGGCCGAGCAGCGGGCCGCGCAGGTCGCGCACCCGGTCCTTCAGCGGCGACACCTGGAGCGGGAAGCCCTCGGGCGGCGTTCCGGTGACGAACGCGCCGTAGCAGTCGACGCCCGCCTGGAGGTCGAGGCTCGCGAGCGCGAGGAAGGACTGGCGGCCGCCCGAGCAGTAACCGATCGTGCCCACCTTGCCGTTGGACGACGGCAGGCCGCGCAGGTACTCCGCCGCGCCGGCGACGTCACCGACGAGCCGCTCGTCCGGCACACCGCCGGCGGCGCGTGCCGCGGCCGCCGCGTCGTCGGGTGCCGCGCCGGGGGCCTCCCGGCTGTAGAGGTTGGGGCAGACGGCCGCGTAGCCCTCGGCCGCGAAACGCCGGACGATCTCCTTGGTGGGAGCGTCATAGCCGGGCATGTGGTGGATCACCACGACACCGCCGAACGGTCCCGCGGCCATCGGGCGTGCGGAGTACGCCTCGATCCTGTCCCCGCCGTGGCCGCTGACGGTGACGGTCTCTGCCAGCACTGCGTCGTACATCGAAGTCCCTTCAGTGCGGATTGCTGGCACGTACACTAAGCCTCTTTCCCGCCGCCCCCGGCACCGCCCCGCTGCTTGCGGAGCCGGTGACTCCGGGGGGCTCGCGGGTCCGCTCCCGTGGCCGTCGCCCCCGCGTTCGCCGAACGACTCCCCAACGCCGCGCACCTGTGGTGTGATGCGCGTAGACAAACGATGAACATGACATATGTTCGAGACGGGAAGGGCATCTCCATGCGGAAGTTGCACCAGGTCGCCGCCGCGGTCGGGGCGGGCGTACTGGCCGCGGGCATCCTCTACGGCACCGGTGTCGCGGGCGCGGACACCGGACCGCACGGCCACCCCGGAAGCGAGCCCGAGAACATAGGGCTCCTCGTCGGCCAGATCGACGACTACTACGGGGCGCACCAGACGGCCGACGGCACCTGGGAGGCGTCCCCCGACAGCCCGTACGCCCACGACCTCGCCCGCATCGAGGCGGGCGCGAAGCGGGACATCGCGCGCGCGACGTCCGGCCACGGGCGCGGGCACGACCGGCGCGGGCACGGCGGGCACGCCTCGCACAAGAAGCCCGCGATCGTCCTGGACGTGGACGACACGGCGCTGCTCAGCTTCACCTACGAGCGCGCCACCCACTACGTGTACAACGACGCCACCTGGAACACCTTCGTCTCCAAGGCCGACCGCCCGGCCGTCTACGGTATGCCGGGCCTCGTCTCGTACGCCAAGGACCACGGCGTCGCGGTCTTCTTCGTGACGGGCCTGTCCGAGAGCCTGCGCGAGCCCGCCGTGCTCAACCTCAAGGCGACCGGGTACGACACCCCGCTCGACCGCGCCCACCTGTTCACCAAGGACAAGGCGAACCCGCCCGCCTACCTCGGCGACTGCGCCACCGCGGCCGCGTGGAACTGCACCACCGTGCACTTCAAGTCGGCGACCCGCGAGCACATCGAAGCGGGCGGCTACGACATCATCGGCAACTTCGGGGACCAGCAGTCCGACCTGACGGGTGGCCACGCCGACCACGCGTACAAGCTGCCCAACCCCACGTACTTCGTGCAGTGAGAGGGTGATCCGAGGCGGCGGCGGACGCGCGCGGGCGGGGTGTCTCAGGCACCCCGCCCGCGCGTGCCACACCGGTGCCCGGTCACGTGCACTGCCGCCGGTGGCGTCTCCGCACGCCTATCCGCGCAGCGCCGCTTCGCCCTCGACGTGCTCGCGGATCTGCTCGGCGGTGAGGTAGGAGTCGGTGTACTCGAAGTCGCGCAGTGTGGCGCGCTTCTGTGCCTGGAAGCCGGTGCGCACGAAGTCGTCGCCCGCGGCGGCGTTGAGCATCCAGTTCGTCAGGACGCGCGACTTGGCGACATTGGTGCGCAGCGCCGACCAGTGGTAGCCGCGCGCCACGGCCTGGGCCGGCATGCCGCGCAGGGGGATGCCGAGCGGCTTGGAGACGGCGTCCCTTCCGCCGAGGTCCACGACGAGCCCGAGGTCCTTGTGCTCGTAGGGGCGCAGCGGCCGGCGGCGCAGCGTGGCGATGAGGTTGTCCGCCATCCGCTTGCCCTGCCGCATCGCGTGCTGGGCGGTCGGCGGGCAGATGGCGCCGTCGCCCGCCGCCAGGTCGGGGACGGCGGCCGCGTCGCCGACCGCGAACACGCCGTCGAGCCCGGGGACCGCGAGCTCGGGAGAGACCAGCAGCCGGCCCTTGACCGTCTCGGAGTCGAGCGTCGCCACCAGCGGGCTCGCCGCGACGCCCGCCGTCCAGATGAGCGTCCTGCACGGCAGCACGCGCCCGTCGGTGAACGTGACTTCCTCGGGTGCCGCCTTGGCGATCGAGACCCCGAGCGACACCTCGATGCCGCGGCCGCGCAGGATCTCCAGCGCGTCGCGGCCGAGCTTGTCGCCGAGTTCCGGCATCAGCTTCGGCGCGATGTCGATGAGGTGCCACTTGATCAGCTTGGGATCCAGCCGGGGGTAGCGTTCGGCGGCGTTGCACGTCAGCCGCTGCAGGCAGGCAGCCGTCTCCGTACCCGCGTAGCCGCCGCCGACGACCACGAACTGCAGCCGTGAGGCACGCTCCGCCTCGCTCTCGCTCGCGTCGGCCAGATCCAGCTGGGAGATGACGTGATCCCGGATGTACGCGGCCTCCGCCAGTGTCTTCATGCCCCGCGCGTGCTCCTCGAGGCCGGGGATGTCGAAGGTGCGCGTGATGCTCCCCGGGGTGAGCACGAGGTAGTCGTAGGGCTCGTTGTGCGTCTCGCCGGTGATCTTGCGCAGGACGCAGACCTTGGCCTTGTGGTCCACGCCGATGGCGCCGCCGGGGAAGATCCGCGTGCGGTGCCGCTGGCTGCGGCGCAGCGAGACGGCCACCGACTGCGGGGTGAGTACACCCGACGCCACCTGGGGGAGCAGGGGGAGGTACAACTGGTAGGAGAAGGGGGCCACGAGGCAGATGTCCGCCTCGCCGGGCTTGAGACTGCGTTCGAGCCGGCGTACACACTCGACACCGGCGAAGCCGGCGCCCACCACGAGGATCCTCGGTCGTGCCACGGTCTCGGTCCCTTCTCAGTGCTGCGCGGTCATCACTCGACTGCCCCCTGATACCGGTCCATCACCTCCATCTTGGCGACCCTTTTCGCGCGCCGCCACACCGTGGCCGTCGCGGCGGGAGGAAGGACGCGGCCCTGCCGGGCGCGCCCCCGCCCCGCCGGTCAGGCCCGGGCGACGGACGTGAGGTGGGCGAAGACGACCACATTGGCGCTGTAGCCCGTCTTGCGGTCGAAGCGCCCGCCGCAGGTCAGCAGCCGGAGCTCGGGACGTCCCGTGTCTCCGTACACCTTCTTGCTGGGGAACGACCCCCGGGCGAACGTGCGCACCGAGTCCACCGTGAACACGGCGGTCCTGTGGTCCTTCCGCGTGACCTTGACGGGGTCGCCCGGGCGCAGGGCGTTGAGGTTGAGGAAGATCGCCGGTCCGGTCTTCGTGTCGCGGTGCCCCACGATCACCGCCGTGCCCTGCTGGCCTGGGGCCGGCCCCGCCGCGTACCAGCCGACCTCGTGCGGCTTGCTCATGGGCGGGGTGGAGAGCCGCCCGTGCGAGTCGAGCCCGAGCCGGATGACCGGAGCCTCCACCACCATCCGCGGCACGGCGAGCCTGACCGGCGGCGAGGCCGGCAGGGGCGCGTGGGAGGCCACCGGAGCGGGGTGGTCCCGCGGCCCGCCGCCCGGCCCGTCCGAGGGGGCGGGCGCGGGCGCCGGGGGGGGCGGGGGGGGCTCGGGGAGCGGGAGAGCGGTCGGCTGGAGTCCTGGCGTCCAATTAACTCGGGTTCCCGCTTCGGCTCTGGAAAGGGGGGGGGGGGGGGGGGGGAGGGGGGGGGGGGGGGGGGGGGGGGGGGGGGGGGGGGGGGGGGGGGGGGGGGGGGGG
>NZ_JAGIQL010000017.1 GCF_017813245.1 Streptomyces montanisoli
GCCGCTCGGCACCTGCGCCGCCGCCGCGCCGTCAGGCCCCGGGCCTTGGCCTTCCGTCCCGGGCGACGGCTGCTGCGATTGCGCGTGCGCGCGCGCCCTGGGCTGCTCCTGCCGCGCCGCCTGCGCCTGCGGGCCTTCCCCGGGCGCCTGCGGCGCCTGCTCCTGCGCCGGGCCGGGCGCCCGCCGCTCGGCGGACCCCTCCCGCGGCAGCGGGCCCCGCGGCTGGTCAGGCCGCTGCCGCTCCTCCCGCGGGTCCCGCGGACCCTCCGGGCCCCGCGGCTCTCCGGTCTCCGGCCGTGCCTGGTCCGGCATCCTGCTGCACCTCTCCCCGTGCGTCGCCCCCCGTGAACGGGCCCAGCGTATGCACCGTGCCCGCTCCTGGCATCGGCCCTCGGTGGGAGAAGCGGGTGGAGAGCGGGTGGAGACATGCCCGGCGCGCACCACGCCACGGCCGGCTTACGACATTCGTGCCTCTTGTCCACAGGCGTACGCGAGCGGGCTGATCATCTCATCGGCTTCCGGCAGCCAGCGGTTGGCCCGGGTGGGCCTGCGCGCCCACTGGACCGCGCCCATCCCGCCGATCCGCGTCGGCGGCGCCGCGACGTAGTGCCCCTCGCCGCGCGGCACCAGGTCGATCGCCGTCGGCGACCAGCCGAGGGCGCGCACGAGACCGGCCGCCTTCGCGGCGGCGCCGGGCAGCACGAAGAAGAGCATCCTGCGATCGGGCGTGCGGGCCACAGGACCGAGCGGCAGCTCCATGCGCTCCATGCGCGCGAGCGCCAGGAAGCCCGCCGACTCCGGCACGTCCAGCACGTCGAACGCGCGCCCCGTCGGCAGCAGGACCGAGGCCATCGGCTGCCGCGCCCAGAGCCTGCGCGCCGTGCTGCCGCTGCCGGTCGCCTCCGTCGCCCAGCCGTCGCCCGCCGGGTGCGCGCCGGGAGCGGAGCACCGCGGCTGCCCGCAGGAGCAGGCCTCCGTGCCGCCGGCCGCCTCCAGCCAGGTCCCTGGGAAGACGTCCCAGTGGCGTTCCTCCGTGTACATCACGGCGCTGTCGAGGGGGAGTTCCGTGCGCTGACCGGGGATCCTGGCGGCGTCCTTGACACCGATGCTCTCTTCCACGAACAGCACAACTCCCGCCACCACGCCGGGTTACGGCCTGGTACGGCGTGCGCCCCCGCTCGCGGAAGGGCCGAATCCGGCATCCGGGGCGCACCGGTGCACTGCCGGGGGCGCGCGCGAGGCCGCGCCGCCGTGGCGGGTAACCCTCTGCGGGGACCTGACGCGCGGCCAGGGACGTGCAGTCCCGGACGCACCGGTCGGCACCAGCGTCCCAGGCGGCACCTCCGACACACCCGGTGAACAGCGCGAACGTCATCAATAACGCTGAACTTTCGCATTCTCCGCATATTCGCAGGGCAGTGTCACGGAGATGATCACTGCGGGCACAGGAGGCATTCCTTGGCAGCCAGACCTCTCGTCGCGCGCCAGCCGAACGAACGGCTCCAGGCGCTGATCCAGGAAGCGGCGTGCTCCAACGCCGGGCTCGCCCGGCGCGTCAACATGGTCGGCCACGAACGCGGCCTCGACCTGCGGTACGACAAGACGTCGGTGGCGCGGTGGCTGCGCGGCCAGCAGCCGCGCGGGCGCGCGCCCGGCATCGTCGCCGAGGCGCTCGGGCGCAAGCTCGGCCGTACGGTCACGATCGACGAGATCGGCATGGCCAACGGCAAGCACCTCGCGTCGGGCGTGGGGCTGCAGTTCGCGCCCACGGTCGTCGGCGCGATCGAGCAGGTCTGCGAGTTGTGGCGCAGCGACGTGGGCCGCCGCGACTTCCTCGCCGGGTCGTCCGTCGCGTCGTCGGCGCTCGTCGAGCCCAGCAGGGACTGGCTGATCACCGGCGCCGACGCGGCCGTCGAGCGGTCGTCGGGCGCGCGCGTGGGGCACACGGACGTGGACGCCGTCGTGGCCATGACGGCGGCGCTCAACGACCTCGACCACCGTTTCGGCAGCGGACACGTGCGTCCCGTCGTCGTGCACTACCTCAACAGCGTCGTGTCGGGGCTGCTGGCGGGGTCGTACCCGGACGCCGTCGGCAGACGCCTCTTCGCGGCCGTCGCGCGCCTGACGGAGCTCGCCGGGTACATGGCCGTCGACACCGGCCAGCCGGGCCTCGCGCAGCGCTACTACATCCAGGCGCTGCGGCTGGCCCAGGCGTCGGGCGACCGCGGCTACGGCGGATATGTGCTGGCGGCGTCGATGAGCCATCTCGCCGCGCAGCTCGGCAACCCGCGCGAGATCACCCAGCTGGCCAGGGCGGCGCAGGAGGGCGCACGGGGGCACGTGCCGGAGCGCGCGCTCGCCATGTTCTACGCGGCGGAGGCGAGAGGGCACGCCCTCATGGGCGACGCGCACCTCTGCCAGGAGGTCGCGAACAGGGCGCAGACCGCGCTCGACAGGGCGGGTGACGACCCGGCGGACGACCCGGACTGGATCGCCCACTTCGACCAGGCCTACCTGGCGGACGAGTTGGCGCACTGCTACCGCGACCTCGGACGCCCCCAGGCGGCGGCCCAGCACGCGCGCGACGCGCTCGAAGGCCACCCGGAGACGCGCGCGCGGCGCAGGGCCATCGGCCTCGTGGTGCTCGCGACGGCGCAGGTCCAGCAGCGCGAGGTGGAGGAGGCGTGCAGGACGGGCGCGCAGGCGGCCGACCTCCTCGGCACGCTGCGCTCCAGCCGCGGCACGGAGTACCTGGAGGACCTGCGGCTGCGCCTGGAGCCTTACGGGAGCGAGCCGGTGGTGCGGGAGTTCGCCGCGGAGATGGAGGTGCACGTCGCGTGAGGCGCGGGCCCAGGCCGTGCGGGTGGACGGACGGGGAGACGGGCGGGAGACGGGCGGGGGACGTTCGTCACGTGAGGCGGCGCCCGTGGCAGAGCGCTGGATTCACCCGGTAGCGTGAGCCGACGGTTCCGAAGGTCCACACGTTCCACACGTAGGAGTCCTGGTGACGCACGGCGGGCAAGGGGATGAGCGGGTCGCGCCCGGAGGCGAGCAGCCGTGGGCGCAGCCCTGGCACGCGTCCGGCGACGACCCGAACGGCCCGGGAGGGCAGCCGCTGCCCGCCTACCAGGACACGCGCGACGGCCGGCCCGAGGACGGCCCGCAGCACGGCCAGGGCGGCCAGGGCGGCCAGGGGCGGCACGGCAGGCACGCCCAGCCGTCGTACGGCGATGCCCCTGGCGACGCGCCGTACGGGGGCGGCGGCGGCCAGTCCTTCCAGGGCAGGCTCTACGAAAGCCCGTCCTACCCGCAGGACTCGGGCCCGTCCGGCCCGTCCGGCCCGTCCGGCCCGACCGGCTCGTCCGGGCCTGCCGACCCGTCCGCACCGTCGCAGCTGTCCCAGGCGTCCTACGGGTACGGCGCCGGCGCGCAGCCCCTGCCCGAGGAGAGCGCCGCCCCCGGCAGCGCCGACGCGACGCGGTTCCTGCCGCCCGTGCCCGGCGCGGGCGTCCCCATGCCGCCGGGCGGCGACTCGGCGGCCACGCAGTTCATCCCGCCGTTCCCGCAGCAGGACCCGGCGGCCCATCAGCCGATCCCGCAGCCGGGCTTCCCGCAGCCGGAGCCCCAGCAGCCGGGCCCCCAGCACCCGGACGCGCAGGCCACGCAGTTCATCGCGCCCGTGCCGCCGCAGGACCCGCACACGCCGCCGCCCGGCGGCGCCTACGGTGCGGGCCCCGGCGGCGAGGAGCCGCCCAGGCAGCCGCCCGCCGAGTTCGACAACCTCTTCCGCAACGGCAACGGCAACGGCGGGCCGGCGTCCGGCGGACGCATAGGCCAGGCGAGGCAGGTCAGCCTCGCCGCACCGCAGAACGCCGACGCCACGCAGCACTTGCCGCAATTCGACGGCTACGACGCCGGCGGCCCCCAGCAGGCCCCCGGTTACGGGTACCCCCAGCCCCCCGCGTACCAGCAGACGTCCGGCTACGGGTACCCCCACCCCGCCGCCCATCAGCAGACGTCCGGCTACGGATACCCCCAGTCCTCCGGCTACGACACCCCGCCGCCCGGCGGCCAGGGCGACTACCGCGACGGCGGCAGCAGCAGGCCGGGCCGCAAGAAGTCGCCGGCGATCCTCATCGGTGCCGTCGCCGTGGTCGCCGTCGTGGGCTTCGGCGTCGGCGCGCTGCTGAGCAGCGGCGGCGGGGACGGGAAGAAGGGCGACGCGACGGTAGCCGCCGACTCCTCCGCGTCGGCGGGCAGCGGCAAGTCGGCCCCGGCCGACCCGGCGCAGCCCCAGGCCAAGGCGCTCGACCAGCTCCTCGCGGACAGCAACGACAGCCGTGAGGCCGTGATCGGCGCGGTCGGCGACATCAAGACGTGCAAGAACCTGGACGGCGCGGCGTCCGACCTGCGTGACGCGGCGAAGCAGCGCCGCGGCCTGGCGGACCGGCTGGACAAGCTCGCGATCGACAAGCTCCCCGACCACGACCAGCTGGCGTCCGCCCTCACGGCCGGCTGGAAGGCGTCGGCGGCCGCCGACGACCACTACGCGACCTGGGCCCAGCAGGCCAAGAGCCACAAGGTGTGCAAGCACGGCAGCGCGCGCAGGACCTCGGCGGCGGCCCAGGGCGACAGGTCGAGCGGAGAGGCGACGACGGCGAAGAAGCAGGCCGCCAAGTTGTGGAACGTCATCGCGGCCAAGTACGGCCTCAAGCAGCGCTCGTCCGCTGATCTGTAGCGCGGGGCGGATCTGTAGCGCGGGGCCCGGCGTGTCCCCGCGCTGGGTGCGCTCTCACCGCTCCAGAAAGCCGGACGCCCACCCGGCGGCCAGCGCGCAGAGCACCGGCACCACGAGCAGCGCCACCCCCATCGGCCACGGGAACGGCCCTCGCGGCCGCTCCACCTGACGCGGCGTGAACGCCTTCGTCGTGGCCGCCTTCGTCCCCCGCGTCGACAGCGGCGTCAAGGCGCTCACCAGCACGAGCAGCGCCTCGCGCCACCGCAGCCGCTCATCGCCCTTCACGGGGAGCGTCCACGACGACGTCCACCGGCGGAACGGCAGCAGCGCCAGCACGGTCCCCCACAGGAACCCGGCGCCGCCCGCGAACGACTCGGACCACGGAACCTGCGCGCCGAACCGCAGGACCAGCACGAGGCCTGCGAGCACCGGCGCTGACAGCGCCGGTATCCACCGCTCCCCGCGTACCGGCAGCCACCGCAGCAGCACGCAGGTGAGCACCACGTTCGGCACCAGCGCGATGGCGGCCCAAAGGATGTACGGCACTTCGGCTCTCTTTCTCCAGGGGCGCGTCCGCCCGCTGCCGGTCAGTGGACGAGGAACGCCACACCGACGACGACGAGCGCGAAGGTGCCCACGAAGAGCCAGCCGTACTTGGTGGCCTTCGCCTCCACGCCCATCGCCTTCCCCTCGCGGCGCAGGGCGATCTGCCGTCTCATCCATGGCATGTAGATGAGCCCCGTGATTGCCGCGCTGAGTGCCGCCAACGTGTACATGTACGACGCCTCGTGTGCGGACTCACCCACTGCCAACGTACGGCCGAGCACGTAGGCGAGGCCTACGCAAGGGGGCACCACGAGCGCGTACAACCGCTTCCGCCACGTCTGGCACAGGCTCGCGATCACGACTCCCATGGCCAGCCCGGCGAGGACGGCGAATATCCACCACCCCGTGTCCGACATATCGGGTGTCAGCATGTGCCTTTCCTTGCTGCTCGGCGAAGTGAAGGGGAGCGGGGAGGGGCGGCGCGGCGGCCGCCCTCCCCGCCGGCTGGATCAGCCCCAGCTCAGCCAGCCGATGACGGTCGTGACCCCCTCGGTGGCCTTGTGCACCAGCTTGCCGCCGAACTCCTCCGCCGCCCCGCCGCCGAACTTCCTCAGGAGGGCCCCCTGGCCCATGAAGATCCCGTCGACGAGGAACATCCCGAGCGACTCCTGGAACTCGCTGCTGGTCCAGCCGTCGGCGAACCCTGTCAGGACGGTGCTCACCCCGTGGATGCCCCAGGCGGCCACACCCACGCCGAGCGCCACGGCTTCCGCGGCGCCGTCGAGCGGCGGCGGGAGGAACGCGCCGCCGATGGCGATCCCGAGGCCGGCCGTGCCCACCAGCGTGCTCCAGTGGTGGGTGACCTCGGCCCAGTCCTTCGCGCTGCCGATGTCCTCGGGCCAGATCCCCCAGTCCTCGTACCAGGGCTTGTCCTCTTCCTCGGTCTGCGAGGGGTTCGTGCCGTCCGCGTAATGCTGCTTGGCCTCCTCCGCGGCCTTCTTCGCAGCCGCGGCCGCCTCGGCCTTCGCCTTGTCCGTCGCGATCTTGCGGGCGTCGCTCGCGGCTGCCGCGGCGGCCTGCGCGTCCTTGCCCGCCTGTACGGCGGAGGCACGCGCCGCCGCGGCCGAGGACTGCGCGTTCGCCGCGTACGAGACCGCCTGCTGGGCGGAGGCGGCGGCCTGGCGCATCGACCAGTTCGCCGTGCGGGCCGCGCCCCGGGCGACCTTCGCCGCCTCCTTGGCGGTCGCGGCGGACTTCGCCGCGTCGGCCGCGGACTTGTCCGCCGCGTCAGCGTTGTCCTTGGCCTCCTGCGCGGAGTTGGCGGCGTCATCCGCGTAACCCTGCGCCGCTGCCGCCCACTCGGCCGCCTCCTGGGCCGCGTCGTTGGCCTCCTTCGCCGCCTTCGTCGCGAGCGCGGCGTCCTGCTGGGCGGTGAACGCGATCTTCGCCGCGTGCGCGATGGAGGCGCGGACGGCGGCGACGTGGGTGGCGTCGTCCTGGTCGAGGCGCGCGATGTCGAACTGGTCGTGGACGATGAAGTTGCGCCGCATCCGCGCGGAGCCCTCCAGCACGATCTGCGCCGCCGACTTCATGTAGGCGCCGCCGGTGCCGAGCAGGCGGAATACCTCGACCTGGTCGTCCTTCTTGATCGCGTCGATCAGATCGATCGTGAGGAACCGGTGCAGCGCCTGGGCGCTTCCGTCGTCGAGCGCCGCCTCCGCTCCCGCCTTCACGGCCGTGCCCGGGTTGCCGCCCAGAAGCGCGAACACCTTGAGGCGGTTGTCGCCCACGGCTGCCTCGACCGCGCCGGACTCGAGGAAGACGCGGGCGGCGTCGGGGTCGTCGCTCGCCAACGCGTCCGCGGCCGCTGCGGACACGGCCGCCGTCGACACCTTGGCGACGGACAGCACCGTCTCGCGGTCGTCCTGACGCTCGGCGATGGCCCGGTCGGTCTCCAGCCAGTTGACCACGTCCTCGTCCGCGCCCCCGAGGGCGAAGGCGGCGGCCTGGCTGGTCCACGTGCCGGTGGAGTCGAGGAGCAGGACCGCGGCCTTGCGGCCGTTCACGACGGCCGTAGGGGTGTCCTTGGCCTGGAGCGCCGACTCGGCCGCCGCGACGGCGTCCTTGACGTCCTGTGAGGTCTTCTCAGCCTGCGTGCGCTGCCTGTCGGTCCTCGCCGTGTCGTCGGTCTCGGCCTGCGCCAGGATGCGCGCCTGTTCGACGCCGGTCTCCGTGTCCTGGGCGATGCGGTCGGCGTCCGCGGCGCGCGCGGCCTTCTCCACGTCCGTGGCCTCGTTGACCGCGTCCGTGGCCGTCTTGGCCGCCTCCACCGCGGCAGCGGCGTACGCGGTCGACCGCTTGGCGTACTCGACGGCCTCGCCGGCGTGTTCCGCGGCCTCGTCGGCGGCGTCCGCGGCGGCGTCCGCGTGGTCGGCCGCGCTGTTGGCGGCGTCGCGCGCGACACGTGCCGATGAGGCAGCCTTGTTCGCCAGGGACTGGGCTGTGCTCGCCGCCTTGGTGGCACGCGCAGCGGCCGCGTTCGCCTCGGCTGCGGCCTGCCGCGCCGCGGCGGCCTCCGACTTGGCGACGCCGGCCGAAGTGGCGGCGTCCGCGGCGGCGTTGGCGGCGGCCGCGGCGTTCTGCGCGGCGCTGGTGGCCGGCACCCTGGCGATCGGCCTGGGCACCGCGGTGATGCTGCGCGGTCTCGGGCGGTTCGCCCGTACCGCCGTGACGCTCACACTGATCGCCTCGTGGGCCATGCCCAACGTCGCGGCGACGCTGGTGTGGCAGTGGCTCTTCCAGCCCGGGTACGGCGTGGTCAACTGGTGCCTCACGCGGCTGGGCTGGTTCGGCGATCTGACCCAGCACGACTGGACCGCCCACTCCCTGACCGCGTTCGCCATGGTCTGGCTGCTGGTGGTGTGGCAGTCGGTGCCGTTCGTCGCCCTGACGCTGTACGCCGGTCTCACGCAGATCCCGCGCGCCTACTACGAGGCCGCGTCGCTCGACGGCGCGGGCGCGTGGCGCTCGTTCCGCGTCATCACCGTGCCGTTCCTGCGTCCGGTGCTCGGCCTGGTCACCGTCCTGTCCGTCATCTGGGACTTCAACGTCTTCAACCAGTTGTGGATCCTGACGCAGGGCGGGCCCGGCGGGTCCACCACGACCCTCGGCGTGTGGTCCTTCACCAAGGCGTTCAGTTCCAGCTCCTTCGGGCAGGGCGCGGCGATCGCCGTCTTCTCGGTCGCCGTCCTCGCGGTCCTCACCGCCGTTCACGTACGCGGTCTGGTGCGCGCCGGGGAGGAGTGGTGAGCCGCCGGGGGGCCGCCCGCACGGCGGCACGCCGCGGGCGCAGGATCGCGCTGAACACCACGGCCGGCCTGTTCTGCCTCCTGTGGATCTTCCCGGTGTACTGGATGCTCAACACCGCGCTGACGCCGTACGCGAGGATCGTCCGGCCGACGCCGAGCTTCCTGCCGTCGCCGCCCACGCTCGCGAACTTCTCCGACGCGGTGCACCAGCACGGCTTCCTCGTCGATCTGCGCAACAGCCTGCTGGTGACGTGCACCGTCATCGTGGTGGCGCTGCTCGTCGCCTTCGTGGCGGCCGTCGCCCTGACCCGCTTCCGCTTCCGGGGCCGCCGATCCTTCCTGGTGGCCGTGCTCGCGGTGCAGATGGTGCCGCAGCCCGCGCTGATCATCCCGCTGTTCCTCAGCCTGAAGAGCGCGCACCTGCTCAACCACCTCGCCGGCCTGGTCGGCACGTATCTGGCGCTTGTGCTGCCGTTCACCCTGTGGACGCTGCGGGGGTTCCTGGGTGGCGTGCCGCGTGAACTGGAGGAGGCCGCCATGGTGGACGGCGCGGGGCGTGTCACCGTCATGCGCCGCATCCTGCTGCCGCTCGTCCTGCCGGGGCTGATCGCCACCAGTGTGTTCTCGTTCATCACGGCCTGGAACGACTACCTCTTCGCCTACGTGATCATGAAGGACCAGAGCGGCTACACCCTCCCGGTGTGGCTCGTCTCCTTCTCCACCGGCACCGGTACCGACTACGGCGGCCTGATCGCCGCATCGGCCCTCTTCTCGCTGCCCGTGATCGTGTTCTTCATGCTCGTCCAGCACCGTCTGGTGGAGGGAATGACGGCGGGCGCGGTGAAGGAGTGACGCGCGCACGCGCCGCGACCCGCGACCGCCGGCGGCATGGGCGCCGGGGGCCTGAGCGCCGGGGGCCTGAGCGCCGGGCGCACGGTCCGCCCCCGGTGGGACGAGCCCGCTGCCCACGCCACCGTACGCCCGCGCGTCACCGGAGGAAGCCCTCGTGATCATCCCTCAGCCCGCAGGAGTGCGCCGGATGCCCGGCCGCCTGGCCCTCGCACCGTCCATCCGCCTCGACGCGGGCCCCGGCGCCGTCCCCGCCGCCGAACTCCTCGCCCACCACCTCGGGCCAGGCCGCCCGCGCTCCCGCGAAGGGACCCCCCTGCGGCTGGCGCTGCGGCCGGGCGGCCCGCCCGAGTCGTACCGCCTCGTGGTGGCGCCTGGCGGGCTCGACCTGACCGCCCCGGCGCTGGCAGGACTGCTGCACGGAGTGCACACACTGCGCCTGCTGATGGACGAGGACGGGAGCGGCTGGCCGTGTGTCGAGATCGACGACGCGCCCGTGATGCCGCGCCGCGGTGTGCTGCTCGACGTGGCCAGGCACTTCATGCCCCTGGACTTCCTGCGCTCCTTCATCGACGAACTGGCCCTGCACAAGCTCAACGTGCTGCACCTGCACCTGACCGACGACCAGGGGTGGCGCATCGAGATCGGCGCGCGGCCGCGGCTGACGGAGATCGGCGCCTGGCGCACCGAACCCGACGGCTCCGTGCACGGCGGCCACTACACGAGGAAGGACCTCGTGGCGCTCGTCGAGTACGCGGCGTCCCGCGGCGTCGAGATCGTCCCGGAGATCGACATGCCGGGACACGTGCGTGCCGCGCTCGCCGCCTATCCCGGCCTCGGCAACGATCCGCGGGGCGGTGTGACGGTGTGGAACGGCTGGGGCGTCAGCGAGGACGTCCTCGCCCCGCACGACGGGTCGCTGGAATTCCTGCGTGACGTCCTCACCGAGGTCGCGGAGGTCTTCCCCTCCCCCATCGTCCACATCGGCGGCGACGAGTGCCCGACCGTCCAGTGGGAGCGCAGCCCCGCCGCGGTCCTGCGCGCGCGGGAGGCCGGCCTGGACGACCCCAGGCTGCTGCGGTCGTGGTTCGTCGCCCGCATGCACGAGCACCTCACGCGCCTCGGCCGGCGCACCGCCGTGTGGGACGACGGATCGCGCCTGCCGGGGGGCCGCCTGCCGTCCGACGCGCTGCTGACGGTGTGGCTCGACGCGGCGCACGCCGCCACGGCCGTGGCCCGTGGGCACCAGGTCGTCATGGCCCCGCACACCGCCACCTACTTCGACTACCGCCAGGGCGACGGCCCCGACGAGACGCCCGCCCCCGGGCATCCCGTGACCACGCTCGCCGACGCGTACGCCTTCGAGCCGCTCGCCGGCGGCCTGCCCGCGGCCGACATCCGCCGGCCGGAGCAGGCAGGAGTGGTCGCCGTCCAGGCCCAGTTGTGGACGGAGTACGCGCCGACACCCGACCATGTCCGCTACCTCGCCTACCCGCGCCTGTGCGCGTTCGCCGAGGCCGCGTGGTGCGCCGAACGCCCCGGCTTCGCGGCGTTCCGCTCGCGGCTGCCAGGGCACCTCGGCGTGCTGCGGTCGCTGGGCGCGCTCGCCGGCCCGGGGCCTCGGTGGGAACGGCCGGCCGATGCGGCTGAGAGGATGAAGCGGTGAGCAGCACCCAGCGCAGGGAGGCCGGCATGCCGACGGTCCGACGACCGGCCACGGCGAAGAGGGACCTGGTCCGGCGCCATCTGGTCGACATCATCGAGAGCGCGGGGCCCGGCACCGGGCTGGCGTCCGAGCGTGACCTCGCCCTCGAACTCGGCGTGTCGCGCCCCACGGTCCGCGCCGCGGTCGAGGAGCTGATCCACAGCGGGCTGCTGGTCCGCAGGCACGGCCAGGGCACGTTCACCAGCCCGCACAAGGTAACCCAGGAGCTGTCGGGCACCACCACCAACGGCATGGCCGTGCCGCCCGCCGAGGGCCACTGGACGAGCCGCATCGTCTCCTTCCGCACCACGCAGGCCGGGCCGACGCGCGCCCAGCGCCTCGAGGTGCCGCCCGACGAGCCGGTGCGGCGCGTCACCCGGGTGCGTCTCGTGGACGACGAGCCGATGGCCATCGAGCACCTGGAGCTCCCGGCCGCACTGGTGCCGACGCTCACCGCGACCGACCTGGAGCACGGCAACTTCTACCAGCTGCTCAGGGAGCGCTTCGACATCCGCGTCCGCGACGCCCTGCAGACCCTGGAGCCGACCGTCACGAACCCCGAGCAGGCCGAGCTGCTCGGGGTCTCCGTGTACGCGCCCGTGCTCCGTGTCGAACGCACCACCCGCGACGTGCGGGGCCGCGTCGTGGAGCTGGCCCAGTCGTTCTACCGGGGTGACCGCTACCGCATCACGTCGAAACTGCGGTTCGACGACGCCTCGGGGTGAGCCGGGCGCCGCCTCCCGGTGGCGTCCGGCTCAGCCCGAGCAGGTGAGGGTCGGTGCGGCCCAGTCCCCGTGGTCGTAGGCGTTGCCGTCGCCCGCGTCGCCGACCACGAGGTCGAGGGTCTGCACGCCGGTGAGGTCGGCGGTGAGCTGCTGCGCGGGGTCGCCTCCTTTGATCGTCTTGGTGGCCGCCAGTGTCTTGCCGTCGCCCAGCACGCTGAACGTCATGGACCCCGAGCTGCCCGCGTCGTCGTCGTTGCCGACCGTGGAAGCGAACTTCGAGCAGTTGCCACCGAGGTAGATGGTGACGTCGCTGACCGAGTTGGTGCCCAGGCCCTTCGGGTAGACGGTGCCGTTGATGGTGAGCGGCCCGCCGTCGCCGGCGTTGGTGCCGCCCACGGACTCGTCGCGCTCGACCGGGCCCCAGCCGTTCGTCGACGCGACGAAGTCGAGGGCGCTGACGTCGTTGACACCGGAGGGCGGCGGCGGGTTGGTCACCGACACCTGTGCGTCCTGCCGCAGCCACTGCGCCACGCCGCCCTGTGCGAAGGTGGCGGTGGCGTTGATCGTCGCGGTGGACGCCTTGTCGGTGGGCGCGGTCAACTGCCAGGAGGCCGAGGCACTGTGGCCCGGCCTGACCGAGCCGAACACCTGAGGCTGCGCGTCGAAGGTGAAGCCGGGTGCGTCAAGGCCGATGTTGACGCCCTGAGCCGCCTTGGCGTGCTTGGGCACCGAGACGGTGGTGGTGACGGTCAGTGTCTTCCCGCGCCGCACGCTCTTGGCCGAGGGTGTGACGGCGAGCGCGGCCGTCGGCCTGGCCGCGCGGACCTTGGTGAAGGAGAGGTTGTCGAACTGGTCGGTGTCGTACGAGGTGAGTCCGAGCCCGCCCTGTCCCGCGCTGTAGCTGCTGTCGTCCACCACGCCGATGTTCTTGCCGTCGACGGAGGCGGTGATCCGTGATCCGCTGAACGACAGGCCCAGGCGGTGCCACTTACCGGTGCCCAGCGGTGCGGTGGCCGACCTCGTCAGGACGGTGTGCTTGCCGTCGGCGTCGCTCTTGAAGATCGTCCAGGCGCCTGTGTCGCTGATGCGGAAGTAGTAGCCCTGCTGGTGGGACTGGGGGCGGTTCTGCTTCCCGGCGCGGCCGATCAGTTCGACGGTGCCCGGCTTGGCGAGTTCGACGTCGGAGTGCATGGAGTAGTTCGTCCACGACGGGTCGCCGACGAGCGTGAAGGCGTCGGAGTCGTCCTGCCATTCGATCGGCTTGACCGGCGCCATCTGCTGCAGGCACATACCACGGCGGCCGGCGGCGCACTTCTGCACCTCGAACGACCCCTGCATGTCGGAGACGTAGCGCGCTTCGGTGCCCGCCGCGTCGCGGTTGAAGTCGTCCTTGTAGGGGAGGGCCAGCGGGTGCGCGGCGGGCGCGGTGGCGGTGCCCTTGCCCTGGCCCGTGGTCGTGGTGACCGTGTAGATGTACCCGGGCTTCATGGTCAGCGCGTACGTGCCGCCGGACGAGGGGGTGATGTCCTGGGTGTGGACGAAGTCCGTTGCCGTGTCCGGGTGGTTGACGTCGGTGGCCCAGACGTGGACGGTGCCGGTGGACAGGCCGCCGCCGACCGTGAAGTGCGCGGTCTGCGTGTCGCCGGCCGTGGTGGTCTCCAGCACGGTGGAGTAGTCCTTGCCGTCCGGCGACTTCAGCGTCACGTAGCTGCCGTTGGACTCGTCGCCGCCGAGGTAGCCGGAGCCGCCGTCGATGAACTTCCAGCCGGGCTCGGCGAACTGGGTGACCTGCGCGGTCGCCCAGGTGTTCTCACCGATGCTGTAGTGCCCTGACCAGGGCGAGCCGGCGGTGGCCAGGCCGACCGTGGAGTACGGCAGGTTCGGGTAGATCGCGGCGATCAGGGGCCAGTTGAAGTAGCTCGTCATCTTCGCGTCGACGTACCCGCGGGTGATGGAGCGGATCAGCGCCGGGGCGCCCGTGTTCATGTCCTGCGAGCCGTTCTCGCTGGCCCACAACGGCTTTCCGTTGTCCTGCGCGGTCTTGGTGCTCGAGCAGCTCGTCGCCGGTCCGCCGTCGCCCTGGCAGGGGTAGTGCGCGCCGATGATGGAGACCGCGTCGTTGAACGCCTTGTCCTTGGCCATGTCGTCGGCGACGTCCCAGCCGCTGTCGTCGGCGACGATCTTGATCTTGGAGTAGCCGGCGTCGTTCAGCGCGGAGCGCAGCTGGACGTACCAGTCGGCGTCGTGGCCGCGCTCGTTCCAGCCGCCGAGGTACTTGATGTCCAGGCCGTGCTGCTTGGCGCAGCCCAGCCACGAGATGAGGTAGTGGATCGTGTCGGTGGACCAGAAGCCGCCCTTGATCCAGCCGGGCGCCGCCCACGCCAGCCCGTAGAGGCCGATGTCCGGGTTGCGCTTCTGCGCCTGCTTCGCCAGCCAGAACTCGTAGCCGGCGTCGCAGTTGACGCTGCCCTTGCTGTGCTCGATCGACGGCTCCGAGCCGTCGGTGGAGTTGGCGTCGCCGCCGATCTCCAGCTTCAGCAGCTGAAGGTCGGCACCGTAGCCCGGCTTGAAGAGGTAGTCGAGGATCTGCTTCTGCTGGGCGGCCGGGTAGTCCGTCAGCAGCCGCGAGTTGCCGCCGCCCCCGCTGATCGCCCCGATGCCGTCGAAGGTGCGTCCGCCCTTGCTCCCGTCGACGCTGATCGACGTGGCGGTGTCCGCGTGGGCGGCGGGCGCCGTGCTCGCCACCAGCAACGCGGCGAGCAGAGCCAGGATCCATAGGGGGATCAGACTTCGTAGGTGCTTGAGCGCTCTGGGCACGGCTGGGACCCTTCAGTTCAGAGTGATGCGAGTCAGCGTGCCTATCTGTTGAATATTTCGTCAATATCGCGAACAATAAAACATAATCAAACATCACAGCCCGCACTGCGACTGGCCCCCGTCCCGCCTATCGTGACCCCGGGGGCCGTGCCATCCGCCATACCGAAGCGAGCGACCATGGACCGCTATCCGCCGATCGCCGACCACGGCCTGGTGGGCGACCTCCAGACCACCGCCCTCGTCTCCGGCAAGGGCGTCCTGGACTGGTTCACGTCACCCCGGTTCGACTCGCCCAGCATCTTCGCGGCCCTGCTCGACCACGACCGGGGCGGCTGGTTCAGCCTGGCGGCGGACGAGCCGGAGGCGACGTGCCGGCAGCTGTACTACCCGGACACCGCCGTCCTGGTCACCCGCTTCATGTCGCCCCGGGGTGTCGGCGAGGTCCTGGACTGGATGCCGCCCAACCCCTCAGGACCGGCCACCGACCGGCACACGGTGATCCGCGTGGCCAGGGCGGTCCGCGGCACGGTCGACTTCACCCTCGACTGCCGCCCGCGCTTCGACTACGGGCGCGCGCCGCACGAACTGACCCTGGGGCCCGACAGCGCGGCCTTCCGCGCGGCCGGCACCGCCGTCCACCTCCAGGCCACGTTCCCACTGGAGCGTTCGGGTGACGACGTGCGAGGCCGCGTCACCCTGGACGCGGGCCAGGCCGCAGGCGTCGTGCTCACCGCCTGCGCCGGAGGCGAGGCCCCCGCGCCACCGACCGTCGACGGCCTGACCGAGCGGCTGTGGGACGCGGTGAACTTCTGGCAGGACTGGGTGCGCACCTCCACCTACCGCGGCCGCTGGCCGGACATGGTGCACCGCTCCGCCATCACCCTCAAGCTCTTGACCTACGCCCCCACCGGTGCCCCGATCGCCGCCGCCACCACCGGCCTTCCCGAGCAGATCGGCGGGGAGCGCAACTGGGACTACCGCTACACGTGGATCCGCGACGCCTCCCTGTCGGTGCGCGCGCTGCTCGACCTGGGGTTCGTGGAGGAGGCTGCCGGCTTCACCGACTGGCTCGGCGACCGCCTGCGCGACCGCATCGACCTGCCGGGCGAGCGCCTGCAGATCATGTACCGGGTCGACGGCGCCCCCGACCTCCAGGAGGAGGTGCTGGAGCACTTCGAGGGCTACCGCCGCTCGTATCCGGTCCGAGTCGGCAATGCCGCCATGGATCAGCTCCAACTCGACATCTACGGCGAGGCGTTCTACGCGATGGCCGAGGCCCGCACGGCCGGCATCCAGGCCGGCTACCAGGCCTGGAAGGCCGCCGCGGCGACACTGGACTGGCTCGCGGGCGCCTGGGACCGGCCGGACGAGGGCATCTGGGAGACACGCGGCGGCCGCCAGGACTTCACCTACAGCCGGGTGATGACCTGGGTCGCCTTCGATCGCGGGCTCAAACTCGCACAGGACTTCAGCCGCCCCGCCGACATCGAACTGTGGCGGCGCACCCGCGACTCCGTGCTGGAACAGGTCATGACGCGCGGCTGGAGCGAGACCCGGCGCGGTCTCGTCCAGCACTACGGCAGCGACGTGCTCGACGCGTCCCTGCTGCTGATCCCCCGGGTCGGCATGCTGCCGCCCAGGGACCCCGCGTGGCTGTCCACCCTCGACGCCATCGATCGCACACTGGTCCGCGACAGCCTGGTCCACCGCTACGACCCGGCCGCCTCACCCGACGGCCTGCGCGGCTCGGAGGGCACGTTCAACCTGTGCAGCTTCCTGCACGTCGACGCGCTCGCCCGCGCCGGACGCCGGCAGCGCGCCCGCTACGCCTTCGAGAAGATGCTCACCTACGCCAACCACGTGGGCCTGTTCGCCGAAGAGGTCGGCCCGTCGGGAGAGCAACTCGGCAACTTCCCGCAGGCCTTCACGCACCTGGCCCTGATCATGGCCGCGACCACACTGGACGAGGTGCTCGACAACGCCGCCGGCACCGCACAGGGAGCCCGCCGCCCGCCCCGCTGAGCACCACGCGGAGGCGAGGCGTCCAGGGCTGACGCCACGCCATCGAAGCCGATCTCGAAGGCCACCGTGGTCCGTTCACCATCCGAACAGGCGGCTGGGAGGGCAGCACCGGGAGAGCCGGTTCTTTTTGACGCGACATCAGCCGGTTTCCCGCGCGCCCATTGACGCGATCGAAAGACCAGGAGGACCATCTGGGAGAGCGCTCTCCTTCATAAGGTGAAGGGGAGCGCGTGCACGCGGGCGTCGTCCCGCGCCTTTCACTCCCTCACACAGGAGCCGTCCCATGCTCGTTCCGCACGCCGCCGTCGAGTCGGCCTTCGCACGAAGATGTGTGCGATGGCGGGTTCTGACCGCCGCGCTCATCTCCTCCCTCGTCGCCGGGTTCCTGCTGGTGGCTCCGGCCGGCGCCGCTCACGCGGCGGACACCCTGCTGTCGCAGGGGAAGACAGCCACCGCGTCAAGCACCGAGAACTACGGCACACCGGCCGCCAACGCCGTGGACGGCGACACCGGCACCCGCTGGTCCAGCGCCGCCGCCGACCCCCAGTGGCTCCAGGTCGACCTCGGCGCCGAGGACACCGTCAGCCAGGTCGTCCTGAACTGGGAGGCCGCCTACGCCAAGGCTTACAAGATCCAGCTGTCGGACGACGGCACGACCTGGACCGACGCGTACTCCACCAGCGTTGGCAAGGGCGGGACGGAGACCGTCGCGGTCTCCGGAAGCGCGCGCTATGTGAGGATGTACGGCACCCAGCGCGCCACCGGATACGGCTACTCCCTGTGGGAGTTCCAGGTGTACGGGACCGCGGGCACCGGCGGGACGGGCGGCGGTGGCGGCGGTTCGACCTGCGGCACCGGCGACGCCGCGAAGTCGAGGCCCGCGACGGCCTCCAGCCAGGAGAACGGCGGGACCCCGGCGTCCGCCGCGGTGGACGGCGACACCGGCACCCGCTGGTCCAGCGCCGCCGCCGACCCCCAGTGGCTCCAGGTCGACCTCGGCTCGGCGCAGAGTGTCTGCCAGGTC
Source organism: Streptomyces montanisoli (assembly GCF_017813245.1). Classification (GTDB taxonomy): domain Bacteria; phylum Actinomycetota; class Actinomycetes; order Streptomycetales; family Streptomycetaceae; genus Streptomyces; species Streptomyces montanisoli. Next base: position 17,735 of record NZ_JAGIQL010000017.1, read on the forward strand.
GTTTTGAACTGGGAGGCCGCCTACGCGAAGGCGTACAAGATCCAGCTGTCCACCGACGGTACGAACTGGACCGACGCTTACTCCACCACCAGCGGGAAGGGAGGCACCGAGACCATCGCCGTCTCGGGCACCGCCCGCTACGTGAGGATGTACGGCACCCAGCGCGCCACCGGATACGGCTACTCGCTGTGGGAGCTCCAGGTCCACACCGCGACGTCCACCGGCGGCACCGGCCCGATCACCGGCGGTGGAGACCTCGGCCCGAACGTGCTGGTCTTCGACCCCTCCTCGACCGACATCCAGTCGAAGCTCGACGCGATCTTCAAGCAGCAGGAGACCGCGCAGTTCGGCACCGGTCGCTACCAGATCCTGCTCAAGCCCGGCACGTACAACAACCTCAACGCGCAGATCGGCTTCTACACCTCGATCTCCGGGCTCGGCCAGGACCCCGACGACGTGACCATCAACGGTGACGTGACCGTCGACGCCGGCTGGGACAACGGCAACGCCACCCTGAACTTCTGGCGCTCGGCCGAGAACATGAAGCTCAACCCGGTGAGCGGCACGGACCGTTGGGCCGTCGCACAGGCGGCGCCGTTCCGGCGGATGGACGTCAACGGCGGCCTCAACCTGGACTCGGCAAGCTACGGCTGGGCCAGCGGCGGCTACATCGCCGACAGCCGGATCTCCGGCCAGGTCGGCAACTACGCACAGCAGCAGTACTACACGCGCGACAGCTCGATCGGCGGCTGGTCCAACGGCGTGTGGAACCAGGTGTTCTCCGGCGTCCAGGGCGCCCCGGCGCAGAGCTTCCCCTCGCAGCCGTACACCACCCTGGACACCACGCCCGTCTCGGTCGAGAAGCCCTACCTCTACCTCGACAGCAGCGGGGCCTACCGGGTGTTCGTCCCGTCCAAGCGGACCAACGCACGCGGCGTGTCCTGGGCGAACGGCCACACCCCCGGCAGCTCGATCCCGCTGAGCCAGTTCTACGTGGTGAAGGCCGGCGCGACCGCCGAGACCATCAACGCCGCGCTGGCACAGGGCCTGAACCTGCTCTTCACACCGGGTATCTACCACGTCGACCAGTCGATCGACGTGACACGGCCCGGCACCGTCGTGCTCGGCCTCGGCGAGGCCACGATCACCCCGGACAACGGCGTCGTCCCGATCAAGGTCGCGGACGTCAGCGGTGTGCGCGTGGCGGGACTGCTGCTCGACGCCGGGCCGGTCAACTCCCCGCAGATGATCCAGATCGGCGCACCCGGAGCCAACGCCGACCACTCCACCGACCCCACCACCGTGCAAGACGTCTACGTGCGCGTCGGCGGCGCGGGCCCCGCCTCGGTCGGCACAGCGATGGAGGTCAACAGCAACGACGTGATCATCGACCACACCTGGCTGTGGCGCGCCGACCACGGCGCCGGCGCCGGGTGGAACACCAACCCGGCCACGTACGGACTGGTCGTCAACGGCGACGACGTCGAGGCAACCGGCCTGTTCAGCGAGCACTTCAAGAAGTACGACGTCGACTGGTTCGGCAACGGAGGCCGCACGATCTTCTTCCAGAACGAGAAGGCGTACGACGCGCCCGACCAGGCCTCGGTCCAGAACGGCGGCACGCTGGGCTACGCCGCGTACAAGGTGGAGGACTCGGTCACCTCGCACGAGGCGTGGGGTCTGGGCAGCTACTGCAACTACACCGCGGACAAGAGCATCCGGCAGGACCACGGCTTCGAGGTCCCGAACTCCTCCGGGGTGCGGATGCACGATCTGAGCGTGGTGTCGCTGGCCGGTGACGGCGAGTTCAACCACGTGATCAACGATGTCGGTGCGCCCACCGTCGGCACCGGCACCACCCCGTCCACCGTCACCGACTACCCGTGACGTCCTCCCCCGCCGGGCCCTGGAGGGGGCAGGGCCCGGCGGGGGAAGTGGCGGACAGGAGCGGCGCCAAGATCTGGTTGGACCGTGCCGCCACCGTCGCTGATCGCGCCGACACCGTCGAATGTGCGGCCGCTCTGACCTGTTGGATTGAGCGTCAAATTTCTGCCGGTGGGGCAGGTCCGTCATGGGCGTGTGGCCGCCAACGGCAGAAGCACCTCGTCGACGATGGCCGCCACCTCGGACAGCGGCACCGAGTCGCGCTGCATGGACTCCATGACGATCAGGCGGGGGCCGAGCGAGGCCATGCGCTGGGTCACCGCGGCGGGCCGCGCCTCACCGCGTTCGGCCGCGGCACGGAGGATGTCGAGGAGCAGACCTTGGTGCGGCACGATCAGCGCCCGGAAGACCTCGTCGAACAGTTCCGGATGGCGCGGGCGCTGGGTGATCAAGGGCCGCAGTGCGCGCCCCCTCGGCTCCTGAAGGCCGCGCGCCAGCCCGGCCAGCACGGTCGTGAGATCGCCGCGCAGGGAACCCGTGCCGGGAGCGGCCGGCGGCGGGAAGCCGGTCCCCGGGTCGGACAGCGCGGCGAGCACCAGCTCGGCCGTCGTGGACCAGCGGCGATAAAGGGTGGTCTTGCCGGTGCCGGCTCGGGCCGCGACCTTGTCGAAGCTCAGCTCCTCGTAGCTCGTCTCCGCCAGTTCTTCCAGCGTCGCCAGGAAGATCGCCTGCAGGAGTGCGGCCCCCCTTCGCCGGCTGCTCCCGCGCCGGCGACCCGGAGCGTCCTGCGCTTCCGGAGAGTCCGGCACGTCCGGAGAGTCCGGCACGTCCAGCGCGTCCGGCACCTCCGGCGGGGAGGTCCCGGCGCGTTGACCGGCGGGGCGGCGAGCTGCTGTCACCGTTCGGTTATAGCCGCGAAGGCGCCGGTCCGTCGAACGCACGAGCCGCCCACGGCCCCCGGTCGCAGGGGTTCGGCAAGAGGAGTACGCTCCTTAGGAAACAAGTCAGTATCCTATTTCGTCTGGAGTACGTGTGACCACTGTCAAAACGGCTCTGACCGACGTCCGGGTCTTCGACGGCACACGGTTGAGCGAGCCCACCACCGTCGTCATCGACGGCGCCGTGCTGGGCGACGACGCGGCAGGGGCGCGAACCGTCGGCTGTGACGGCGCCACCCTGCTGCCCGGCCTCATCGACGCCCACGTGCACCTGGTCGTTCCCGACGACCTGACGAAACTTGCCGGCCACGGCATCACCACCGCCCTCGACATGGCCTGCTGGCCTGCGGAGCGTGTGGACTCCTTCCGCGGCCGGGTTCCCGACATCCGCAGCGCGGGCGTGCCGGCCATCGGGCCCGGCGGGAACCATGCCCGCATGCCGGGCATGCCGGCCGAGGCCATCCTGACCAGTCCGAATCAGGCGAAGGACTTCGTCGCCCGGCGAGTCGCCGAAGGCTCCGACTACATCAAGATCGTGATCGAAGGGGACCTGCTCGACCAGGCCACCATCGAGGCGGTGATCACCGAGGGCAAGGTCAACGGCAAGCTGACGATCGCGCACGCCTCCTCGGTCGATGCCTACCGCCGGGCCGTGCACGCCGGTGCCGACGTGGTGACCCACGTGCCGCGCGACGGTGTCCTCGACCCCGGCACCGTTGCCCTGATGGCGAAGCGGCGGCAGGTCGCCGTCCCCACGCTGACCATGATGGAGGCCGTCGTCGACGGCGCGCGCGTGCCCGGGGAGGACTACGCCTTCTGCCGTGACACCGTGGCCGCCCTCCACGAGGCAGGGGTCCCTGTCCTGGCCGGGACCGATGCCTTCTCGGGCCACGCTCCCATCCCGAATCCCGTCGTGCACGGCCCGAGCCTCCACCGCGAGCTGGCTCTCCTCGTCGCCGCCGGCCTCACCCCGGCGGAAGCCCTGCGGGCCGCCACCACGCTGCCAGCCCGCCACTTCGGCCTGCCCGACCGCGGGGCCGTGCGGCCCGGCCTCCGGGCCGATCTGCTCCTCGTCGACGGCGACCCGCTGTCCGACATCACGGCCACCCGGCACATCAGGGGTGCCTGGTCGGCGGGGACCGAGATCACCCACGTCTGAAACGGAGGACCTGCCATGGCCGGCACGGCCGACGAACTGATCGACGTCCACGCCCACTTCGTGACCGACTCCTACGTGGCGTCGGCCAGGGCCGCGGGGCACGCGCATCCGGACGGGATGCCCGGCTGGCCCTCCTGGAGCACCGAAGAGCACCTGCGGCTCATGGACGAGCACCACATCCGCACCTCGCTGCTGTCCATCTCGTCCCCCGGCACCCACTTCGGTGACGACGCCGCCGCGCGCGCACTCACCCGCCAGGTCAACGAGCACGCCGCGGAACTCGTCCGCGCCCACCCCGGCCGTTTCGGGCACTTCGCCTCGCTGCCCCTGCCGGACGTGGACGGCAGCCTCGCCGAACTCGCCTACGCGCTCGACGAGCTGGGCAGCGACGGCGTCACCATCGAGACCAACGCGCACGGCCGCTACCCGGGTGACCCGCACTTCGAGCCGCTGTGGGCGGAACTCGACCGCCGCGGGACCGCGGTCTTCGTCCATCCCACCTCGCCCGTCCACCCCGAGACGGTGGCAGTGGGACGTCCCAGGCCGATGCTGGAGTTCATCTTCGACTCCACGCGGGCCGTCTCGGACCTGGTGCTGAGCGGTGTCGTGAATCGCTTTCCCGGAGTGCGGTGGATCTTCACCCACGGCGGCGGAACGCTCCCCCTGCTGATCGACCGGATCGAGCTCTTCCGCACCGCGTTCCCCAGCGGGCACCAGGACGGCGGCCGCAGTGTCCGGGAGCAGGTCTCCGAGCTGTGGTTCGACATCGCGGGAACACCGTTCCCGCGTCAAGTACCCGCGCTTGAGGAGGCTTTCGGCAGCCGGAGGATCCTGTACGGGAGTGACTGCTGCTGGACACCGGCCGACGCGGTGGCACGCCAGATCGCGTCCATCGACGCGGCCATCCAGCCCGGCCCGGCCACCTGGCGATCCCTGACATCGGCGAACGCACGGCGCCTCTTCCCCCGGCTCGACCGGCTCGGCTGAGGGATCCCTACGGCCTGTCCCGGCCCCCGGAGTGGCCGAGCTCCTCCGACATGGCCCGGGTCGAGCGCAGCAGTTCCGCCGAAAGGCCGGCGAACTCCTGCTCGCTGACGCCGCGTCCGGGCATCACCAGCGTGACGACGAGCGGGAAGGAGTCGCCCGCGGTGAACACCGGAGCCGCCACCGACGTGACGCCGGGGATGACGCCGCCGACCGTGGTGGCGACGCCCTCACGCAGCACGTCGGCCCTGATACGGGCCACCCTCTTCAGAGTGGGCGCGTCCAGGGCTGCCACCTCCAACTGCCCGCGCAGCACCGCTTCGGTGAGCCGCTCGGGCACATGGGCGAGGAACGCGCCTCCCATCGCGGAGTTCAGCAGGGGCATCGTGGCGCCGACGCGGACGGTGATGGGCAGTGTGTGCGCCCCGTACTCCCAGCGCACGACGACCGGGCCGTGGTCTCCCCACACCGCCAGGTTGACCGCGTGGGACGTACGGTCACGCAGCCCCGGCAGGTGATCGCTCACCAGCGCGACCTCGTCCATCCGGCGGAGGGACTCGACGCCGAGCCGCCGCATGGCCGGGCCCATGTCGTAGCGCCCTGAGCTCGGCGACTGCGCGACGAGCCCGACCCGGGCGAGGCTCACGAGGTAGCGGTGCGCCTTGCTCGGCTGCATCCCGCAGGCCCCGGCGATCTGCGTGAGGCTCATCGGCCCGCGGCCCTCTTCAAGTGCCCGGAGCACCGTCATCGCCAGTTCGACGGACTGGATGCCCTGCCGGCCCGGCGGCACTCCGTTGCCGTCGGGCTCGTCCGGATCACGAAGACGCTCAGCTGCCACACGGGCGATCATAGGACTCCCTCCGCGCGGCGCGGGCACCCGCGGCCACGGTGCCGCCCGCGGACACGCGGAGAGCGAGTGGTCAGGCGGCCGGCAGGCCGAGCGCCCCGGACCCGGTGACCGTCCGCAGCAGCTCGCCCGCCAAGGCGTTCGCCGCGCCGGGACCGCTCGCGGTCCCGAACACGTAGAAGTCCGGTCGGACGGCCACGGCCGAGGAGCCGAGGTCGGCGAACCAGCGGCGGTAGGTGCCGTCGACGTCCGACACCACCGAGGCCCACGGGTGCCCGCCGGCTCGCTCGCCCGGCGCGGCGACACGGACGCCCGCCCGTACGAGGGCGGGAAGGACGTCCGCGAGCCCACTGCCGTCCAGCAGGCCCTGGTCGAGAATGAGCTGGAAGCCGCCCCCGACGACCTGGTCGAGGCGGTCGCGGCGATCGCCGTCGTCCACCAGGCCCTGGACCGACAGCTCACCGCGTCCGGGCCCGGAGACGGCGGCGAGCAGCCCGTCCGCGAGCCCGGGGAACCGGAGGGTCTGCGGGGCCCTGGGCCCGGAGCGGCCCGCGAGCAGGGTGCGGTCGCGTTCGGCCGCGCGCCCGGGGTCGCGGATGGTCTGCAGGTGCCCGAGCTCCACGCCCTTCTCCGTCACCGCTCGCACGTGTGGCTCGCGCTCGGCCTGATAGGTGTCGAGCAGGCCGTCATCGGCAGCGCCCCGCAGCACCAGGTCCAGTTTGAAGGCCAGGTTCTGCGCGTCACGGATGCCGGAGCACATGCCCTGGCCGAGGAACGGCGGCATCTGGTGGGCGGCGTCGCCCGCGAGGAGGACCCTGCCGCCGCGCCACTCGTCGGCCACCAGCGAGCGGAAGGTGTACGTGGCAACCCGGATCAGCTCGGCGTCGTCGGGCGTGAGGTAGCCGAGGACCCGCTTCCAGACACGCTCAGGGTCGCTCTCGGTCTCGAAGTCGTCCGGCGAGTCCAGCATGAAGCTGAAGCGGTGATGGTCGGGGCCGAGCGAGATGATCGAGGTCGGACCCGACGGATCGCCGCACTGGAGGGCCGGAGGCACCGCCACGGGGCGACGGAAGCGGAAGTCACACACCATCCACGGCTCGGAGAACCCGTAGTCGTGCTGGCCCACGCCGAGCGCCGACCGCACGAAGCTGTTGCCCCCGTCGCAGCCGAGGACCCACCGCGCGGTGACCGTCCGCCGTCCGCCCGGTTCGTCGACGGTGAGCACGGCACCGTCCGCCGCCTGCTCCAGCGCGACCACCGGGCTCGCATGCCGCACCTCGACCCGCGGAAGCGACCGGCAGGCGGCGTCCAGCACTTCTTCCAGCTCGGGCTGGTACATCATGTACCACTCGGCCCAGCCACTGCGCCCTGCCTCGGCGAACGCCTGCTCCATCAGGAGGTCGCCGAGGCCGTTGCGCCACTCGTAGGTGCGCTGCACCCGGAGTTTCGGCAGCAGTTCCCCGGCCACCCCGAGCCGCGCGAGCGTGCGCATGGTCTCGTCGTCGAAGCTCGCCGCGCGGGGGAGGTTGTAGAGCCCCGCATACCGCTCGAGCACCAGCACCCGGTGGCCCGCCTGTCCCAGCAGCGCCGCCGCCACCATGCCCACCGGCCCGTATCCGACGATCGCGACGTCCACCACCGCGTCACTCCGGCCGGCACCGGCACCGTCCGCCGTGTCCATCCGGGTACCTCCGTTTCCCTGACCACTTCCAAGGGGTTGACACCGACGGAACGTACGTTTCACCATCGTGAAAGTCAATGCATATTAGTGAATTTAGTGAGGCGCTCATGGGGCCCCGTAACCGCATCGACGTACACGCCCACTACCTGGGCGGCACCGTCGAGTCCCTGTTCAGATCCGGCTTCACCCTGGCGGGTGGCTACAAGATCGCCGTGCGCTGGACGCCCGAGGCCGCTCTCGCCTTCATGGACCGCCACGAGATCGCCGCCCAGATCCTCTCCGCCCCCTGGCCGTTCGCGGGCCGCCCCGACGACCCGGCCTTCGCGACCCGTTTCTGCCGCGGCGTCAACCGCGAGTACGCCGAACTCATCGCGAAGCATCCCGGCCGGTTCGGGGGATTCACGGCTGTCCCGCTGGACGATCCCGAGACCATGCTGGCCGAGATCGCCTACGGGCTCGACCAGTTGGGGCTCGATGGAGTGGTGCTGACCTCGAACAGTCTCGGCCACTACTTCGGCGACCCCTTCTACGAGCCGGTGCTGGCCGATCTCAACGAGCGCCGGGTGCCCGTGTTCCTCCACCCGACGGACTGCCCGCACGTGGACGTGCTCGGGCTCGGGCGCCCCAGTTCCGTCTGCGAATACCCCTTCGACACCGCGCGCAACATCGTCAACGCCCTGTACACCGGCGTGTTCCAGCGCTATCCGGACCTGAAGCTGATCCTCGCCCACTGCGGTGGCGGCCTGCCCACCCTGGGCGGCCGCGTCGCCGAGCACACGACCATGGGCATGGGACCGGGAGACGCCGGCATCGATCCCCAGCACGTGGCCCACGTCCTGCACCGCCTGTACTACGACACCGCCCTGGCCGGCACGGCCCACTCCCTGCTGCCGACGCTGCAGGTCACCGATGCCGACCACGTGTTGTTCGGGACCGACTGGCCGGCGGCCCCTGAGGCGACCGTGGACCGCAACAACACCGGCCTCCTGGATTTCGAAGGCTTCAGCGGGGACCAACTCGCGTCAGTCGAACGGCACAACGCCGCGCGGCTCTTTCCCCGCCTCGCCTGAGGCGATCAAGTCCGGCCCGACGAAGACAACAGATCCGAGAAGGGAAACGGCACACATGGACAACAGAGAGTGGACCAGACGCGGCCTCCTCAAGGCGACCGCGGCGGGCGCCGCGCTGGCCTCCGTTCCGGCCGCGCTGGGGGCCCCGGGGACGGCCGCGGCGGCCGAACGCACCACCGGCGGGAGACCGGAAAGGGTCGCGCTCACCAACGTGCGGGTCTTCGACGGACGGGCACTCAGCGCGCCTCGTACCGTGGTGATCGACGGTGGTGTGATCGGGCTCAGCCCCTTTGGCGCTCGGACGATCGACGGCAAGGGCGCGACGCTGCTGCCCGGTCTCATCGACGCCCATGTCCACCTGGAGGATGTCGGCACACTGGAGCAGCTGACCGGCTACGGGGTGACCACCGCGCTGGACATGGCCTGCTGGCCGCCTTCCCTGGTCGACTCCCTGCGCCACCGGCCGGGGCTCACGGACATACGCAGCGCCGGTGTCCCCGCCACCGCCCCCGGCAGCACGGAGAGCATGCTTCCCGGCTTCCCCCAGTCCGATCTCGTCGACAACCCCGCGCAGGCGCCGGGGTTCGTCGCCGCCCGGGTCGCCGAGGGGTCGGACTACATCAAGATCATCGTGGATGTCCCCGGCGGCCTCGACCAGGCCACGATCAATGCGCTGTCCGCCGTGGCGCATGCGTACGGAAAGCTGGCGAACGCCCACACCGTCACGTCCGCCGCCGTGGACGAGGCGCTGCTCGCGGGCGTCGACGTGATCCACCACGTACCGCTGGACACGGCGGTGACCTCCGCCGTGGCCGCCCGGTACGCCGCAGGACGGCGCGTCTCCGTCCCCACGCTCACCGTGATGGAAGGGTTCGGCGCCCTGGGCATACCCGGTCTGAGCTATGCCGCGGCGCGCGACAGTGTGATCGCGCTCCACAAGGCGGGCGTCCGCATCCTCGCCGGGACGGACTCCAACCGCAAGCAGGGCATCCCGGTGCAACCCGCGTTCGGCGCCGGCCTCCACCACGAACTCGAACTTCTCGTGGCGGCCGGCCTCAGCACGGTCGACGCCCTGCGCGCGACAACCGTGTTGCCGGCCCAGACATTCGGTCTCCACGACCGCGGGGTCATCAGCCCCGGCCGCCGGGCCGACCTCGTGCTCGTCGACGGCGACCCGGTCTCGGACATCCGCACGACGCGGAACATCCAGCGCGTGTGGGCCGGCGGCATCGAGTACGCGCCAGTGGCCTGAGGCCGGACCTCCGCCCGGCATGCGCGCCGGGGCGCCACCACTCACACCGTGGAGGCGCCCCAGTGCGCCACATATTCATCATCCCCTATTTCGACCGCCCTCTGCCCCCACTTCGGGAGTCACATCGTGCGTATCGCCAACCTCTCCGGCCGCCTGGTCCTGATCCGTGACGGCCTGGCCGTCGACGTCGAACGGGCGAGTGACGGCGGCTTCACCGCCGAGCCGCAGGCCGTCTACGAGCGGTGGGAGGAGTTCCGCGCCTGGGCCGGCCGTGCGGATCTGCCCATGGGCACGGCGTTCGAGCCTGCCGATCTGGGCTCCCCCGCCCCGGCGCCGAGGCAGATCCTGGCGGTCGGCCTCAACTACCGTGACCACGCGGCCGAGTCCGGGTTCTCGGAACCCGACGGGCTGCCGCCGGTGTTCACCAAGTTCGCCACGAGCATCAGCGGACCGGTCACCGAGGTGACACTGCCTGCGGGCGGCCACACCGACTGGGAGGTCGAGCTCGTGGCTGTCATCGGCCGCCGCGCCGAAGGCGTCCTGGAGGCGGATGCCTGGAGTCACGTCGCCGGTCTGGCCGCCGGGCAGGACATCTCCGAGCGTGTGGCACAACTGGCCGGTCCAGCGCCTCAGTTCAGTCTCGGTAAGTCCCTTCCCGGGTTCGCCCCGATCGGCCCCTGGCTCGTCACGCCTGACGAGTTCGACAACCCCGACGACCTGGAGCTGCGCTGCTCGGTCAACGGGGAGGAGATGCAGAAGGGCCACACTCGGGACCTGATCTTCTCCGTGCCGGCGCTGATCGCCCGCCTGTCCGCGCTACTGCCGCTGCTCCCCGGTGACGTGCTCTTCACCGGCACCCCGGCCGGTGTGGGAATGGGCCGCGACCCGCAGCGCTGGCTGGCCCCGGGGGACGAACTGGTCAGCGCGATCGAGGGCATCGGCGAGCTGCGCCAGACCTTCGTCGCCTGAGCCCCCGGCCCCGATGGACGAAGGAGTTCCCCCATGGCACTGCACCGTCTGACCTCCATCACCATGGGGGTCCCCAACGTCGCGGAGACGGCCGCCTACTACGCCGACTTCGGCCTCACCCCGGACCGCGACGGCTGGTTCACCACGCGCGACGCCGGACGCCAACTGCGCATCGTCCACGAACCGAACCGCCGCCTCGTCGAGTTGTGCGTAGGCGTGGACACGGCCGACGACCTCGCGTCGGCCGCTGCCCGGTTGAAGCGGCTCGGCGTCGCGAGCACCTTCGACGCGAGCACACTGACCGCATATGACCAGGCGACAGCCGTGCGCGCCGTCCTGCGGGTCAGCCCCCGTCTCACGCAGGCACCCGTCGCGGCCACCGTCTACAACGGACCCGGCCGCGCGGAGCGCACCGGTTCGCGTGCCCCGGGCGTCCTGCGCACGGGGAGGGTTCGTCCCCGCAAGCTCGGGCACGCCGTCGTCGGCACCACCGACTTCGACGCCACGACCGCCTTCTTCCGTGACGGGCTCGGCTTCAGGCCGTCCGACTACATCAAGGACCACGGGGCGTTCCTTCGCTGTTCCACGGACCACCACAACATCCTCGTGCTGGCCGCGCCGGTCACCTTCCTGCACCACTCCTCCTGGCAGGTCGACGACATCGACGAGGTCGGCCGCGGCGCCGCGGCCATGCTGGAGGACAACCCCGAGCGTCACGTCTGGGGCCTGGGCCGCCACCACGCCGGTTCCAACTTCTTCTGGTACCTCAAAGACCCGGCGGGCAACTTCAGCGAGTACTACTCCGACATGGACTGCGTCGTCGACGACCAGCTCTGGACGCCGGAGGTCCTGGAAGGCGCCAAGGGCCTGTTCAACTGGGGGCCGCCGCCTCCGCCGTCGTTCCTCGCCCCGGACGATCTCGCCGCCCTGATGACCGGCACCCACAGCCCGGCGACGTAGCACGGGCACGGCACAGCGGCGCCCGGGCCTCCACACGGCCCGGGCGCCTTCGCGCGCCGCCGCCCCCGGGTGCTGTGCCCTGCAGGCGGTCAGCCGGCGCCGGCCGATGCCGCGTCGGCCACGGGAGGTTCGGCCGTCATGGCGGCGTAGGCGTCCCGTACGGCCGGTACGAGTGCCCTCGCGCGCTCGACGTCGGTCCTCTCCGCCCTGAGTTTGAGGATGTCCCCTGCGCGGCGATCGGCGGGCAGGTCCGCGGTGCGAGCCGCGATCAGCACGTGGAAGTGCCGGTAGTTCTCACCGAACATGAGCATGTACGTGGCCTCGGCCCCGGTCGCCGCGGTGACCGCGGCGACCATGTCACGGGCCCGCCGTCCGAACGTCTCCTGCTCCGGTACGTCCAGCCCGGTGATCAGCTCCGCATGGCGCCTGGCGCGCAGGAAGAACCATCCGGGTACCTCGTATCCCGGGGCGACCTCCGCGGCCCAGAGCGCGTCGCGCAAGACCACAACGGACTCGTCGGCCTCATCGAGTTCACAGATCAGGCAATTCGGTTCCATGCCAACACTCTTCTGGTAGGTGCGGGTGGGGTCGGACGAACGCACGCGGCGTGACGCGCCCCCTTGCTGTCAGGCTCCGCCGCCCATGAGCACGGGCATCGGGTCGGGCAGATCGGCCCCGAGCGCCCACGCGCGGTCGGAGAGCTCCTCCACCGTCGCGCCGCCGCGTCGTGCCTCGAGAAGGGCCTCGGGATCGAAGGCGGGGCCGACGGAGTCGGCCGCGTACTCGGGGCCCTTCATGTAGGCGGTGGCGTCGTCCGGCTCCGCGAACCGGTCGATCTGCAACTCGACCATGTTGCCGTCAGGATCGCGGTAGTACATCGAGGTGGTCACACCGTGCGCGATGCACACCGCCGGCCTGACACCCTGGTCGCGCAGGAGAACGTAGCGTTCGAGCAGGTCGTCGACGGACTCGAAGGTGTACGCGACGTGGTGCATCGCGGCCGTGCCGGGCGCCTTGCGGCTGAGCGGTACGGGCGGATGGATCAGAGCCACCCTGTGGTGCTCCTCGTCGAACGTGACGAACGACAGCGCATCGTCCTGGTAGACGACGTGGCCGTCGAGGACGGTGCAGTACCAGTCGCGCATCTCCTGCGGCTGACCTGTCTGGAATACGACGTGGGCGAACTTGGGACTCGCTGGCATGGCGGATCTCCCTGGACTGTGACGTCGGGTTTCACGTTCGAGAGCCTGCTCTCTCACGGTAGCCGTGATATGTGATAACAGAAAGGCTCTGGGAGGAGCTTGTTGCGAGCCGACGGACCGCGCGGGGCCGGTCAGTCGACGACGGCCGCGATGCCCTGCTGGGCGATCCGTTCGTTGGTGTCGAGGTGCACAAGGAGCGCGTGCGCCGCGCGGCCGGCGTCGCGTTGGGCCACCGCGGCGAGGAGATCCGCGTGCGCGGCTTCCCGTCGCCGCGGCTCGTCGGGGTCGCTGTCGCGACCGCCGAAGGCGAGCCGGACATAGCGCTCGGCCGCGTGCCAGAGCATGCCGAGGGTGCGCAGGTCCCAGTCGGTGGCGGCGGGACGCAGCAGGTCCAGGTGGAACTCGTGGTGGGCTTCGTAGATCTCGTCGAGCCCCAGGCTCACGTCGCCGAACACGGCGAGATGGCCCGCGAGCCGGTCGTGGTCGCGATCGGTGAGGAGCAGGCAGGCCCGCCCCACGAGTTCCGGTTCGATCTGCCTGCGCAGGCGGTAGATCGCACGCAGGTCGTCATGGCTGAGCGGGGCGACCGCGGCGCTCTTGCCGCGTGCGGTGACGACCAGTCCCTGGCCCTCCAGATGCCGAAGGGCCTCCCGTACGGGAATGATGCTGACGCCGAGGCGCCCGGCGATCTCACGGAGGGAGAACTCCTGGCCCGGCCGCAGATCGCCGGCGAGGATGGAGCGACGGATCTCCTTGGTCACCTGCTCGACCACGGAAAGGGTCTGCACGCGCCGTACGCCGGTCGTGCTCGCCTCAGCCACTCCGGCCCTCCCTCACGGCAACCCGCGCCAGCCTCACCGAAGAGCCGACGTTATCAGGCATGTCGCTCCCGCGTCCCGGTTCTCGCGTCGGCGACCCGCTGGAGCAGCGGGGTCACGCGGTAGCCGACCAGCCGGCGCATGACGAGGGCCGTATGGGTCCGTTCCACCCCGGGGTTGCCGAGTATCCGTCCCGCGATCCGGTACAGGTCCTCGGCGTCGGCCGCCACCACGTGCACCAGCAGGTCGCTCTCGCCGCTCAGGCCGTACACCTGGAGGACCTCGGGGACGGCGGAGAGCGCGGCGGCGACCTCGTCGAGCAGGCGCTGGACGACGCGGGTGGTCACGAAGGCGGTCAGCGGGCAGCCGAGTGCCGCCGGGCTGATCCGTCGCTCGAAGGAGCGGACGGCGCCGGTGCGGTCCAGCGCGGTGAGCCGGGACTGGACGGAGTTGCGGCTCAGGCCCGCACGGTCGGCGAGGGCGACGGCGGTGGCGCGGGGATGCTCGGCCAGGGCGAGCAGGAGCTTGGCATCGGTCTGGTTGACGCGCAGTGGATGATTCACGATGAACACCTTCCCGGGGGCGGGGACCGGAGTTTTGGTCACTGTGCACTGTTATCACGCCGCCTCTTGCGCACGTTCCGGCCGGATGGTGTGCTGCACGGCAACGGCTGCTCCCGCGGTGGGTCCCTCGGCCGCGCTCCGGGCACGGCCACGGGCTCGCCCGCACATCCCAGGACCTCGCCGCGGGGAGTGGTGTCCCTGCCGCGTCGCGTACGGCGCGCTTCTCCCTCTCGCTCGCCGACCACTCGACTCGTCCGGTCGGGCACAGGTCGCCAGGAGGTCCGTCACGCCATGACCACCGCCGAAGCCCACTCACCCACGTCCAGCGCCCTCGACGACGGCTCCCTCGATGTCCTGCGTGAGGTCGAGGACCGTGTGCTGTGGCTGTCCAGCGCCATCGTGCACCACGCGAACCGTGTCAGGCCCAACTCCTCGGGGCTCAAGGTCGGGGGCCATCAGGCCTCCTGCGCCTCCATGGTGTCGATCATGACCACCTTGTGGTTCCGGCACCTGCGACCCGGGGACCGGGTCTCGGTCAAGCCACACGCGTCGCCGGTCCTGCACGCCGTCAACTACCTTCAGGGCAGGCTCGATCCCCGCTTCCTGCCCACGCTGCGAGCGTTCGGCGGTCTGCAGAGCTATCCGAGCCGGTCGAAGGACCCCGATACGGTCGACTACTCCACCGGCTCCGTCGGCATCGGTGCCACTGCCACCATCTGGGGCGCCGTCGCCCGCCGGTACGTCTCCTTCGATGCCGGCACCCCGGGCGGCCGCCAGTACGCGCTGGTCGGGGATGCCGAGCTGGACGAGGGGGCGGTCTGGGAGGCCGTGCTCGACCCGCAGGTCGCCCATCTCGGTGAGCTGGTGTGGATCGTCGACCTCAACCGGCAGTCGCTGGACCGCGTCGTGCCCGGCATCTCCGCCGGCCGGCTGGAGGGCATGTTCGCCTCGGCCGGCTGGCAGGTACTCACCCTCAAGTACGGCAGGCTGCTCGATGAGTTGTTCGCCCGCCCCGGCGGCGGCGAGCTGCGCCGCCGTCTCGACGCCATGCCCAATCCGGAGTACCAGCGGCTACTGCGCTGCTCGGCGGCCGAGCTCCGTGAACGCCTTCCCGGGGAGGGCGCCGGCTCGCGGCCCGTCGCCGCACTCCTGTCGCAGCTGGACGACCCGACCCTGATGCGAGCGCTGCGCAACCTGGGTGGCCACGACATGGCCGCCCTCGACGCGGCGATCGGCTCGGTCGAGGACCACCGTCCCACCGTGATCCTCGCCTACACCGTGAAGGGCCACGGCCTGCCCACCGAGGGGCATCCGCAGAACCACTCCTCGCTGCTGACCGAGGACCAGATGCTGGAGCTGGCATCCCGGACGCACGCCGATCCCGCACGCCCCTGGGACGCCTTCCCCGCCGGATCGGCCGCCGGACGCCTGTGCGCCGACGCCGGGGCACGGCTGAACCGTGAGCCGATCGAGCCGAAGGCTCCCCCGCTCGTGCCCACCGACATCGGCCGGACGCCCACCGGCACCGCGACCACCCAGGGCGCCCTCGGCCGCGTGCTGCTCGACCTGACGCGCGCCGCTCCCGAGGCGGCACGCCGCGTCGTCACCGTAAGCCCTGACGTCAGCTCGAGCACCAACCTGGGCGGCTGGGTCAACAAGGCGGGCGTCTGGGCGCCCACCGAGCGCGTCAACTGGTTCCACGACGACGCCGAGACGCTGCTGCACTGGCGCGAGAAGCCCACCGGCCGGCACATCGAACTCGGGATCGCCGAGACCAACCTCGTCGGCCTGCTCGGCGAGCTCGGCGCGACCTGGAGCCGATGGGGCGCACCCCTGCTGCCCATCGGCGTCCTGTACGACCCCTTCGTGCAACGCTGCCTGGAACCTTGGTCGTTCGGCATCTACGCCGGAGGCCAGTCCATCCTGGTGGGCACTCCCTCGGGCGTCAGCCTGGCTCCGGAGGGCGGCGCCCACCAGTCCATCACCACGCCGTCGCTCGGCATCGAGCAACCCGGCTGCACGGCCTGGGAGCCCGCCTTCGCGCTCGACACCGAGTGGACGCTGCTGGCCGCGCTGTCCCGCCTGGGCAAGCCGGACGGCGCGTCCGCCTATCTGCGGCTGTCCACCCGGCCCGTCGACCAGTCACTCGCCCGGGTGCCCACCGATCCCGCCGCCCGTGAGCGCCGCCGCCGCCAGGTCGTCGCCGGCGCATACCCGCTGCGCCGTACCGGCAGCCCGCGGGTCACCATCGCCGCCATGGGCGCCATGGTCACCGAGGCCCTGGCGGCGGCCGACCGTCTCGCACAGCAGGGCACCGCGGCGGACGTCGTCTGCGTCACCAGCCCCGGTCTGCTGTTCCGGGCCCTCGACAGCCGCATGGGCCACGGGCACGCGGACACCTGGGTCCTCGACCAGGCCTTCCCCGCGGATCGCGCCACTCCCCTGGTCACCGTGCTCGACGGCCATCCGCACACCCTGTCCTTCCTCGCAGGGATCCACCGGGTCCCCGTGTCCACTCTGGGGGTCACGCGGTTCGGGCAGTCCGGCTCGCCGGACGACGTCTACCGCCATCACGGCATCGACACGGACAGCATCGTGTGCGCTGCCCTGGACCTGACGGAGTGACCCGGCCTTCCCCGCTCCGGAGGGTTGACACCGACGGAGTGCGCGTTTCACTATCCATGAAGTCAGTGCATATTAGTGAAACGGAGCCGTGATGCGGACCATCGGCCTTGAGGAGCACTTCGTCACACCCGAGCTGGTGGGTCACGGCACCTCGTCGGCTTCGATCCTCCAGCCGGACAAGTGGCGGGAGGCCTCCCGGCGGCTGCTGGACGTCACCGGCGAGCGGCTGGCCGAGATGGACGCGGCCGGGCTGGACATGCAGGTGCTGTCCCTCAACTCCCCCGGTATCCAGGCCGAGACGGACGCGGCAGCCGCGGTGGCACAGGCGGCGGCGGTGAACGAGCTGCTCGCCGGCGTGGTGGCGGACCAGCCCGACCGGTTCGCCGGCTTCGCCGCACTGCCGCTTCAGGACCCGCAGGCCGCCGCCAAGGAGCTGGAGCGCTCGGTGACCGAACTGGGCATGCGCGGAGCGCTGGTGAACGCCCACACCCAGGGCACCTACCTCGACGACCCCCGCCTGCGCGTGGTGTGGGAGCGCGCCGAGGGCCTCGACGTACCGCTCTACCTGCATCCCGCCAACGGCGTCGGAACGCCCCATGTCATCGAGGGGCACCCCGAACTCGTCGGGCCCATGTGGAGCTGGGGCACGGACACCGCCTCGCACTTCCTGCGTCTCGTCTTCGGCGGCGTGTTCGACGACTTCCCGGAGGCCAAGCTGTTGCTGGGCCACATGGGCGAGGGGCTGCCCTACGCACTGTGGCGGCTGGACTCGCGCTGGGACTACCACAACCACCACGGAATCGAACTCGCCCGGGGCTACCCGTCGGAGTACGTCCGGCACAACCTGTACATCACGACCAGCGGCGTCTGCTCGGCCCCTCCGCTGCTGTGCGCACTGCTCGCGCTCGGCCCCGAGCACATCCTCTTCGGAACCGATTACCCCTTCGAGGACATGGCGACGGCCACCGAGTTCCTGCGTACCGCGCCGGTGAGCGAGGCCGACCGGACGAAGATCGCCCACGGCAACGCGGAACGCCTGCTCCGTCTCCGGTGACAGCGCGCCGCACCCAGCAGCAGGCGACGCCACGGTCCGGCGCACACCCGCCGCTCGCCCTCCCCTCCGTCTCGAGCAAGGACAAGCAAGGAGTTGCCGGTATGGCCCGCGAAGACACCGCACGACACTGGATCGACGGAGAGTGGACCGGTTCACACCGAACCTCCGACAGCGTCGACCCTGCCACGGGCGCAGTGATCGGCACGTACGCGGAAGCGGATGCCGAGCTGGGGCAGGCCGCGATCGACGCGGCGCACCGCGCCTTCACGGACGGGCCCTGGCGCTCGGACCCGATGGTGCGGGCCACTGCCCTGAGCCATCTCGCCGACGCGTACGACCGGCGTATGGACGAGGTCGTCAGCACCCTGTGCGAGGAGAACGGAAAGCTGCGGCCCGAAGCGGGCTTCGAAGCGCACTTCATCCTCCGCGCGCTGCGTTTCGCGGCGGGACTGGCTCTGCAGCCGCACGGCCGGGTCACGGACACCCACCCGGGCCGTCAGGCCTTGTCGATCCGGCAGCCCGTCGGCGTGGCCGGGATCGTGGTTCCGTGGAACTCCCCCGCCTACCTCTGTATCCGCGCGCTCGCCCCGGCGCTGGCGGCAGGATGCACGGCGGTGGTGAAGATGCCCGGGCAGGCGGCGCGCACCGCGGCTCTCATGAGCGACATCCTGGCATCTGTTCCCGAGTTGCCGAAGGGGGCGGTCAACGTCCTCGTCGAGTCCGGCTCCGACGTCGCCCGGCTGCTGGTCGGATCCCCGCGGGTGCCCGTGATCAGCTTCACCGGCAGCACCGCCACCGGACGCCTCGTCGCCCAGGGCGCGGCGGCGCACTTCAAGCGGGTGGGGCTGGAGCTCGGCGGCAAGACCCCGCACCTGGTCTTCGCCGACGCGGACCTGGAGGCGGCGCTCGCCACCGCCGTCCAGTCGTGCACCGTCTTCGCCGGGCAGTTCTGCATGACGGGCAGCAGGGTCCTGGTCCAGCGGGAGATCGCCGACGACTTCACCTCGGCTCTGGCCCAGCGGCTGGAGAGTGTGCGTCCAGGGCCGGCCTCCGACCCGGCCAGCCAGATCGGCCCCCTCATCGACAAGGCGTCGGTCGCCCGGGTCGACGCCCTGGTGGAGGCCGCGATCGCGTCCGGCGCCAAGCCGCTCGTCCGCGGCGGCCCCAGCACGCGTCCCGAACTCCAGGACGGCGCCTTCTACCACCCCACGCTCCTCGCGGTCTCCGACTCCTCGCTCCCGATCGTGCGTGAGGAGACGTTCGGGCCCGTGCAGACGGTCCAGGTCTTCGACACCGAAGCGGAGGCCGTCAGCCTCGCCAACGACAACGAATACGGGCTCAGCGCATGCGTGTGGACCCGGGACGCGGACCGCCCGATGCGCGTGGCGCGGCAGCTCGACGCGGGGCTCATCTCCGTCAACAGCTGGGCCAACCTGACCGTCGAGTTCGAGGAGGGCGGCTTCAAGTCCAGCGGCGTGGGCCGGCTGGGGGGTCTCGCCTCCCTGGAGGACTTCCTCGAGTACAAGCAGATCACCCAGGACTACGCGCCGTTCGGCGGATGAGCCAACCTTCCGGCAGGAGGCCACAGATGGCCAAGCAACGCGAACCTCTGATCTTCGAGGTCGACGGGCACAGAATAACGGCAGTGACCGCCGGTCCCGCCGAACCGACCGGCAAGCCCCTGATCGCCGCCCTCCACGGCGGCACGTACACGGCGCGCTACTTCGATGTCGCGGGCGCGCCCGAGGGCTCCTTCCTCGACGTCGCCACCGCGCACGGCTACCCGGTCGTGGCCTTCGACCGCCCGGGTTACGGAGGCAGCACGCCTCTGGAGCCGGACGCCAACACCTTCACCCGGCACGCGCGACTGCTCGGTGACGCCATGGCGCAGGCGGCGGCACGCCTCGCGGCCGGCAGTGTGTTTCTGCTCGGCCACTCGATCGGCGGCATGATCGCCCTGATGATCGCCGCCTCGGATCCCGGGTTCCCCCTGATCGGTGTCTCGGCGACCGGAATGGGTGCCGTCATCCCGAGCGGCGGAGCGGCGGAGGCCCTCGGTTCCCTTCCGCCCGACGAGACCGTGGACCTGCCGTACCAGGAGCGGGACAAGGTGATGTTCGGCCCGGCACACACGTACAGGAGCGAGGGGCTACGGCAAGCGCACGAGTCCTACGCGCCCGTGCCCGTACGGGAGTTGGTACAGGCCCCGGCCTGGCCGAGGGAGCATCTGCCCACCGTCGCCCCCCGGGTCGCCGTTCCCGTGCACAACGCGCTCGCCGAGTACGACGCGCTGTGGAGCAGCGGCCCGGAGAACGTCGCCCGATTCGCCGCGCTGTTCACGGCGGCCCCCTTCGTCGACGCGAGCGTCGCCCGGGGCACCGGCCACTGCATCGACCACCACACACTCGGCCACGCGCTGCACCTGCGCCAGCTCGCGTTCGCCGAGGAGTGCGCACACTGGGCCGCGACGCGGCAGACGGCACCGCGTACAGCAGGGGACGAGGGGTGACGTCGTCGGCCGGCGACACGCGCCTGCCGCGGCACGTCCAGGTCCTCATCGCCGGCGGCGGACCCGTCGGACTCGCGGCAGCCGTCGAGCTCGGGCGCCGTGGCGTCGACTGCCTGGTCGTCGAGGTGCGCCCCACCGTCTCCAGGGCCCGGCCGCGGTGCAAGACACTCAACGTGCGCACGATGGAACACCTGCGCCGATGGGGCCTGGCCGACCGGCTGCGGGCGCGGGCGCCCCTGCCCGTGTCCTGGTCCCAGGACGTCGTGTTCTGCACCTCACTGGCCGGCCGGGAGCTGTCGCGCTTCACGGGTGTCCTCGGGCTCGCCGCGGAAGGCGATCGCTTCCCGGAGACCGGCCAGCAAGCGCCGCAGTATGTCCTGGAGGAGGTCCTTCGCGAGGCGGTGGAAGAACTCGGCGCGTGCCGGCTCGTGCTCGGGTCGCGGGTCGTCGCCGTGAGCCAGACCGACGACATGGTGTCCGTGACCGTCGAGAACGGCTCCGGGCAACGGAGCACCGTCACCGCCGACTTCGTGATCGGCTGTGACGGGCCGCGCAGTGTGGTGCGCGAACAGATCGGCTCCCGCTATGTGGGCGGGGAGTTCCTGCGCCCGAACTTCGGCATGGTCTTCGAGAGCACCGGCCTCTGGGACCACGTCCGCCACGGGCCGGCCGTGCAGTACTGGATCATCAATCGTTCCGCTCCCGCGCTGGTGGGTCCGCTGGACCGGAGGAACACCTGGTGGGCCATCGCCTTCGGCGTCGACCGGGAGACCGGGGAACGCGAGGCGCACCGCATCATCGACGGCGTGGCGGGCCGGCACGTGCCGGCCGAGGTGGTCTCCACCGACCCGTGGACCGCGCGGATGCAGATCGTCGACCGCATGCGGCACGGCAGGGTGTTCCTCGCCGGTGACGCCGCGCACCTCAACCCCCCGTTCGGTGGCCACGGACTCAACACCGGCATCGGCGACGCGGTCGACCTGGGCTGGAAACTCGCGGCCTCGCTGGCGGGCTGGGGCGCGCCCGGCGTGCTCGACAGCTACGAGAGCGAACGGCGCCCCGTTCAGGAACGCGTCATCCGCGAGGCGACCGCCAATATGCGCGTGCTCTCCACCGAGCTGCTCGCCGACAACCTGGACGAGACCGGCCCGGCGGGCGAGGAGGCCCGCCGGGCCGCGGGCGCGCGCATCCAGGAGACCAAGCGGGCGGAGTTCCACTCGCTCGACCTCGTCCTGGGACTGCGCATCCCCGCCTCGCCGATCCTCCCCGTGGGCGGCAAGGGCTCGGCAGGCGAGGCACGCAAGGGCGCCCGCCTGCCCCACGTGTTCCTCGACGACGGTCGTTCCCTGTACGACCTGCTCGGGGACGGACTGACGCTCCTCGCCCTCGGGGGCCGCGGGCCGGAGGTGACGGCCGTCGAGGAGGCGGCGCGCGTACGTGGCGTTCCGCTGACGGTGGTGAATCTGCCGGAGGCGGCGTCGAGCGCCTACGCCCGGCGGCTGGGCGCCCGCCTGCTCCTGGTGCGCCCGGACCAGGTCGTCGGCTGGCTGGGCGGCGAAGCCCCCGGGGACGCGCTCGCCCTCGTCGACACGTTGAGGGGCTGCCCGCGGCAGAGCGCGGCACCGCGAGCTGGTCGACGCCCTCGACCGGCGGGACCGTGACGAGTCACTGCGGCTCATCCACGAGCACAGCACCAGCCATTGATCCGCTGACGGGTCGAATTGCTGGGCGTAAGAGCCCGGCATGGAGCCAAGGGCAGCAGACTTCTGTTCTTTCAACGGAGTAATTGCAGCCTCTAAAGTTGCGCCATGACAGATACCACGGAGCCGGTCTCGGCGCGACGCCGCCGCAGCCGGGACCAGTTGCTCGCCGTCCTGGCGGAACACGACGCCGTGAGCCGGGCGGATCTGAGCCGGCTCACCGGTCTTTCCCGCAGCGCTGTCGGCGCGTGCGTCGCGTCACTGCTCGCCGACGGTCTGGTCAGCGAAGGCGCCGCGCTGTCCGGTGCGTCCGGTCGCGGCCGCAAGGCGCACGTGGTCCGTCTTCGGTCGGTGAGCGGCGTGGTGGCGGGGATCGACTTCGGGCACTCCCACATCACGGCCGCGGCGGCCACGGCCACGGGAGAGATACTCGCCGAGTGCTCGGAGGAGCTCGATGTGGACGGGCGGCCGACGCAGGCACTGGACGCCGCCTCTTCCCTGGTCGGGCGCGCGCTGGCCGAGGCCGGCCACGAACTGGACGACGTGCTCGGCATCGCCGCGGGCATCCCGGGCCCTCTGGACGTCCGGACCCAGACGGTGCGGGCTCCCACCATCCTGTCGGACTGGGTGGGCCTCGACCCGGCCGACGAGTTGAGCCGGCGGCTGGGCCAGCCGGTGGCGGTCGGCAACGACGCGGACATGGGTGCGAGGGGCGAGCGCGCCTACGGGGCCGGTCAGGGTCTTGACGACTTCCTGTACATCAAGGCTTCGCACGGTATCGGGGCCGGCATCGTCCTCGGCGGAAGGACCTACCGGGGCTCGACCGGCATCGCGGGAGAGATCGGCCATACGCAGCTGCCCGGCGCCACCAGCTGGTGCCGTTGCGGCAGCCGCGGTTGCCTGGAGACCGTCGTCTCCCTCACGCAGGTGCGACGTCAGCTCATCCATGTGCTGAAGACCGGCCCGGCCAGTGGCCCGATGGCCGTTCCCCCCTTGTCGGAGCTGGAACCCGACTCCGCCGCCGCCCGCGTGATCACGGACGCCGGACGTACGGTGGGCCGCGTGCTCGCCGATCTGGTCAACTGCCTCAATCCCGCGGCGATCATCCTGGGCGGCGAGCTCGGTACCGCGGGCAGGCCGCTGGTGCTCGGCGTGCGCGAGTCCGTCGACCGCTATGCCCAGCCGGCCGGCGCGCAGGCGGTCAGCGTGCGCAGCGGCCGGCTCGGGTCGCGTGCCGAGTTGTTCGGCGCCCTGGCCACGGCGGTCAGGCAGCGGTCGGCCGTGTCCGCCGCGGCAGACAGCGGCCGGCTCGGGTAAGCGCGCGCCGGTCCTCCGGGGTCAGCGTTGGAGGCTCCAGGTCTGCGCGGCCGTGCCGTTGCAGTCGTAGATCTGCAGTTGCGTGCCCGGGTCGGTCGACGCCGCGGGGACGTCGAGGCAGCGGCCGGAGGCGGGATTGAGGAAGGCGCCGTTGGCTTGCTGTTGCCAGGATTGCGCGCCGGTGCCGTTGCACTCGTAGAGCTGGACCTCGGTGTTGTTCGCGGTGCCGGCGGCTTTGACGTCGAGGCATTTGCCCAGCGCTCGAATGCTGTCGTCGGCGCCGGGGACCACTGCTGGGCCGGGGTGCCGTTGCAGGTCCAGGTCTGTACGGGTGTCCCGTCGGCGGTGCTCGCTGCCTGGACGTCCATGCAGAGGGTCGATGACAGCCCCGAGACGACGGGGCCGCCGGGGCCGCCGGGGCCGCCGGCCGGTGTGACGGTCCACACGAACGAGGTGCTTCCCGTGGCTCCGGTGCCGTCCGTGGCCGCGACGGTGACGGTGCTGGTGCCTGCCGTGGTGGGGGTACCGGAGATCGTGCCGGTGCCCGGATCGACGGCCAGCCCGGCGGGCAGACCGGTCGCGGTCCAGCGCAGGCTCTGGCCCGTGGAGGAGTCGCTCGCATGCAGGGCGAGGTTCGCGCCGGCGCCGGCGGTGCTGCTCATGCCCGCGGGGTTGCTGATCGCGATCGAGTTGCCGGTGCTGGTGGAAGTGACGTTCAGGCTGCCGGTCAGCTGCGGACGGTCGGAAGTGTCTCCGACGGCGATGCCGTAGGCGCCGGTCGCCATGGTCCAGCTGTCGATGGCGGTGTTCCAGTACGAGAGCGAGTGCGCCGGTAACGTGAAGCTGACCTGCTCGCTCGCCCCGGGTTGCAGGTCCACCCGCTGGAAGCCCTTGAGCTGCCTGCTCGGCTCGCTCGCGGCGGCGGGGTCGGTGATGTAGAGCTGTGCGACGTCGGCCCCGGCCCGGTCTCCGGTGTTGGTGACGGTGGCGGTGACCGTCGCGTTGCCGTGCTGGTCCGGGCCGGTGACGGAGAGGGCGCTGTAGCCGAATGTGGTGTAGGACAGGCCGTACCCGAAGGGGAAGAGCGGTGTGACTGTCTTGGACTGGTACCAGCGGTACCCCATGGCCAGGCCCTCGGAGTACTCGACCTGATCGTTCTGGCCGGGCCACTGCGCGGCCGTGCTCGCGGGGAGGTCGGTCAGCGCCTTGGGGAAGCTCACGGGGAGCTTGCCCGACGGGTTGACGTCGCCGAAGAGCAGCACGGCGATCGCGGCGCCCTCGCTCTGGCCCGCGTACCAGCCCTCCATATCGCGGGTATGACTCCGGCGTAGGAGCCGCTGCCGGTGCCGGCGATCATGGTCAGTTTCTGGTCCTGCGTCATGGCGCCCAGCAGCCGGGAGACCCGGTCGGCGACCGGTGCACCGGACCCGACCCACGGGCAGGACGCGCTCGCCGCCGCCCGCGGTGGTCCGGCGGCGGCTTGTCCGGCCGCGCAAACGGCCGTCAGGACAGCGCCGAGCGCGGCGGCCGGCCATCGTCTCCGTCGCATGAGCACTCCTTGTCAGGGGTCTTGGCTGCGGCCAGCAGCGGCGGTCAACATGGAGGTGCCCGTGCTCACTGCGCCTGCATCTGCTGCTGGGCCTTTTGCAGCTCGGCCTTCACCGAGTCGGTGGTCACCGTGCGGCCGGCCGCGACATCGGCGAACAGGTTCTTCACCGCGGTGCCTACCGCTGTCTCGAACTGGGACTCGTCGGCCACCTGCGGCAGTGCCTGCGCGCTGGTGGCGAGAGTCTTCCTGAGTACCGCGGTGCCGTGGGCGTTGAACGCCGGGTCCGACTGGGCGGCCTTGACCGGCGGGATGGACCCGTAGGCGGTGTTGAGGATCTTCTGCTCCTCATCGCTCGTCATGAACTTCACGAACTTCGCGGCGCCGTCGAGGTTGTCGGTGTTCTTGAAGACAGCCATGTTGATCCCGGCGACCATCGAGTTGATCTGGGTTCCGGTGCCCGGGGACCCCGACTGGACGGGTGCGGGGGCCGCTGCCCATTCGGAGTCCTTCATGCCCAGGGACTTGAAGGTCGCGGAGGCCGTCTGCCACAGCACCATGGCCGTCTTGCCCCTGGCGAAGTCACTCAGGGACTGGTTCTGGGAGTACTCGGCGTCACTGATGTCGATAATCTTGTCCTTGGCCATCAGATCGATGTACTGCTTGACCGCGGCGACCACACCGTCGTTGGTGAAGTCGGGCTTGCCGTCCGCGGTGAAGAAGTCGGCACCGTGCTGCTGGGCCAGGACGAACACCTGGTGGATGTTCTCCGAGAGGTTGGAGCACTCCGCGCCGATGGCCTGCTTGCCCAGGGCCTGGATCTTCTTCCCGTCGGCGGTCAACTCGTCCCAGGTGGCCGGTGGCTTGGTGATGCCCGCGTCGGCGAAGATTTTCTTGTTGTAGTAGAGGGCGTACGACATCGAGTACAGCGGCACGGCCGCCGGATCCTTGCCCCGGGCGCCGGTCGAACCGAGGGCCGAGGGGACGAAGCGGTCCTTGCCACCGATCTTCGCGAAGTTCTTCGCGTTCCACGGCAGCAGCGCGTCGGTGGCCTGCAAGGACGCGGTCCAGGTGTTGCCGATGTTCAGCACGTCGGGGCCCTGACCAGAGGTGGCCGCGGTGAGGATCCGGTTCAGCAACTGCGCCCAGGGCACGACTTCCAGCTTCACCGTGATGCCGGTCCGCTTCTTGAACTTGTCGAGTTCGGGCTGCAGGACCTTCTTGTCCACGGCGATGCTGGCCCCCTGGTTGGAGGCCCAGTACGTGAGCGTCTTCGGCGAGTCGTTGGAGCCGCCCTCACTCGACGAACCGCCTCCGCAGGCCGTTGCCGCGAGAGCCAGGGACAGGGTGACGGCGCCTACGGCTGCGGCTCTGATGTTGCGCATGACTGTGGGTGTCCCTTTCCGGGAGTCGACGTCAAAAAGTGTCAGACATGTCTATGTTGTGGGCGTCATCTCTTCGTCATGGCACGACTACGCACGCTCTCCTCCCAGTTCCACACCCAGTTCCAGTGGCAGGTCTCCCGCCGAGCGGCCCGCCAGCACCCGGCAGCGCCCCGGCTCGGTACGCCACCGGCTCGCCTCTTCGTCCCAGTGGCGCAGGAGCCTGGCGGGAACGTGTACCTGCGCCGTCACCGCCTCCCCCGGGCGGGCGTGCACCGCCGTGTAGCCCGCGAACCACCGTTCGGGGTATTCCACCGCGGCGCCCGGCCGGGCCAGGTAGACCTGGACGACTTCACGGCCCGCGCGCCCGCCGGTGTTGCGCACGCGCACGCACACGGTGAACGGGTCCCCCGCCCGGATGTCGGTGGGACCGGTCAGCTGCTCGTAGGCCCACGTCGTGTAGCCGAGTCCGTGACCGAACCAGTAGGCCGGGGTCCGGAGTGCCCGTAGCCAGCCCCGGTGGCCGACATGCAGGCCCTCGGCGTAGTCGAGGCGTCCGCCGGACGGCCGGGTGTCGGTGACGGGTGAGTCGTCGAGCGCGGCCGGCCAGGTGGTCGGCAACCGGCCACCGGGTTCGCTGCGGCCGAACAGCACGTCGGCCAGAGCCTGACCGCCCTCCTGGCCGGGGAACCAGGCCAGCAGAAGGGCACCGGCCTCTTGCCGCCAGGGCATCTCGACCGGGCCGCCGCTGTTGACGACCACGACGGTGCGCGGATTGGCGGCGATCACCGCCCGGACCAGGGCGTCTTGGCCGGGCTCCAGCGCGAGCCGGACCCGGTCGCGGCCCTCGCACTCGTCGTGCTCGGTGGTGCCGACCACCACGATCGACGCGTCCGCCTCTCCCGCCGCCTGCGCGGCTTCCTCCAGTGCCACTGCCACGTCGGGGGCAGGTGGCCCCGCGCCGACGACCAGCGCCCTTCCCGTGCCCGGCGTGAGTTCGCGGCGGGCGACGAGGAGGGGAGCGGTGCCGACGGTGAGCTCAGCGACGGCAGTGTGTACGGGCGGGGTGACGTGGATGGTGGCGGGGTCGTCGGTGTCCTTGGGGAAGTCCCCTGCCAGGACCTCTTCCTCGTCAAGCCGCAGGCTGATCCGTCCGAATCCGGCGACACCGAAGGTCCACGCCCCGGATTCGTGCGGATGCAGGTGAGCGCTGATCTCCACCGTGTGCGCGCCGGGCGCGAGAGGCGGCTCCAACTGCCGTCCACTCGCGCGGTGTACGGCGCACAGCTGGTTCCCTTCGGCGTCGAGGACCCGCAGCAGCACGCCGGGCGCCCCGGAGCCGGGATCGGTGCACAGCGCAGCGTCCAGCGGAGGCGGCGGGCCCTCGGGAGCGGGACCCGGTACGGCCACCACCTTCGCGCGGCCCCGCAGCAGGGACCGGACTCCGTCCAGGATGCTCACCTCGGCCGTGGGGAACACACCGGCGCTGCCGCCTCCCTGGAGACGGGTCCTGACGGCGTGTGATCCGATGACCGCCACCTTCGCCAGGCTCCGTGCGTCGAGCGGCAGTGTGCCCCGGTTGGCGAGCATGACCGTGCCGGCCGCGGCAGCCCGGCGCACCAGTGCCCGTTCGGTGTCCGACCGTGGAGGAGGCAGAGCCCGCGGAAGGGCCCCGCCCAGCCGGCCGAGCCAGTGGGCCTGCGTCAGCAAGTGCCGTACCTTGTCGTCCACCGCCTGCTGCGTGACGTGTCCCTCCTCCACGGCACGGACCAGCGCTTCGCCCCAGGCCTCCGCCGGGCCCGGCATCGCGAGGTCGAGCCCGGCTTGCGCGGTGTCCCCCGTGGTGCGCACCGCTCCCCAGTCGGAGACGACGGCGCCGTCGAAACCCCACTCGGTCCTCAGCGGAGCGGACAGCAGCGGGCTGGCGGTCATGGTGGTGCCCTCGACCGCGTTGTAGCCGGCCATGACGAAGCGCACACCGGCCGCCACCGCCGCCTCGAACGGCGCGAGGTACACCTCGCGCAGTGCCCGCCCACCGACACGCACATCCACGGTCAGCCGGTCGGTCTCGGAGTCGTTGGCGACGTAGTGCTTGGCTGTGGCGGCCACACCGTGCGCCTGGATGCCGCGCACCAGTGCGGCCCCGATACGGCCGGTCAGCTCGGGGTCCTCGGAGAGGCACTCGAAATGCCGGCCGCCGAGCGGACTGCGGTGCAGGTTGAGGTTGGGCGCGAGGACCACGTGCACGCCCTTGCGCCGCGCCTCCAGCGCGAGGAGGGAACCGAGTCGCTCGACCAGCGGCTCGTCCCAGGTCGCGGCGAGCGCGGTGGCCGAGGGAAGGAGCACGGCGGTGTGCCGCTCGTCCCACGACGGCCCGCGCACGCCGGCCGGCCCGTCCGACATCGTGAACGGCCGCAGCTCGACGGACGGTTCCGCCGCGGTGCTCCAGGTGTCGGCCCCGGTGAGCAGCGTGACCTTCTCTGTCAGCGTCAGCTTGCCCATCAACCGGTCGATCTCGTCATCCTCGTGCATCCCCCGCCCCCTCATCCTGCGAAACCGCTCACCCGCCGTGCCGCGGACCTCAGTTGTAGACTCCGAACTCGTACAGCGAATAGCCGTAGCCGGTGCCGCGTTGTGTTCCGTTGACGCGGACGTAGCGGCCGGTGCCACTGACGTCGAAGTCGTCCACACCGCCGTTTCCGTCAGTCACCGTGTGCACGGTTCGCCAGTTCTGGCCGTCATCAGAGGTCTGGATGGTGTACGCCTTCGCGTAGGAGGCCTCCCACACCAGCTGCACGTGCTTGAACGAGGTGCGCGTGCCGAGGTCGACCTGGACCCACTGGGGGTCGCTCCAGTCGCTGGCCCAGCGGGTGGAGAGGTTGCCGTCCACCGCGTTCGCCGCCGTGCACGGGCAGTCGCCGTAGCTGCCCTGGAACGAGGACGCCGTAGCGGGCTTGCCGAGAGCGAGGTTCGTGCCGTTCACCACGGGCGGCACCACCCTGATCGAACGGGTCTCCACACCGACATTGCCGTGACCGTCGGTCGCCTTGACGTACACCTTCCAGACGCCGGGCCGGTCGGGGGCGGCGATCTTCAGCCGGCCGCCGCCCAGATTGCTGGAGGGCAGGGAGACCAACTGCTTGCTGCCGTCGATGTAGTTGCTGTTGTCGAGGACCTCATAGCTGATCGGGTCGCCGTCCGGGTCCGTGGCCCGGACGTCCAGCGTCAGGTCACGGCCGGCCTGCACATTGCCCGCACCGCCCTCGACGGACAGGTCCGAGATGACGGGCGGAGTGTTGTCGTGAGAGGTGTCCCCTCCGTAGGCCCGCTTCACGGCGTAGTAGGAGAGCCGCTTCTGGCCGGCGGGCAGCAGGTTGAACCAGATGCCGCCGAAGTCGTACTCCGTTCCGTAGTGGAACATCGTCGCGCCCAGCGCCACGCCCTTGTGCCCGGTGATGCAGCCCCACGCCTTCGTGTAGCCGTCGGCCTTGGCCTGGTCGGTGGGTTCCTGGGGTACGCCGTTGGCGTCGTCGGGGACTTCCCACTCTCCGGCGGGGCCCGTTTCCGTGACGATGTACGGCTTGGTGTAGCCGCCCTTCTCCCAGGCGGACCTGACGTCGCAGACGGCGTTGTAGGAATTGACGGCGTACAGATCGAGGTCGGGCGCGTTCTTCTTGAAGTACGGCCATGCGCCGACCCACGCGTCGGTCGACGTGACCGGGTGGTTCGGGTCGATGCTGTGGATCTTCTTGGTGATGTCGTTGACGAGGGTGGTGTAGGCATCGCGCTGTGTTTCCAGCTCGGCGCCGCTGTAACAGTTCTGCAGGCCGAGGACGGACTCGTTGCCGACGTCCCACATGAGCACGCCCGGGTTGTCCTTGTACTGCTGGACCCACTTCGGGAACTCGTCGAGGACCTGGTTCTTGTACGTCGTGTCGGTGACGTAGTTGACGCAGCCGCCGGCGCCGGGGCCACCCCCCGGCTGCAGCCAGAACCCGGCGATGACCTTGATGCCGTGAGCCGCGGCGGAGTCGAAGAGAGGACCGCTGGAGGCGTCGGTACCCCAGGTGCGGATCGTGTTGACGCCCATGGACCGCAGGTCGGGCATGTACTTGTCGGCGTCGGCGATGGACGGGCCCCAGGTCAGGCCCTTGATCTGGTAGGGACTTCCGTTCACGGTCAGCTGCCAGTTGCCTTGCGTTCCGGTCACCTTGACCACGTCTCCCGCGGCATGGGCCTCGGTCGCGGGCAGGGCGGCAAGTGCGCCGATCGCCAGAGCACCCGCGGCCACGGGAACCAGGAGTCGGCGCGCACGAGCGTGCAGTGGGCTCATCATGTCCTCTTCTGATCTGGACGGCGGGGGCTGCCGACCCGGCCGCGACGGGAGCGCCGGGCCGTGGCCGGCCGATACGGGTTCGGGCGGACGCACCACGAGGGGCAGCGGATCAACCTGTTTCGGAGAGCGCTCTCCCGCTGGGAGTCTCAGGGATGTGCCGCACGGGTGTCAAGGCGCGCGACAGGGCGGGATCGACGCGCCGGTCGGTGCGGAGGGTGTGCGCACTCGGCGCGCGGAGGGTGCGCCCGCTCGGCGTCCGGTCGGCCGGGCCCTCTTCCCAACGCAAGGGCCAGAAGCAACACTTGCCCCCGTCATTCCAGCATCGCGCTGGAACGAGACCCCCGAAGAGGAGAACCACGGCGATGCGGCTCAGTCAGCACTTTGCCACCACCGAGTCGGCTCGGTGGCGGCCCGGTGGCGCGTCGCTGCCGGCGCGGGGCGAGAGCATGGTGGAGCTCGCCGGCTCCACCGACCAGACCTTCTTCGGGTTCGGCGGCTGCTTCAACGAACTGGGCCACCTCGCGCTGTGCGCGGCCGGCACGGAGGCGGCGGACCGACTGCTGGACGATCTCTTCTCACCCGACGCCGACGGCCTGCGGCTGCGGATCGGGCGCGTCCCGGTCGGTGCGAGCGACTACGCCTCGGACTGGTACAGCCACGACGAGACCCCCGGCGACCTGCGGTTGCGGCACTTCTCGATCGAACGCGACCACAAGGAGCTCATCCCCTTCATCCGGAGGGCACAGCAGCGCCGGCCCGGGCTGGACCTGTGGGCTTCGCCGTGGAGCCCCCCGACGTGGATGAAGACCCCGTCCGCCTACGCCGGAGGGTCACTGACCTGGACTCCTGACATCCTGCGTGCGTACGCGCAGTACCTGGGTCGTTTCGTTCAGGCCTACGCCGCGATCGACCTGCCGATCGGTCAGATGCACGTACAGAACGAGCCGACCGCCGTCCAGAACTTCCCGTCCTGCGTATGGGACGCCTACCAGTTCGCGCGGTTCATCGGCGACCATCTCGGTCCCGTCCTCGCCCGGCAGGCGCCCACGTGCGACATCTGGGTGGGCACCATCAACGACGACGCCATGGCGTCCACACGCGACTTCTACCGCGACTACGTACTGGTGTGCATGCACGACGAGAAGGCCAGGCAGTACGTACGGGGAGCCTCCTACCAGTGGGCGGGCCGACACTCGATCGAGTCGACGCACCGGTCCTTCCCGGAGCTGGCGCTCGCGCAGAGCGAGAACGAGTGCGGCGACGGCGGCAACACCTGGTCGTACGCGCGGTATGTCGCCGAGTTGTTCCGCCACTACCTGAACGCCGGGGTCGGCAGGTACTCCTACTGGAACATGGTGCTTCCGCGAGGAGGACGGAGCAGCTGGGGCTGGCGGCAGAACTCCCTGGCCACCGTGGATCCCGTCGACGGCGGCATCCGGTACGAGCACGAGTTCTGGATCATGAAGCACTTCTCCCGGTTCATCGAACCGGGCGCCGTCCGCGAACGGCTTCGCGGCCCGTGGAGCGGGCGCGCGGTCGCGTTCCGCAACGTCGACGGATCACTCGCCGTCGTCACCTTCAACCCCCTGCGGCATCCCGTGCGCGTGAACCTCTTCGGCGACGAGAGCGTGACGCTCGAAGCGGATTCGATCAACACGATCGTCCTGCGGTAGACCGCACGCTCGGCGAGCAGAGGGCAGGCGCCGGCTCTCCGGTCGGCGTAGCCGATCCCGAGCAGGGGCCCACGAGAGCCTGCCGGTTCTTCACCGCGGCCACGCCCGCGTCAGACTGTCGCGCAACTCCGCCAATTCCGCGTGCCCCAGCCGACTGGCGAGTACCTGTTCCAGGTCGTGAAGAATCCCCGATGCGACGTCACGACGCCGGCAGCCCGCGTCGGTCAGTTCGATGAGTGTGCTGCGGGGAAACCCCGGCCCCGGCGTACTGGCCAGTAGTCCTTCGCGAAGAAGCTGGGTGACCGCACGATGCATCGTCTGGCGCGTGACGCCTGCACGGCGGGCCAGTTCGGCGATGCTCATCGAGGAGCCGCGGTCCAGGTGCGCGAGCACGGCCGCGTGCGCCGGCGTGATGGGGTCCACGCCCGCGGCGTCCAGGCGCTCAAGCAACTCGTCCGAAAACCACCGGGCCCCTCGTTGCAGGAGTGAGAGGAGGGGCGGGTTCGCGCCCGAGTGCTCCTCGTTGCTCATGGGACGCAGTCCTCTCGTTGATGGGCTAGGCTCCTGTGTCAGCGTTACTGACACAGAGGAGCCGGATCGCCATGACAGGCTATGACGTTGATGTCCTCGTCGCAGGGGCCGGGCCGGTCGGCCTCACGGCGGCATTGCAACTGGCCCGGTGGGGCGTTTCGGTTCGCTTGGTGGATGCCGCGTCCGGTCCGGCGACGACCAGCCGCGCACTGGGGACTCACGCCCGCGGGCTGGAAATCTACGATCAGCTCGGGATTCTCGGCGACATCGCCCCGCACGGAACGAGGGTCAACGCGTTCATCCGCCACCAGGACGACCGTTCGAGCCGACTCGACTTCGATTTCGGCAGCCTGGCGACGCGGTTTCCGTACATGTTCAACATCGATCAGGTCATCACCGAACGCGTGCTTCGCGGACATGCCGCTGCGGCCGGGATCGAGGTGGAGTGGGGCACCGCGCTCGAGTCGTTCGAGCACGACGACGACTCCGTGACAGCCGTATTGCGCAACGGCGATGGCGACGGCGATGGCGCCGGCGCGAGGCACGAGACGGTGCGTGCGCGATACCTCTGGGGCTGCGACGGCGGACACTCGACCGTCCGCAAGACCCTCCAGCTCCCGCTGACGGGCGAAGCCGCTCACACCTGGCTGATCGCCGATGCGACCGTGCACACCGACATCGATCGAGATGGTGTGCACTGGCTGTTCCCGGCCGGCGGTGCGCTGATGCTCTTCCCGTTTCCGGACCCGGGCAAGTGGCGGCTGCTGGACACGACCGGCGAAGGAGACGCGGAGCAGCCCGGGCAGATCGCCCGGCAGGTCAGCACCAAGCTGTCGCAGGCTCTGGGCCGCGACACCGTCGTGGACAGCCCCAGCTGGGCGTTGAAGTTCACCATCCAGCAGCGCGCGGTACCCGCCATGCACGTCGGGCGGTGTTTCGTCTCGGGTGACGCCGCCCACGTCCACTCCCCCGCGTCCGGGCAGGGCCTCAACACCGGCATCCAGGACGCGTACAACCTGGCGTGGAAGCTGGCCATGGTCGTACACGGCCACGCCGATGCCTCGCTGCTCGACACGTACGACGCCGAGCGCGTTCCCGTCGGCCAGGCCCTGCTCGCCTCCACGGCGAAGGTCATGAACACGGCCATGGTCGACACCACCGCCGAGGACAGCCAGGAATCCGACCGCGGCTTCATGCGCCGGCTCATCCGGAACATGTCGGGTCTTGGCATCGCCTATTCCGACAGCGCCCTGACGGTGCCCGACGAGGCAGGTGAAGGTCCACGACCTGGCCGGCGACTCACGCAGATCTCCGCTGCCGAAGGCCAATCACCCGGCTGGACGGCACTGCGCGCGCTGCTCAGGACCTCGGCCTGGCACCTGCTCGTCTTCGCGGGGAGCAAGGACGCCACCAGTCAGGATCAGGTCACAGCGAAGACCACGTCACTACCCGTCTGGCTGCGCGAAGTGACGATCAGCCGGCGCCGGCAGACTGACGATGACCACGTCGTGTGGGACCACGACGGCGTGGTGCAGGACACGCTGGCCGCGAGCGACAGGGACTGGATCCTCGTACGTCCCGACGGCTACATCAGCGCGCGCGGCACCGGCGACACCAGCCTCCGCGACTCCCTGGACCGACTGACCTGCCTGCACGTGCGGGCGTCAGCCCGTGCGTGATCGATCGGCTACCCCGTCACCGCCAGCCGATGGTGGGCAGGATTACACACCTGTCACCGGAACGGAGCAGGAAATGACCGAGACACACCTCCCGACCAACTGGGGGCGGTGGGGCGACGGTGACCAGCTGGGCACGCTCCACCTCATCGACGCGGCAGCGAGAAGGCGAGCCGCGGCCGAGGTACGTGAAGCGCGCCATGTCAGCTTGGCCCGCCGCAGCCGGCCGGTGCCGCTGACGACCGGACTCGGCCCCGTCGGAAGCCCGGCCACCATGCCGGCCGGCGTCCTGCAGGCCATGAACTTCAACGGCGCAAGGCCTCTCGCGATGACGGACACTCTCGTCGTCAACACGCACAACGCGGCCTTGACGCATCTCGACGCCGTCGCCCACATACCGGTCGAAGAGCGTGTCTATCCCGGCGTACCGGTGCACGCCGCCGTGACACCGACCGGCGTGACACATGGCTCGGCCGATCCGTTCGGCGAGGGAATCGTGACCCGCGGCGTGCTCCTGGACCTGGCGCCCGGCGGCGCCGGCCTGCCCGCCGGCGCGCGCATCGGGAGCACCGACCTGGACGCCGCCCTCGAACGGGCGGGCACCACGCTGTCGGCCGGAGACGCTGTCGCGGTGCGTGGCGGGTGGGACACGAATCAGCCGCTCGACCAGCCAGTGCCCGGCCTGGACCTCAGTGCCGTGCGGTGGCTGGACGAGCACGGTGTGAGCGTCTATGCCGGCGACATCGGCGACGCCCGCCCCGCACAGCTCCCCTTGCCCATGCACCAGGTCGCCCTCGCGCGCCTCGGCCTGCCACTGGTCGACGCCGCCGACCTCGAAGCGCTCGCTGAGCTCTGCGAGGCGTCGAGTCGCTGGAGCTTCATGCTGGTCCTGGCGCCGCCGCGCATCACAGGAACCACCGGGCTCGTCGTCAACCCGATCGCCATCCTCTGACGCGGAGCAGACAGGGCCCCTCTGGCCGCCGGTGGTGCCGAGTGAAACCGACGCACCGAAGACAGAGGGGCCCTGAAAGGCTCACTCAGGCCTTGAGGTCGAGCATCCCCTTCTCCGCGGCCAGCGTGTAGTTCTGCCCGAACACGTTGAGTTGCTGGATTCCGACCTTGACGTTCTCCGTCGTCCCGAGAAGCCGTACGCGAATCGCGTGGGTCCGGACCACCGGGAATGTCATGTAGTCGATCGGGAACGCCGTCGTGTTCGCACTCTTGTCCACGAGCCTGTCGGCAGCAGACCTCTGGAATCGCCGATCCCCGAGTCCGTGGGAGGCATGGAGCTGGGAGCCGAGCGCACCTCGATCCAGGGCAGATTGACCGGATTGACGTACGTCTTGGCCATGTCGACGTGACGCGTCATGTACGTGGGCAGGCTTTCGGGTCCGGGTCCGGGCGCGGCCGGGGCCGCGGCGTCGGCCGCGGGCGGCGCCGCGAGCGGGAGCGCCGTGGCGGCTGCCGCCACCGCCGACGCCTTGACGAAGCCACGCCGCCCGATGGCGAACTGGTGTCCTTCTTCCACGCGAGGATTCCTATCCCTTGATCCGTGATCGCTTCGGCTATCGGCCGACCGATGCGGCGAACAGGTGCAGGCCGGGGAGATCGGGCAGTGAGACGTAGGCGACGGTCTTCCCTGGTGTCAGGGGGACGGAGGTCGCGTAGAGGCTGACGTCGTGCGGTCCCTGGCCGCCGCTCGGGGGCTGGTTCCAGGTGGTGGTGGTGACGAGGGTGTCACCGGCCGCCGGGGAGTTCGCCCACCAGTCGGCCAGGGTGACCGGTGCGGTGGAGGTGGCGCCGTCGGTGTAGGTGATGGTGATGTCGCCGCTCTGGTTGCCGGGGGCTCCCGCGCCGAGCAGGTTGAGCTTGCTGCCGGAGCCGCTCATCGCGATCACCTGGTTCTGGGTGGCGATGTTGTCGGGCCGGCCGGCGGCCGCCTTCGGCCAGGTGAAGCTCGCCTTTCCGGACGTGACGGTGGCGCCTGGGGTGATGCCGGCCGCGGCCAGCCGCTGGGCGGAGTAGCTGTCGCCGGAGCCGTCGAAGTCGGCCGCGCCGGGATCGGAGTCGTCGCTGACGCCGACGTTGTCGTAGGCCTTGTCCCAGCTGCTGTAGGGCACCTGCAGTGTCTGGTGGTCCTGGGTCACCTTGCCGTGTCCGACGCGCTGCTCCTGGAAGCTCGCGTCCGCGGTCAGCGAGTAGGAGCCCGACTTCGCGGAGGCGGGTGGCGTGAGCGTGAAGTTGATCTTGGCCTTGCTGTGCGGTGCGACCACGCGCTCGGTCGCTCTGCTCGGAGTCACCGTCCAGCCCTTGGGCGCGTGCGGAGCGATCGCCACCTGACGTACCGGCACGTCGGCGTCATTGGTGAAGGTGGCGGTGACCCGGCTTCGGGTGCCGGGCGCGACGATCGTCGGCGCGTGCAGGGACACGCCCTGGGAGCCGTAGCTGCGCGTGACGCGGACGGTGCCGCGCTCGGGCAGGTGGGTCGACGAGTCGCCGACCATCAGCCGGTAGGTGCCGTCGGCGACCTGCCAGTTGTGCGTGGTGTCGTTCCAGGTGGCGAAGTCCTTGGCGGGGACGGTGAAGCTGATCTGCTTCGTCTGCCCCGGCCGCAGGTCCACCTTCTCAAAGCGCTTGAGCTGGGCCGGCGGCTCGCCGGTCTTCGCCGGGTCGCCGACGTAGAGCTGCACCACATCGGCGCCGCTGCGCCGACCGGTGTTCTGCACGTCCACCTTCGCTCGGACCGTGCCGAGTGACGAGGTCTGCTGCGGGCCGATGCGCAGGTGGCTGAAGCGGAAGGTCGTGTAGGACAGGCCGGAGCCGAAGGCGAACAGCGGGTCGATGTTCTTCGCGTCATACCACCTGTACCCGACGTTCAGGCCTTCGGAGTACTGCACCTTGCCGCCCACACCCGGCCATTGTGCGGGTGTGGAGGCCGGCACGTCGGACAGGCTCTTCGGGAAGGTCACCGGCAGCTTGCCGGAGGGGTTCACGTCCCCGAACAGCAGGGAGGCGATGGCGTCCCCGTCGTTCTGGCCGGGGTACCAGGCCTCGAACACACCCTTGACCGAGTCCAGCCACGGCATCGTGACCGCGGAGCCGGTGTTGAGCACCACGATCGTGTTGGGGTTGGCCGCGGCCACGGCCGAGATCAGCTTGTTCTCGTCGGCCGGCAGGTCGATGTTGGGCAGGTCGCTGCCCTCGCCTTCGAAGTTGCTCGCGAACACGACGGCGACGTCGGACGACTTGGCGGTCTGGACGGCCTGCTGCAGCAGGTCGCCCGGGCCACCGGGCGGCTGCCAGCCCAGGTGCAGCAGCGAGCCGCCGCCGCCCTGGTAGTAGTCGACCTCGATGCTCACCGGCTCGCCCGCCGTCAGCGTGACGGTGCCGGTCTCGGTGTTGCCGCCCTGGTCACGCCAGTTGTCGATGATCTGCTTGCCGTTGATGGACAGCCTGCTGCCGTCGTCGCTGGTCAGGGAGAACGTGTAGCTGCCGGTGGTCGGCGCGGTGATCGTTCCGGTGTACTTGGCCGACCACTGGCTGGTGGGCACGCCGGCGGCCGGTGACCCGCCGTTCCAGTTGAAGTCCACCTGCGGGACGTCCTGGTGCGCGATGGGGGTTCCCGACGCCGTCGTCCCCCGGTAGTACTGGGCGGTGAGCCCGCTGCCGGAGCCGGAGCTGGGGGCCAGCACGTTCGACGGCACGACCGGCAGCCCGCCGTACGAGCTGTTGCCCTGTGCGTAGCGGACGGTGACGTTCTTGCCGGCCCGCGAGGCGATGCCCTGATACGGGGTGACGACGGAGTCCGCGGCGACCGCCGCGGATCCGCCACCGGTGGTCATGGCGTCGGTTCCGGCGTCGTCGCCGATGACCGCGATCGACGACTTCCTGGTCGGCGACAGCGGCAGGACGTGCCCGGAGTTCTTCAGCAGCACGGTGCCGTCCTCGGCGACGCGCTGCCCCACCTCCTGGTGGGCGGGCGTCGTCACCACCGAGCTGGGGGTGCCTGTCGGCGGGTCGGTGAACAGGTGGAACCGGAACATCTCGGTCAGGATCGGCTTGACGAGCTTGTCGATGGTGGCCGTCGACACCTGACCGTCGGACACCGCCTGCTCGAGCGCGGCGCCGTAGTAACCGCCGTCGGGCATCTGCATGTTCAGGCCGGCCTCGGCCGCGGGGACCGTCGAGTGGGTGCCACCCCAGTCCGAGGTGACGAAGCCCTTGTAGTGCCACTGGTCGCGCAGCACCTGGCTCAACGTGTACGGGTCCTGGCAGGCGTTCGTGCCGTTGATGAAGCTGTAGGAGCACATCACCGAGGCAGGGTCGGCCTGCTTGATGACCGAGTCGAACTGCGAGAGGTACATCTCCTGCTCGACCCGCTGATCGATGATCGCGTCGTCGGTGGAGTTGTTGCGGTTGGTCTCCTGGTTGTAGACGGCCAGATGCTTCAACTGCGCCATCTCGCCGGTGTTCTGGATGCCCTTGACGTCACCCGCGCCGATCTGCCCGGCGAGGTACGGGTCCTCGCCGTAGGTCTCGAACGCCCGGCCCCAGCGGGGATCGCGCACGATGTTGACGGTCGGCCCGAGGTCGACCTCGTTGCCCTTGCCCCACTGCTCGCTGCCGATGACGTCCCCGTACCGCTTGCTCAGGCCGGTGTCCCAGGTCGAGGCGAGGGAGACCGCCGAGGGGAGCTGCGTCACCCCGGTCATGCCGTGGCCGACGCCGCTCGGCGAGTCGTCCAGCGTCAGTGCCGGTATGCACAGCCTCGGGATCGCCGGCACGGTGCCGGCGTAGGCAGCGCTGTTGTCCCCATGCAGTTCGTGGACCTTGTCGGCCAGTGTCATCTTCGACAGCAGCTGATCGACCCGCTGAGCGATCGGCGCTCCCGAGCTGACCCATGGGCAGCTCGGCCCGGTCGCCTGTTGTGCCGAGGCCGACGGGCCGGCGGCCACGACAGAGGCGAGCACGGTCAGCGTCCCCACGCCCGCGGACAGACCTCTGAATCGTTGACGGTAAAACACAGAAATTCCCCTTCGCTCTGGTGAAAGAGAGCGATCGAGAAGTTATGACAACGATGCCATGGCGTCAAGAGGCATAACCGCAAGCCTTTTTGGCCGTTGAACGGCGTAAATAGTCATGGGGAGCAGCTCGGCTCGGTGCCCGAGCCTGCCTACGCGCGCCCGGAGGCTCCGCCCCGCGGACGCCCGCGTCCGGCCAGTCGCACCAGGCCGGCCAACGCGGCCAGCGCCCACACGCCTTGGAGGATCACGAAGCCCCACTGCGCCTCACGCAGGGCGAGCCAGGTCAAGACCGCCGCGCCCGTCAGGTTGCCCGCCAGGTACGGCCAGGAGTGGGCGGTGGTACGGCCGAACTGCAGGAACACGAAGGGCACGAGGATGCCGAGCGCGCCGGCGAACTGCAGGGCGATCTCCATCAGTGCACCACCGTCGGCTTGTTGCCGCGCAGGCGCTGGAGCAGGGCCCATGCCGAGACCAGGACCCACACGCCCTCCAGGAACACGAATCCCCACTCACGGCCGACGACGGCGGTGGCGGCCATGGCGCCGGAGCCCAGCAGGTTGGGCAGGAGGTAGCGGTAGGCGGCGGGGTCGATACGGTCGGCCTGGGCGAGCAGGAAGCAGGTGAGCACCAGTAGTGCGCCCACGACTTGCACCGCGTCGAGTAGGTCGCCCGCCGTTACGGCACTCATCGGCCTCGTCTTTCCGCTCGCCCGGCGTCCCGGGCGGGCACGCCGCCCCGATCCGTCCCCGGGGTCTCTCTCACGCCTGGTTCTGGTCGTCCAGCCAGTCGAGTGCCGACTGCTTGATGTTCTTCTCCTGCTCGCTGCCCTTGGTCGCGAAGACGCGGCGCACCGGGAAGCCGCTCGCGTCGAGCAGGTAGGCCAGTGCCGCGTACTCGCGCGGGGCGCGGCGGGCGGCCTCGTGGTCGAAGTCCACGGGGCCGAGGGGGAAGGTGAAGGACGCGAAGTCGTACACGCTCTTGCGGTCCAGGATCCGCCATGTGCCGTCGCGTCGCTCGACGCGGTCGATGAAGCGGTTGTGGCCGTTGCAGCCCAGTCCGAGGCGTGTGTTCTCGCCGATGATGATCGCGTTGGTCTCGCTGACGGCGCGGTCGCCGTCAGCGGAGAAGGTCACCGACGGCGCCGTGATGATGTGCTTGGTGCGGAAGTCCGAGGTGCCCATCCGTGCGGAGGCGTCCACGAAGTCGGAGGCCAGGCCCTCGAACCAGGTGATCTCGATGCGGGCCTGCGGGTGGAAGAGGTCACGCAGCCGGTCCCACTCCCCCAGGTCGCGGTGGATCCAGCCGGTCATGAGGTCGGTGATGTCCTGGCGGTCTTGCAGTGTCGCTGTCATGCCTCCAGTGTCAGGACCCACGTACGATCGGTCCAACTGAATGATTCGATTGACCGATCGATTGGGCCGATGGGAGGAGTCGTCGTGGAGCTGCGGCATCTGCGCTATTTCGTGGCGGTTGCGGAGGAGCGTCACTTCGGCCGGGCGGCCGCCCGGCTGCACGTGACCCAGTCGACTCTCAGCGCCCAGGTGCAGGGCCTGGAGCGCGAGGTGGGGGGACCGCTCTTCCTGCGCACGAGCAGGAGGGTGGAGCTGTCCGAGGCCGGTGAGCTGATGCTCGCGGAGGCGCGCCGTGCGCTGGCGCAGGCCGACCGCGCGTTGAAGATCGCCAGGCAGTCGATCAGCGGCGAGGTCGGCGTCCTGCGAGTGGGCTTCTCCGGGATCGTGGTGCTGGACGGTGTGCTGCCGGCGGACCTGCGCCGCTTCCACCGGACCCACCCGCGAGTGGAGATCAGCGTCAGCGAACTCCCGCCCGTCGCACAGGCCGAGGGGATTCGGGAAGGGACGATCGACGTGGGCTACTGCCCCGACCTCGGCCTCGACGACGTGGGCGACCTGGTGCTGACGCGCCGCACCCGGACGTCGCTTGCCGTCGCCCTCCCGAACGAGCACGCGTTGGCGGCGGCGTCCTCGGTCACTGCGGCCGAACTCGCCGGCGACGATCTGATCGTGTACGCGGCCGCCGAGGGCGACCGGACGGTGCTCGCGCGCCTCGGGACCAGCCCCGAGGAACATCCGGCCCGTATTCACCTGGTCACCGGCACACTCGGGGCGCTCGCGCTCGCGGCAGCCGGTGCGGGTGTGGCCATCGTCCCCGCTGCCACCGAGCGCATCACGCTGCCGGGTCTGAAGCTCCTGCCCCTGCGCGACGCCACTGGCGTGGACATCGTGACGATCACCCGGCCCGACGAGTCCTCGGGCCCGGTCCTGGCGTTCCTCTCCGGCCATCCGCGGTCCCCCGCGATCTGAGCGACCGGGTCGCGCCTTCGAGGGACCATGGCCGAACACGTCAGGGGCGGTTCCGGATTGCTCCGAAACCGCCCCTGCTACGACTGTCTCCAGTCGGGACGACAGGATTTGAACCTGCGACCCCTTGACCCCCAGTCAAGTGCGCTACCAAGCTGCGCCACGTCCCGATGCCCGTATGACCTGGGGTTTCCCCCGGCCGAACGCGCAAGAGAACAATACCGCACTCACATGCCTGGTCACGAACACGCTGGTCACGCATCACCTGCTTCGGCAGGCTGCCCCACGGTCACCGCCAGGGCCCGCCACGGCGGGCATCGGACGGCGCCGCGGGGGAAGCTGGTCGAGGGACACCCGGACACCTTGTGGAGAGGACCACGCCATGCCCGTAAGCACGGACCTGCTCATCGACGGCTTCGGCCGGATCCGGGAGGTGGTGCACGAAGCGGTGGACGGGCTGAGCCCCGACGACCTGGCCACCCGGCTCGACGAGGGCGCGAACTCGATCACCTGGCTGGTCTGGCACCTCACCCGGGTCCAGGACGATCACATGGCCGACGCGTCCGGGTCGGAACAGGTATGGACGTCGGACGGCTGGTCGGGCCGGTTCGACCTGCCGTTCAAGCCCGGCGCCACCGGCTACGGCCACTCGTCGCGTGACGTCGCCTCGGTCAGCGGCGTCTCGGCCGAGCTGCTCGCCGGCTACCACGACGCCGTGCACGACAGGACGGTCGCCTACCTGCGCACGCTCGGGGACGCGGACTTCGCGCGCGTCGTCGACGACTCCTGGACGCCCGCGGTCACGCTCGGCGTGCGGCTCGTCAGCGTGATGTCGGACGACCTCCAGCACGCGGGGCAGGCCGCCTTCGTCCGCGGGGTGCTGGAGCGGCGATAGCCCGGGAGGAGGGGTGGGCCCGGCGTCCGGCCGGCGTCCGGGCCCACCCCCTCACAGCACCCGCTCGTCCAGCCAGTCGGTGAGGTCCCTGTGCACCTGGTCGCGGTTGGTCTCGTTGAGGATCTCGTGCCGGGCCCCGGGGTACGCCTTCCAGGTCAGATCGGTCATGCCGCGGTAGCGGAAGTCCTCGAGCAGCTCGTAGACGAGCGTCATCCGCTGGTGGCACGGGTCCTGGTCGCCGACCGCCACGTGCACGGGCAGGTCGGCGGGGACGGCGGCCAGCGCGCGCGGATCGTTGATCTTGCGCACGCCCAGCACCCAGTCGAGCGCGAGCCCGGCCGAGAAGGGGAAGCCGCACCGCTCGTCCGCCACGTAGGCGTCGACCTCCGCCTCGTCGCGGGAGAGCCACTCGAACCCTGTGCGGTGCTCGTACGGGTCGTTGAGCGAGGCGAAGAGGTCCGAGAGGAAGGGCGACCGTGCGTCCCGTCCCTCCTCGGCGGCCTCCAGTTCGAGGCGTACGGCCGTCTCCGCGATCTCGCAGCCGGGCAGCGAGCGGAACGTGCCGGTGAGGATCAGGCCCGCCAGGTCGTCCGGGTACTCCTGGGCGTAGTCCCTGGCCAGCATCGAC
This sequence comes from Streptomyces montanisoli, assembly GCF_017813245.1. GTDB lineage: Bacteria > Actinomycetota > Actinomycetes > Streptomycetales > Streptomycetaceae > Streptomyces > Streptomyces montanisoli. The sequence goes on from NZ_JAGIQL010000017.1 coordinate 61,276, forward strand.
CCCATGCTGTGGCCGAGCAGGAAGAGCGGCACGCCCGGGAAGAGCGTGCGCGCCTTGCCGCCCGCCGTTCGCAGGTCGTCGACGTTGGCGCGCCAGCTGTCGCCGTCCGTGCCGCCGCTGCCGAAGCCGCCGGTGGACGTGGCGGTCGCGCCGTGACCGCGCAGGTCGGTGGCGAGCACGCCGTAGCCGTGCGCCGTCAGGTACTGGGCGAACCGGTCGTAGCGCAGGGCGTGTTCGGCGGCGCCGTGCGCGATCTGCACCAGTGCCCTGGGCCTGCCGCCGTCGGGGAGCCAGGTGTATCCGGCGATCTGGACGCCGTCGTGGGCGGTCAGCAGTCCCGGCGTGCAGTTGGTCATGGGCGGGTCCTCCGGTCGCGGTGCGGTCTTCGTCCGTCCCCGTGCCTCTTTCCCCGTGCCGCCACGCCATGCCCGCACGGAGCCCTCTGTCCTCCCTGCGGTGGATCGCGGCGACCGGGGAGGGTCACGAAGGAGGTCACGAACGGCCGCCGGTCACAGCGCCGCCCCGACGGAGGTGACGGTGGTGAGCAGGTGCTGGACGAGGGTGACGAGGGTGCGGATGCCGGAGCTGGCGATCCTGGCGTCGCACAGGATCACCGGCACCCGGCCGTCGAGCCCGAGTGCGGCCCTGACCTCCTCCGGGTCGTAGCGGTACGACCCGTCGAACTCGTTGACGGCGACGACGAAGCCGATGCCTCGCTGCTCGAAGAAGTCCACGGCCGAGAAGGACTGTTCGAGACGGCGGGTGTCGGCGAGCACGACAGCGCCGAGCGCGCCCTCGCACAGCTCGTCCCACAGGAACCAGAAACGCTCCTGGCCTGGCGTGCCGAACAGGTAGAGCACGTGGCGCGGATCGAGCGTGATCCGCCCGAAGTCCATCGCCACGGTCGTGGACGTCTTGGCCTCGACGCCGGTGAGGTCGTCGAGGCCCGCGCCCACCTGCGTGAGCAGCTCCTCCGTACTGAGCGGGGCGATCTCGCTGACCGCCCCGACGAAGGTCGTCTTGCCGGCCCCGAAGCCGCCCGCCACCAGCACCTTGAGCGCCTGCGGGAAGACCTCGGGCTCGGTCGGCGCGGGGCGCTCGCCCGCCGTGCCGGGTTCGGGCGGCCGCGGCGCCGGGGCGCGCGGTGCGGGGGCGGGCGCGGTGTCGACCGCGGACGCGGAAACGGGTTCAGAGCTGTCGTCGTAGGCCATCGAGCACCGCCTCAAGCAGTAACTGGTCGGTGGGGTCCCGGAACCGGGAGGGTGGGCGCACACGGATCGCGCCGCACTGCACCAGGTCGGCGAGGAGGATCTTGGTGACCGTCGCGGGCAGTCCCATGCGCCCCGCGATCTCCGCGACCGGCGTGGGCGCGGGGCAGAGCCCGAGCACCTGGCCGTGTTCGGGCCCGAGCGGCCCGTCGGGGGCGCTGCCGGTGGATATCACCAGCGTCAGCAGGTCGAGGGCGACCGCGGGCCGTGTCCTGCCGCCGCTCACCGTGTACGGGCGGACGAGCCGCCCCGCCGCGCCGTCGAGCAAGGGCCCGTCCTTCGGGGCCGGCACCTGTCACCGCCCCGCGTCGCTCGCGCTGCCCGCCGGCCGCCGCGCGGGGATGGCCAGGTAGGGGCGCACGCTTTTGACCAGCATCGCCATCTCGTAGCCGAGGATGGCGGCATCCGCCTCGCGCCCGGCGAGTACCGCGAGGCAGGTGCCGCTGCCGGCCGTGGTCACGAACAGCAGCGTCGCGTCGAGCTCGACGACGACCTGCCGCACTCCCCCGCTGTCGCCGAACCGCGCACCGGCGCTGCGGCCCAGCGAGTAGAGGCCTGAGGCCAGCGCCGCCATGTGGTCGGCGCTGTCGGGGTCGAGGCCGTGCAGGGATCTGACCAGCCCGTCGGAGGAGAGCAGCACCGCGCTGCGTGTGTACGGGACGCGCTGGACGAGACCGGCGAGCAGCCAGTCCAGATCCTGGGCGTGACCGGTCGATACGTCGCTCGCCATCGTGTGTCTACTCCTCGGTGGTGGGGGTGCGGCGGTGCGCTTCACGCTGCTGCGGAGCCTGGCGCTCTGCGGGCTGCCTGCGGGGCAGGCCCGGTTTCTCGACGGGGGCACGCGGGGCGGCGGCCTCGGGCGCCGGGGGTGCGGCGACCGTCCCGGCCTGCCCGCCCGGCTCGGTCTCGGCGAGCCCGATGCCGCGGCGGAAGGCGGCCATCAGGCCGGGGTCGTGGCCGGCCGGCTCGCCGGGCCCCTCGGCCGGCGGTGCGGGCGGGCGCTCCCTGAGCTGCGGTGCCATGTGGTCCTGGCCCTGTCGCTTCGGCAGCTCGGGGCGGCCGGGCGGCGCTGCGGCGCGTGCCGGGGACGGCACCGCGGTGGTCGCCGGATCGGGCGCCGCCGCGGGAGCGTGGGCGGG
>NZ_JAGIQL010000170.1 GCF_017813245.1 Streptomyces montanisoli
GCCCGGGGGCCGAGGCGCCCCCGCGCGCCTCACGCGGCGCCCCGCCGACGCCGGGCGCGGGCGTCACCCCGTCCGCCTGGTACACGGCGGCCGTCCGCGCCTGCCAGGACCTGCGCGCCGGCACGCTCGACGGGGTGCGGCGGACGGAGTTGCTGCGCGTGATGAAGGGCCGGGCGGGCGCCCTGGCGTTCTGCGACTCGCTCCTCGGCGACGGGGGCAGTGGCGGCAGCGGGTCCGGCTCGGGCGGCGACGGCTCGGGCGGCGACGGAAGCGGCGAAGGTGGCGGCCAGGGCGAGGGCCAGGGCGGTGGCGGCTACCTGCCGCCCGGTGGCGGGTACGGCCCCAACGGCGGTGGCAGCTCTTCCCCGTCCACCTCACCGACCACCTCGCCGGAACCGGGCGGCAGCCCCAGGCAGCCCAACGGGCACCAGAGCGAGCCCCCGGCCCCGTCCTCGTCGGCCACGTCCTCGCCCGCGCCCGCGTCCTCGCCTTCGGCGCACCGCGTCCTGCCGCGCGAGCTGCTCCCCTCGGACCCGGGCGTCACAGACGGCCCGACGTCCCCCTGACGGCCCTCCTGACCCTCCTGACCTGGCATCGGACGTGCACAGCGTGGAGGGTGTGACGTTTTCCGGCGCCTTGGCGCAGTAGAGAGTGAGCCGACTGGTCATCGGCAGCGCACAGAGCCGGGGGTTCCCCCCGTACCCTCGGCTCAGCGCACAGGCGCGGACGGGGCACGTTCCCCCGGTCCCGTCCGCGCCGTCTCTTCCCTCACCGCCGAACTTCGAAGCGTCGGCGCGGCTGTGAGCAACGTCCCAGCGTGTGGGCCTCCACCGGCCGCACCCGCGCGGCTACAGTCCGCCGAAGCGAAGTCACACGGCGACAGCCCCCAGGGGAGGCAGGAAACATGGCGCGCGAGCCCGGCAGCGGACGAGTGACCGAGAGCGGGTTCCCCGTGGCACCGGTCTACGGGCCCGGCGACCTGGCCGGCTGGGACGCGGCGGAGAAGCTCGGCGAGCCCGGCGCCTACCCCTTCACCCGCGGCGTCTATCCGACGATGTACACGGGACGGCCGTGGACGATGCGGCAGTACGCCGGGTTCGGCACCGCCACCGAGTCCAACGCGCGCTACAAGCAGCTGATCGCCAACGGCACGACAGGCCTGTCCGTCGCCTTCGACCTGCCCACCCAGATGGGCCACGACAGCGACGCGCCCCTGGCGGGCGGCGAGGTCGGCAAGGTCGGCGTCGCGATCGACTCGATCGACGACATGCGCGTGCTGTTCGGCGGCATCCCGCTCGACAAGGTCTCCACGTCGATGACGATCAACGCGCCGGCCGCGCTGCTGCTGCTGATGTACCAGCTGGTCGCGGAGGAGCAGGGCGTGCCGGCGGGGCAGCTGACCGGCACGATCCAGAACGACGTGCTCAAGGAGTACATCGCGCGCGGCACGTACATCTTCCCGCCGAAGCCGTCCCTGCGGCTCATCGCGGACATCTTCAAGTACTGCAAGGCGGAGATCCCGCGCTGGAACACCATCTCCATCTCCGGCTACCACATGGCGGAGGCCGGGGCGTCGCCCGCGCAGGAGATCGCGTTCACGCTCGCCGACGGCATCGAGTACGTGCGCACCGCCGTCGCCGCGGGCATGGACGTGGACGACTTCGCGCCGCGCCTGTCGTTCTTCTTCGTCGCGCGTACGACGTTCCTCGAAGAGGTCGCCAAGTTCCGCGCGGCGCGCAGGATCTGGTCGCGCGTCATGCGCGAGGAGTTCGGCGCGAAGAACCCCAAGTCGCTGATGCTGCGCTTCCACACCCAGACCGCCGGCGTGCAACTCACCGCGCAGCAGCCCGAGGTGAACCTGGTGCGGGTCGCCGTGCAGGGGCTCGCTGCGGTGCTCGGCGGCACGCAGTCGCTGCACACGAACTCCTTCGACGAGGCGATCGCGCTGCCGACGGACAAGTCCGCCCGCCTGGCGCTGCGCACGCAGCAGGTCCTCGCGTACGAGACGGACGTCACCGCGACCGTCGACCCGTTCGCGGGCAGCTACGTCGTCGAGCGGATGACCGACGACGTCGAGACGGCGGCGCTCGCGCTGATGGAGCGCGTCGAGGACCTCGGCGGCGCGGTCGACGCGATCGAACGCGGCTTCCAGAAGGGCGAGATCGAGCGCAGCGCGTACACGATCGCGCAGGAGACCGACAGCGGCGAGCGCGTCGTCGTCGGCGTCAACCGCTACCAGCTCGACGCGGAGGAGCCCTACGAGCCCCTGCGCGTCGACCCGGCGATCGAGGCCCAGCAGGCGGCCCGCCTCGCGGCGCTGCGCGCGGAGCGCGACCAGCCCGCGGTGGACGCGGCCCTCGACGAGCTGCGCAAGGCGGCGGCGGGCGAGGACAACGTCCTGTACCCCATGAAGACGGCGCTCAAGGCGCGCGCCACGGTGGGTGAGGTCTGCGACGCGCTGCGCGAGGTGTGGGGCACGTACGTCCCGGCGGACGCGTTCTGAGCGGACGCGTCTTGCCCCGGACGCGTCTTGCCCCGGACGCGTTCTGAGCGGCTGCGTTCTGCGGCGGGCGGCCCGGGCCGGGCGGCCCGATCCGGGCCCCGCCCGGCCCGTCAGCGGCGGCGGCGCAGCGACGGGTCGAGCAGCGACGGCGGCGTGTCGAACTTCTCGTGCGCGGCGAGGTCGACCCCGGGCGCGACGACCTCGTCGATCGCGTCCAGCACGTCGGCCGGCAGCACCGTGTCCGCGGCGGCGAGCTGCGAGCGCAGGTGGTCCACCGTGCGCGGGCCGATGATGGCGCTGGTCACGGCGGGGTGCGCGGTCACGAAGCCGAGCGCGAGCTGGATCAGCGTCAAGCCGGCCCCTTCGGCTATCTTGGCCAGCCGCTCGACGGCGTCGAGCCGGGCGCGGTTGGCGGGCATGGTCATGTCGTAGCGTTCCGGCAGGAGCGACGAGCGGTTGGTGTCGAAGGGCCGGCCCTCGCGGATCGCCCCGGAGAGCCAGCCACCGGCCAGCGGCGACCAGGCCAGCACGCCGAGCCCGTACTCCTCGGTGACGGGCAGGACGTGTGCCTCGATTCCGCGCTGCAGGATCGAGTAGCTGGGCTGCTCGGTCACGTAGGGGCGCAGGCGGTGCTCCCTGGCGGCCCACTGGGCCTGCACGACGCGGTGTGCGGGGAAGGTCGACGAGCCGAAGTAGCGGATCTTGCCCGCGCGCTGCAGGTCGGTCAGCGCCGACAGCGTCTCCTCGTCGCTGGTCGTGGGGTCCCACCGGTGGATCTGGTACAGGTCGACGTGGTCGACCCCGAGGCGGCGCAGGGAGTTGTCGAGCTCGGTGACCAGCCAGCGACGCGAGCTGCCCCGGTGGTTGCGCTCGTCGCCCATCGGCATGTTCGCCTTGGTGGCGAGGACGATGTCCTCGCGCCTGCCCTTGATGGCCCTGCCGACCATCTCCTCGGACTCGCCGGCGCCGTACATGTCGGCGGTGTCGATGAGGTTGATGCCACCCTCCAGGGCGGCATCGACGATCGCGGTCGCGTCCTGTTGGGTGGTGCGCCCGATGGCGCCGAAGTTCATCGCGCCCAGTACGAGGGAGCTGACCTGCACGCCGGTGCGGCCGAGTGTGCGGTACTGCATGATGTGTTCCTCCATCGCGGAGAGCCGCCGGGGTCGCGGCGGCGTGGTCGCCCGCCGGCCGCTGTGGCATCATGACGACCAAGCGGAGCGGCGTTCCGTTAACACTGGAGAGCATACGGAGCGGCGTTCCGCTTCGCAAGCGGGCAGCCGAGGAGACGGGAAGGGAGCGGCGTGATGGCCGAAACCGACGGACGGGCCGGGCGGCCGGCGCCGCGCAAGCGCGCGGACGCGCGGCGCAACGAGCAGACCCTGCTCGACGCCGCCGCGCGCGTCTTCGTCGCCTCGGGCGTGGAGGCGCCGGTACGCGACATCGCGGCCGAGGCCGGCGTCGGGATGGGCACGATCTACCGCCACTTCCCGACGCGCGCCGACCTGATCATCGCCGTCTACCGGCACCAGGTGGAGGCCTGCGCCGAGGCCGGGCCCGCCCTGCTCGCGAGCGGCCTGGCGCCGCACGCGGCGCTGACGCGGTGGACGGACCTCTTCGTCGACTTCCTCGTCACCAAGCACGGCCTCGCCGGGGTCATGCGGTCGGGCAACCCCGGCTTCGAAGGACTGCACGAGTACTTCCTCGACCGCCTCCTGCCGGTCTGCGCCCAGCTACTCGAAGCGGCGGAGGCGGCGGGCGAGATCCGCACCGACATCAGCGCCTACGAACTCATGCGCGGCGCGGGCAACCTGTGCGTCGGCATCGAGGACGACCCCGACTTCGACGCCCGCCGCATGGTCGGCCTCCTCACGGCGGGCCTGCTCAGGCCGCTTACGGGCTGAGCGGCCCCTGCGCCGCGAGACGGTCCAGCGTGCACATCGAGCAGCTCTTCGGCGCGCGCCTGCCCGAGCTCAGGGTGCGCGAGAACGCGATCAACCTGCGCACGCCGAAACGCATGGGCCGGCTCCTGGACAGTGCCGGCAGGGCGACCGGGACCCTGATCGTCCCGGCCGCCCTGCGGCCCCCGGGCTGAGTGCGGCGGGGCTGAGGAGCGGAGGGGCGGGCCCGCGAGGGGCGGGCCCGCGAGGGGCGGGCCCGCCCCGAAGCGCCGCGCCTACCCGCGTCGGGCGGCCAGGGCGCGGGCCCGTTCCGCGAAGGCGGCCTCCGCGACCTGGCGGAATCCGGCCGCCTCGTTGACGCGCGGGAACTCCTCGTCCGGCACGGGCACGCCCAGGAACGCGCACAGCGGCTCCCAGCCCTCCTTCACCTCGAAGACGAGGAGCCGGTCCTGCGGGACGCTCGCCCGGACGTCCGCCACATGGCGTTCGAACGCGGCGACCGCCTCCTCCTCGTCCAGCTCGTTCAGCGGGCGGTCCGCGCCGACGTCCATGACGCGTGGCATCAGCTCCTGGCCCATGAAGCGGCGCAACTCCCTGATCTCCGGGTCCGGATGGTCCACGTCCGGCCGGTTCATGGAGAAGATCGTCTCCTTCGCGGAGGCGTACCAGCGGTGCGGGTCGCGTACGGTCAGCACGACCTTCGCGTCCGGCCAGGCCGCGAGCTGCTCGCGCCAGAACATGCTGGTGGGGAAGTCGACGGAGGCCCGGTACCCGTCGAGTACCCCCGCTATGTCCACAGGATCCGACGCGAGCGCGCGGCTCCAGCGGGGCAGCTGGTCGGGGTCCCTCAGCACCTCGACCATGTGGTAGCAGGGGGCGAAGCCCAGCCTCTCCAGCGCCGTCCGCAGCGAGAGCGTGCCCGTACGGCCGTAACCGGCTCCGATGACGTCCACCATGCCCGGCGTCCTCCTCCTCGACCCGCGCGGCGTCTCCGCGCGTGCCGGGAACCTACCCGGCCCGCCGGTCCGATGATCAGCCGGCGGCCGATGATCTACGCGGGCGTCACCAACCTGTGGACGTCCTTCGCGGCGTCCGTCACGCCCGACAGGAACCCCTGGGCGCGCGGCGACGCGTGGGACGTGAGCCACTCGGGGGCGATGTCGCAGACCGCGACGCGCACGCCCGTGCCGGCGAGGGCCGCGGGCAGCGTGTGGACGACCGTGGACGGGAAGCTCACGATCGTCGCGCCGATCGGGCCCCTGCGCGCGATCACCTCGAGGGGCAGGTCGGGGCGGACGATCTCCAGGCCCGTCGCCGCGTGCAGCGCGCGCAGCTTGTCCGGGCTCTCGCGGCGGTGCGCGAAGTACCGCAGCGCCCCGTGCTCGCGGGCCAGGGCCCGCACCGCCCCGGCGTACTGGGACTCGTCGAGCACGCCCGTCTCCACCAGCGACGTGCCGACCAGGTCGGCGCCGTCGATGATCCGCGGTGGGCCGAACGCGCCGCGCGTCCAAGCGAAGCGGTTCTCCGTCACCTCGATGCCCTCGGGCACCTCATGGACCGGCATCGCGGTGAACACCTCGACCGAGCGTGCCGCCGTCGGCGTGAGCCTGCGGCGGGCCGCCGCGGTGACGGGCGCGAGCACCAGTTCGCGCGGCCCGCGCGCGCCGCCGCGCCGGTGCCAGCGCACCAGGCGCTCCCCGCGCGCGAGCTGGCCGACGAACTCCATCGTCGCCGTACCGTCGTCCACCACGGTCAGCCGCTTACCCTTGACGAGCGTCAGCAGCAGCTGCACGTAGCGCGAGAAGGGGTCGCCGATCACGATCCGGCCCGACCTGTGCAGCAGCGGCGCCAGTTCGCGCACCGCCTTGAGCGGGGCGCCCGCCCCGCCCCTGGCCTCCTGCCAGCGGACCGTGAACCCCGCGTCCCTGGCCAGCTCGGCCATGCGGCGCAGCTGGCCGCGGGACATCGGGTCGGTGGGCGACAGGACGACCACGGTCAGCTCGTACGCGTCCCGCGCCGCCGGCAGGTCCGCCCACTCCAGCACATTCAGCAGCTGGACGGGACTCTCCACGAAGGCGACCGCCCGTTCGTCGCGCGGCGCGCGGCGCGCGCGTTCCTCGCCGCGGCGCGGTGCTCGTTCCCCGCTCGGAGATGGCATGGCCGGCGCCGTCAGACCCGCGCCGACTCGGCGTCGGCCACCACGCCGGAGACGCGGCGCAGCTTCTTCATCGGGCCGAGCTCCGACGCGTAGACCTGCTTCACACCGTCGCCGAGCGACGCCTCGATGGTGCGGATGTCGCGCACCAGGCGCGCGAGGCCCTGCGGCTCGACGGAGGCGGCCTGGTCGGAGCCCCACATGGCGCGGTCGAGGGTGATGTGGCGCTCGACGAACGCCGCGCCGAGCGCGACGGCCGCGAGCGTGGTCTGAAGGCCCGTCTCGTGGCCGCTGTAGCCGATCGGCACGTTCGGGAACTCGGCCCTGAGCGTGTCGATGACCCGCAGGTTCAGCTCCTCCGCCTTCGCCGGGTACGTCGACGTGGCGTGGCAGAGCAGGATGTTCTCGCTGCCGAGCACCTCGACGGCGTGCCGGATCTGCTTCGGCGTCGACATGCCGCTGGACAGCACGACCGTGCGCCCGGTGGCGCGCAGCGAGCGCAGCAGCTCGTCGTCGGTCAGGCAGGCGGACGCGACCTTGTGGGCGGGGAGCGAGTCGAACTTCTCCAGGAAGGCGACGGCCTCGGTGTCCCACGGGGACGCGAACCAGGCGATGCCCCGCTTCGCGCAGTGCTCGTCGATGGCGCGGTACTCGTCCTCGCCGAACTCCACGCGGTGGCGGTAGTCGATGTACGTCATCCGGCCCCAGGGGGTGTCGCGCTCGATGTCCCACTGGTCGCGCGGCGTGCAGATCTCCGGGGTGCGCTTCTGGAACTTGACGGCGTCGCAGCCGGCTTCGGCGGCCACGTCGATCAGCGCGATCGCGTTGTCCAGGTCGCCGTTGTGGTTGATGCCGATCTCGCCCGTGATGTAGACGGGCCGGCCGGGGCCTGCCGTGCGCGAACCGAACGTGCGCAGGCGGGAGGAGGCGTCGCTGTTCATGAACTGTCCTTAGATGTAAGCGGTGTTGTGGGGGTGGAAGGTAGGAACGGGGGACGGGGCGTGCAGCCCGGGGCCGAGCAGCCAGCCGGCGATCTCGCGGATCGCCCCCTCGCCGCCCGGTGTCGCGGTGACGGCGCGGGCGGCGGCGCGCACGGCGTCGTGGGCGCTCGCCACGGCCACGGGCCAGCCCACGAGGTCGAAGCACGGCAGGTCGTTCACGTCGTTGCCGACGTAGAGCACGCGCTCGGGTGCCACACCGTGCTCGTCGCACCACTGCTTGAGCGCGGCGTCCTTGCGGTCGATGCCGTGCAGCACCGGCACACCGAGCTTGTTCGCGCGGGCGGCGACGACGGGGTTGCGCTCCGTGGAGAGCACCAGCAGGGCGAGCCCCGCGCGGCGCAGCGCCGCCACGCCGAGCCCGTCGCCGCGGTGCACGGCGACCATCTCGCGGCCGTCCGAGTCGATGAGGACGCGGTCGTCGGTCTGCGTGCCGTCGAAGTCGAGCACGACCGCGTCGACGTCGCCGTACGCGGGCAGCGCCGCCGGGTCGAGCAGCGGCGCGAGCGCGCGTGCGCGGGCGAGGTCCTGCGGCTCGTCGATCTCCAGGACGCGCGCGGGGTCGGTCACCACCAGCTGCGTACGGCCGAAGAACCGGTGGCCCGCCGCGCGGAAGCCGTCGGCGCGCATCGCGTACGCGGCGCCGGTCTCCAGGTACTCCCGGGGCCTGTCCTGGCGGCGCGGCCGGTGCGCCTTGTCGTGGTTGACGCCGTAGCCGTCGGCGGTCTTGGCGCTCCCGGCCTCGGTCGCCCCGGCCTCGGCCGCCCCGGCCTCGCGCCAGACGAAGCCGTGCGTCGGCGCGACGGTCAGCGCGGTGTCAGCGCCGCCCGCGGTGATCGCGGCCGCCACGCCGTCCACGTCGGCGGCGGTGAGGAAGGGGCTGGTGCACTGCACGAGCAGCACCACGTCAACTGCCCTTGCACGCACGGCCTCGAAGGCGTCCATCGCATGCGCCACGGCCGCCTCGCTCGTCGCGGTGTCGCCCGCGATCGCGGCGGGACGTGTCACGACCTCGGCGCCCGCCGCGCGCGCCGCGTCCGCGATCGCCGGGTCGTCGGTGGACACGACGACGTCGGTCACCTCGCGGGACGCCCGGCAGGCCCGTACCGCGCGCACGACCAGCGGCACGCCGCCGACCCTGGCGAGGTTCTTCGCGGGCACGCCCTTGGACCCGCCGCGGGCGGGGATCACGGCGAGGACGGTCATGGCTTCTCCTTGGTGCGCGGCCGGGGTCTGTCGGACACGGCCCGGGCCCGTCACAGCTCGCCCATCCGCCGGATGACGGGCGCGACGCGCTGCACGCCGTGCCGGTACGCGCCGCGTGCCGCGTCGCGCACGGCCTGACGCACGGCCCGGCGCAGGCCGGAGGCGTCGTCGCGGGACGCGGCCGCCGCTAGCGGCCTGCCGTCCGGGTCGAGGTGGTACCGCGCGAGTAGTTGCGGCAGATAACCGGGTGCCGTGGTGCGGGTGTAGTAGGGGGCGGGCGGCGCGAGCGCGGGCCCGTCGAGCAGTGCCGCGACGCGGGCGCGCGCCTCGTCGAACGCGGCGGCGTACGAGCCGGCTCCCGTCGTGGCGTCAACGGCGTCAACGGCGTCAACGGCGTCCCCGGCGCCCACTGCGGCCACGCCCGACCTGTCGGCCCAGACGGGGTCGGCCTTCGGCCGCAGTCCTGCGTCGAGTTGGTCCCAGGAGGCCAGGCAGCCCGAGCCGACGAAGTGGTGGTTGCCGAGGGGCTCGCGGATGCCCAGGTCCGTGAGGACGGCGGTGGGGATGCGGCGGTGCAGCGCTTCGAGCGCGGCCGTGGACGAGACCGTGACGAGCAGGTCAGTGCGGTCCAGAACCTCGCCCATGTTGCCGTACACCAGGCGGAAGTTGGGCGGCAGGCCGCCCGCCGTGCGCTCCGCGAGCCGCTGGTAGGGGAACTCCTCGACGTGCGTGGTGTGTTCGCCGACCCGGCTGCGCAGCTTGAGCAGCACCTCGCGGCGCGGGTGCAGGCGGGCGTGGTCCACCAGGCGGCCCAGCAGGTACGCGCGGTCGGCGCGGGTGGCGGGCACGGACGGCTGCGCCGCGAACACCACGGTGTCGCGGCCCTCCTCGCGCTCGTAGCGCGCGCCGCCGAGGAATGGCAGCGCGGCCCGCGTGACGCCGGCCGCGTCCGCGCCGACGCCCTCGTACACGGCACGGAAACGCTGGGCGTCGTGGCGGGAGTTGGCGAGGACGACGTCGGCGCCGTGCCGCAGCAGCAGCCCGTCGGCGAGCTTCTCGTAGACGACGCCGACATAGCCGGTCACCACGACGGGCCGCCGGCCGAGGCCGAGCGCGGCGATGCCGTGCAGCATGGCCTGCACACCGCCGCCGACGAGCGCGAGGACGACCAGGTCGTACCCGCCTTCGTACCCGGCCTGTTCGACGTCTCCGGGCTCGACGCCGGCGGGCCCGGTCGCGAGCGCCCGCAGGAACTCCGCGCCGGTGACCTCGCGTACCGCGTCGGCCGCCGCGTCCACCTCCGCGAGCTGGCGAGCGGTGGGCGTGGCGCGGCCGCGCAGCAGGAAGCCGCTGAGCTCGACGGCGCGGCCTTCGGGGACGACGCGGCGCGCGGTCAGCGCGCCCCACTTCCACCGTGTGTCGGAGTCCGCGAGCACGGCGACCCGTACCGCTTGACTGGTAGCTGAGTGCACGCCGAGGACGTTAGGAAGCCGCGCCGGGCAGCGGCCCAACTCCATGGCAACAACGGGTTAACAGCGCGTCTACGCCTGGGGCGGGCGGCCCGCAGGCGGCTCGCGGGCCACCCGCGTGGGGCCGCACCGCGGCAGGTTCGCCGTGGGCGGGGGGATTTCGTCACACGCCGTTCACCCGCCGTCGGCCGGGCGTTCGCGGGCCGAGCCGGGGCGCCACCTAGCGTCCGGCGGGTGGTCAAGCTCTCCGTCATCGTGCCGTACTACAACGTGCGGCCGTTCATCACCGAAGCCCTGCGCAGCCTGCGCGCCAACGTCCGCGAGGACGACGAGGTCGTGTTCGTCGACGACTGCTCCACCGACGGCACTCCCGACGTCGTGGCCGCGTTCGCGCCCCTGCTGCGCTGCGAGGTGCGCCAGATCCGGCACGAGAGGAACAGCAGCATCGGCACCGCACGCAACACCGGGCTGCGCGCGGCGACAGGGGAGTACCTGACCTTCCTCGACGGCGACGACTGGCTGGCGCGCGACTACCTCCCCGCGCTGGTCAACGAGATCGAGCGGCTCGGCGTCGACTTCATCCGCACCGACCAGGTCCGCTGCACCGCCAGGGCGCGCACCGTCTACCGCGTGCCCATCGGCCCGCGGGGCACGGTGCTGCGCCCACGCGACCTGATACTCCCCGACACGCGCTCCACATCGGTGGACTACCCGTACTCCTGGGCCGGTGTGTTCCACCGGCGGCTGCTCGACGCGGGCCTCATGACGTTCCCCGACGGCCTGCACACCGCCGAGGACCGGCCTTGGATCTGGCGGCTGCACCGCGGCGCCACATCGTGCGCGGCCGTGGGTCACCTCGGCTACTACTACCGCCGCGGCGTCCAGTCGTCGCTCACCCAGATCGGCGACACACGCCAACTCGACTTCGTCGCCGCGTTCGACCTGCTCCTGCGCGAGACCGCCGAGGACCCGGAAGCGGACCGGCTGATGCCGAAGGCCGTCCGCACGTACTGCGCGATCATCACCCACCACCTCGGCAGGATCGACCAGTTCGAACCGGCCGTCGCAAAGCAGCTCAAGGCGATGAGCGCCGCGGCGCTGCGCCGCATGCCGCAGGACGTCCTCGATGCCACCCTGGCAGGGCTCGACCACAGGCGCGCCGCCCGGCTCACCAAACTGCGCCGCCGCCAGGCCGCCACGGAGGTGGCCGCGTGACCACCCGCATCCTCCTCGCGTCCACCCTCTACGGCGCCGCCACACTGGCCGCCGCCCTGGACGCCGGGTGCTTCGAGCCCGCCGGTCGAACCATCCTGCTGGTGTCGAACAACGCCGCCAACCCGGAGGCCACGCCCGCGCTCGACGAGATGTCCGGCTTCGGCCGGCTGCGCGACCGCTTCGACGACGTGCTGTCGTGGAACGAGGCCATCCACCCCTTCCACCCCGGCTCGTGGTCGCCGCGGCCCGATGACGTCCCGATGTGGGAACGCCACCTGAGACTGCTGTGGAACCTGGGGGACGACCCCGTCCACCTCGTCGCCGAGTCCATCCAGGTGGTGCCCGCACTGGCGATCACCGACATCTTCACCGGCGCACCCATCGACCTCTACGCGGACGGGCTGATGAGCTACGGCCCCACCCGCAACAAGATCCCGCCGCTCATCGGCACTCGCATCCGGCGCGTGCTCCACCTCGACCTCGTACCGGGCCTGCGGCCCATGCTGCTGCGGGAGTTCGGCGCGGAGCCGACGGTCGTGCCGAACGAGGCGTTCCTGAAGGTGCTCGCGCAGACCGCCGAGGACGCGCCCGAACTCCCTGTGCCACAGCCCGACTCGGACGACCGCCCCGCACTGCTGCTCGGCCAGTACCTCTCCGCCCTCTCCATCCTCACCGCGGACGAGGAGGAGGAGTTGCACGTGCGGATGGTGCGCGGTGCCCACGCACTCGGCCACCGCAGCGCCGTCTTCAAGCCGCACCCGACAGCACCCGCGCGCTTCTCGTACCGCATGGAGGAGGAGGCGCGACGGCTCGGCGTTCAACTGGCCGTCGTCGACGACCCTTTGATCGCGGAGGTGCTCTACCAGCGGCTGCGCCCCGGCCTCGTCGTCGGCTGCTTCTCGACGGCGCTGTTCACGGCCGCGTCGCTCTACGGGCTGCCCGTCGCGCGCGTCGGCACGGAGCTGCTGCTCGACCGGCTCACACCGTACGAGAACAGCAACCGCGTGCCCGTGACGATCTGCCACGAGCTGCTGCCGGATGTCGCCGACCGCGCGGCGGTCGCCGCGCAGCGACTCGACCCGGCGGCGTACGGGCTCCAGGAACTCCTGGCGGCCGTCGGGTTCGCGATGCAGCCGAAGGTCAACCCCGACCTTCGCGAGCGCGCGGAGGCCTACCTGCGCGGGCACCAAACACCGCACACGCTCGCCTACTTCAAGCGGCGCCGCCTCACCGTGCTCGACCTGCCGGGAGGGCTGCCCGCGCGGCTGGCGTTCATCCCGCGCGACGCGCGGGTGCGGGGGGTGGTGCGGCGGGTGCGGTCGCTGAGAAGGGCGGCGACGGGGGAGGGGCGCGGGTGAGCGCGCGCGGGGTGACGCCCGCGCGCGGGGCGCTCGCGGGGCCTGGCG
>NZ_JAGIQL010000171.1 GCF_017813245.1 Streptomyces montanisoli
GCGGCGAGCCGCCTGCTGGCGGAGCGCCTCGAAGCCCACCGGGCGGCTGTGCACGAGGCGCGCCTCGCGACGTCCCACTGACCCGCGCGCGGGCGGGTCAGCGCCGCGCCGCCGCGTACGCGACGAAGCACGCCCAGGCGCGGGGCGCGAGGGCGAGCCGTGCGCCCGCCACGTCCTTGGAGTCCCGCACGTGGACCGCCCCGGGGGCGGCGGCTATCTCGACGCAGTCGTTGCCGTCGCCGCTGCTGCTGTAGCTGCTTCTGCGCCAGGCAAGCAGGGCAACGTTCGGGTCTGCAGAAGTGCGGATCATGATTCTCCCAGCACGCGCTCGATGAGGGCCCGCGACTCTCGGGGTGTGAGGGCCTGCGCCCGGATCATTCCATAGCGGAGTTCGAGGATTCTGAGCTGCTTGGGATCTGACACCGGCCGCCCGCCGAACGCGCCCTCGGATCTCCCCACCGCTGTTCCATCGGGAAACTTCAGCACCTCGATCAAGCCTCCCGTCCCGAAATGCTCCTCACAGGAGGTGGGCACCACCTGAAGCGACACCTGCCGCAACTGCGACACCTCCAACAGCCGTTCGAGCTGTCGCCGCCACACCATCCTGCCCCCGACCGGGCGCCGGATGGTCACCTCCTCCTGGACGAAACTGAGCGCGGGGGCCGGTGACCGGTCGAAGACCGACCGTCGCGCCATGCGAGCGGCGACCATGCGTTCCGTCTCCTCGTCCGAGTACGCGGGAAGCCAGACGTCGAAGAGCGCGCGCATGTGCTCTTCGGTCTGCAACAGGCCGTGCACGTTGTGGTTGCTGTACAGCCCCATCTCGACCGCCCGCGCCTCCGAACGGGCCAGGTCCCGCACCTTCTTCGGGTACCGGACCTTGGCGACGTCCTCCTTCATCGCCGCCAGCAGGCCACCCGCCGCGAGCACCTCGTCGGCCTTGTCCAGGTACTCGGGGCGGGGAATCCGCTTGCCGCCCTCGATCTTGTAGACCAGGTCCTCGCCATACCCGGTCGCCACCCCGAACTCCCCGGCCCGCATCCCCGCCGCCTCCCGCCGTAGCCTCAACTGCCGCCCCACGGTGGCGATCACAGCCACGCCCCAGTCGTCGTCCGGGTCCACCTCCCACCCGGGCCCGTCCGCCTCGTCCCCGGGCCGCTGCGCCCCGCCGTCCACCGACATCCCCGTCCTCCTGTCCCGGCGCCACACCGCCTCGTACCGTCGCGCCCTGCCCGTGAAGCGGTGCCGACAGTCCGGACAGCACCGGACAAGCAACCGACAGTCACCGTACGCAACGGCCCGAACCCTTCACAGAGTAGGCACGGTTCGACACGGTGAGTGACGTGCCTCAGAAACCCGCCGGCCCAACGGCCCACCCCAACCTCTCGCTCAGCGTGCAGCTGTCGTCCACACCACGCGGCGCGCGCCTCGCGCGTCTGCTCGCGGACGTCCAACTGCGTGACTGGGGGCTCCCGTCGGACCCCGCGCGCCTGATCGTGGCCGAGCTGGCCGCGAACGCGGCCACTCACGGCCGCGTTCCGGGCCGCGACTTTCGTCTCGTCCTCCGTCTGCACGCCGACAGCCTCCTGCGGATCGAGGTCACGGACACTCGGGGCGAGTGCCTGCCCGAGGCTCAACCTCCCTGCGGGGATGCGGAGTCGGGCCGCGGCCTGCTCCTCGTGGACGCGCTCGCACACCGCTGGGGCGTGACGCACGACAGCTTCCCTCGCAAGACGGTCTGGGCCGAGTTGCGCCTCGTGCACACGACAGGGGGACAGAACCGAACGAAAGCCCGGCGCACGCACGTTCCTCGCACGCTCGCTCGCACGAGTGAAGAATCCGGCTTATCGGGATTTCCGGTCACCTGACCGCCCTACTCTCAGCACGACAGCCTCCGACGCGCCCCGTTAGAGACAGGAACCATGGTCAAGTCGTCACACGAAGCGATGCACCGGATCTTCCAGCACGACCCGGGCCTCTTCAGTCGGGTCTCCCGTGTGCTGGGCATCCCGATAGCCGCTCCGGTGAAAGTGGCGGTGCTGCCGACGGATCTCACGGAGACCAATCCAGTGGAACGCCGTGTGGACACACTGCTGCGCCTGGAAACCGCGGAGCAGGGCGCGTTCCTGCTGGCCGTCGAGGCACAGGGGCGTCCGGCGTCCGACAAACCGGCGAGCTGGGCGTACTACGTCTCGTTCCTGTGGAGCAAGTACCGGCTGCCGACCGCGCTGCTGGTCGTGTGCCAGGACCGCGGCACCGCACACTGGGCCCAGCGGCCCGTGTCCAGCGGCCCGCCCGGACTGCCCACACTCACCGTTCAGCCCGTCGTCGCGGGCCCGCACAACATGCCGGTGATCACCGATCCAGAGGAGGCCCGGGCCGACCTGGCGCTCGCCACCCTGGCAGCGATCACCCACGCCGCGAACCCGGACATTGGTACCGTATTGAGGGCCTTGTCCACCGCTCTCAAAGACGTCCCCGAGGACGAAGCAGACCCCATCATCGAATTCACCGCGCAGGGCATGGGCAAGCGCCCGGCAAAGGACCTCTGGAGGAAACTGGTGGCCGTGGACCTCTCTTTCTACAAGTCGTACCTCTCGGAAGAAATTCGCGACGAAGGCCGCGTGCAGGGCCGAGCACAGGGCCGTGACGAAGGCCGGGCGGAAGGTCGGGCCGAGGACATCCTGTTCGTTCTCGAGCAGCGGGGCCTCGACTTCTCCGACGACGTCCGCACACGTGTCACCGACTGCATCGACCCCGAGACCCTCCGCCAGTGGCTGGCCCGCGCCCTCACAGCAGCCACCGCGGAGGACATCTTCGGCGAAGAGGGCTGACCCCACGGCGACGCGTCCACAGCTCTGCTCCTTCCGGCGGGCACGTCGAGATGACTCGCCTCTGTGCCGTCGCTACTGCAACACCGCACGGAACGAGCGCTCGTCGACGCCGCGCCCGGCAATGGACCTCTGGAGGAAACTGGTGGCCGTGGACCTCTCTTTCTACAAGTCGTACCTCTCGGAAGAAATCCGCGACGAAGGCCGCGAGCAAGGCCGAACCCAGGGCGCGGCCCAGCGCGGCGCCGAAGACGTCCTATTGGTGCTGCAGCAGCGAGGCCTCGACGTCTCCGACGACGTCTACACACGCGTCACAGACTGCAGCGACCCCGAGATCCTCCGCCAATGGCTGACCCGCGCCGTCACGGCGCCCACGGCGGAGGGCATCTTCGACGAAGCGGGCTGACGGCCCGGCGGCGTCCCGCCAGGAATCAGCAGGCTCCCGTGCTGGGGCGGGGGCAGCCGCGCCAGGGGTGACGAGCGCCGCGCGCGCAAGGCGGATGTGCCCGCACTGGCCCGGCGGGGGTCGAGCATGAGCCCGGAGTCCCGGAGTCCTTACCCGTGCCTCAACGGCCGCCCGCAGGCGCAGCGCTGACTGCGGGATCCGGGGCAGCTCCCGCGCGCTCAGCAGCAGGCCGAGCGCCGGTGCCGCGAGAGCGAGCACCGAACCGGCGGCGGCCTGCGGGCCCATGCCCCCCATCGCCCACAGCAGAGGCTGGGCGAGCACATGCGCGTCACCCCGAGCCAGCACAGGACTGTTTCTGCGGCCGACGCCGCTGCCACGACCCCGCCGGCCGCGAACAGTGCGGCGGAGACGCCGCAGGCCGCTCCGGCCGCGGTCAGCAGTACCCACGGACCGTCCGGCCCGTCCTGAAGCAGCACGCCCGCGACGGCCCCGGCGGCAGCGCCGACAGCGGCCGACAATCCGGCGGGCGCCCGCAGCCCGGGCAACAGCAGATCGCGGCGTGAGCCGTGAGGGCTTGTGGGAGCGAGGAACAGGGACGCCTCGGAGGCGTGCACGGACATGTGGTCCGCACCCTCGAAGCCGTCCGCTTGCGCCGCCTGCACCGCCTGCGGTCGGCGGTCGGCGGTCGGCGGTCCGCCGAATACTTGGCTAGCCACCTAATCGATGCTACGTTTTATGTGTCCAGCCACGTAACTGGCGCCGGCGGATCGTTTCGCGAAGGAGACAGCAGTCATGAAGGCCATCGTTTTCGACACGTTCGGCGGCACCGAGGTCCTGCACGAGGCGGAGATCGAGACACCGCGGCCCGGCCCCAAGCAAGTCCGGGTGCGCGTGCGGGCGGTCGGTGTCAACCCGGTGGACGGGAAGATCCGTTCCGGGGCCATGGAGAGCATCTTCCCCACCACGCTCCCGGCCGTCCCCGGCGGCGAGATCGCCGGGGTGGTCGACGCCCTCGGCGAAGGCGTCGACTCGTTCACGGTGGGCGACGAGGTGCTCGGCTGGTCCGACACCGGTTCCTACGCCCAGTACGCGCTGGCCGACGCGTCCGTTCTCGCCATCAAGCCGGCCGGCCTCGACTGGACGCACGCTGCCGCGCTGCCGGTGGCCAGTGACGGTGCCGACCGCGCCCTGGACCTGCTTGACGTCAAGGCAGGCGAGACCCTGCTCGTCCACGGCGCGTCCGGCGCACTCGGCACCATGGCCGTCCAGTTCGCCGTCGCCCGCGGTGCCCGTGTCATCGGGACCGCAGGGCCCGCCAACCAGGAGTACGTGGCCTCGCTCGGCGCCACCGCGCTGGTCTACGGCGACGACCTGGTCGAGCGGGTCCGCGCGGTCGCCCCGGGCGGCGTCGACGCCGTACTCGACGCCGCCGGCAAGGGAGCGCTCGAGGACTCGATCACCCTGCGCGGAGGCACCGACCGGATCGTCACCACAGCCGACTTCCGCGCCCGCGAACTCGGCGTCGTCTTCTCGGACGGGCCCCAGCGCCGCTCTGGCGCCCGCCTGACCGAACTCGCCCAGCGGGCCGCCGACGGCAGCCTCGCCACAACCGTCGGCGCGACGCATCCGCTCGCCGACGCGGCCAGGGCCCAGCAGGCCAGCGACGCCGGTCACAGCCGCGGGAAGCTCGTCATCACCGTCGACTGACCCCCTGCTGAGCCCCCTGCTGAACCTCCTGCTGAACCCCTGCCGACATGCGGCAGCACCCGCCCAACCCGTACCCGCGGAGAGTTCCCGTGCCCATCACCGACGCAAGCGACACCAGCGACACCACCGACCCCACCGACCCCACTGGCCTCAACGCCCTGTGGCAGCCCACCCGCGCCGGGGACATCCGGCTGCCGCACCGCCTGGCCATGGCGCCGATGACCCGCGACCGGTCCACCCCCGAGGGCGTGCCGACCGAGCTGAACGCGGAGTACTACGCCCAGCGAGCCTCGACGGCGCTCATCATCACCGAGGGCACCCAGCCCTCCGCCGACGGCCAGGGCTACCTGCTCACGCCCGGCATCCACTCCCCCGAGCAGGTGGCCGGCTGGCGCAAGGTCACCGACGCCGTGCACACCGCCGGGGGCCGGATCGTCGTTCAGCTGATGCACACCGGGCGCATCGCGCACCCCGGCAACACCCCGCACGGCCGCCGGCCCGTGGCGCCCTCCGCCGTCCGGCCCGCCGGAACCATGTTCACCGCGACCGGACCGCGGGAGATGCCCGTGCCCCGCGCACTGTCCGAGGGCGAAGTCGCCGCGACCGTCGACGACTTCCGCCGCGCTGCCGTGTACGCCGTCGAAGCGGGAGCGGACGGGGTGGAGATCCACGGTGCCAACGGCTACCTCGTCCACCAGTTCCTGGCGGGCAGCACCAACAAGCGCACCGACCGCTACGGCGGCCCCGTCGACCATCGCATTCGCTTCGCCGTCGAGGTCGCCACCGCGATCGCCGGCGAGATCGGGGCCGGGCGCACCGGCATCCGCCTTTCCCCCGGCAACCCCTACAACGACATCCGCGAGGAGGACACGCACGAGCTGTACCCGGCGCTGGTGCGCGCCCTGGCCCCGCTGGACCTGGCCTACCTGCACCTGATCCACGCCGGCGACGAGGAACTCCTCGACACACTGCGGTCGCTGTGGCCGGGCACGCTGGTACTGAACCGCGCCGGCGCCGACCTGACCGCGCGCGCCAAGGACGTCGCGGACGGCCGGGCCGACGTCGTCACGGTCGGCGCGATGGCGCTGGCCAACCCCGACCTCGTCGACCGGATACGCGCGGGAAAGCCGCTGAACACCCCCGACCCGGCCACCTTCTACAGTGGCGGTGAAAGCGGCTACACCGACTACCCCACGCTCGGCGACGCATGAGGAGCACCATGACCGACCCCGCGTCCAGGACCCCCGGCACGGCGCGCGACGGCCGCCTCAGCTACGCCATCTTCCAGCTCGCCCGCACCCATCGCGGCCACGCCGCCGCCATGCTCCGCGACATGAACCTGCACCCGGGGCAGGAGCTGCTGCTGATGCAGCTCTTCGACCGCGACGGCCAGACCCAGTCGGAGCTGCTGGACAGCGCGGGCCTCGACCACTCCACGGTCTCCAAGTCGCTGCGCCGCATGCAGGAGGCGGGACTGCTCACCCGGGAGCCGGCCGAGCACGACCGGCGGGTCATGATCGTCCACCTCACCGACAAGGGCCGCGCCATGCGAAAGCCCATCGCGGACATGTGGCGGAGCCTGGAGGAGATCACGGTCCGGGACCTGACGGCAGAGCAGGCCGAGGCGTTCACCGCGACCGCCTACGCCATCGAGCAGGCCGTCAGGGACCACGAGCACCGGTAGGGCTGTCGCGCCGCGTCGGGCCCGGCGCGGGCGGCAGCCCTACGGGCGGTCAGTGCGGGTTCGGGGCCAGGTCCGGCTCCCGCCGTGTCGGCGGGAGTTCGTGCCGGCGCTCCCGCTTGGGGAGGATCAGCAGCGAGCCCGCGCCGATGACCGCCAGGACCGTCATCACCACGAACCCGCTGGAGAAGCTCCCCGTCGAGCTGACGATGAAGCCCATCACCGACGGCGCGACCACACCGGACAGGGCGAACGACGCGTCCGCGAACCCGGCCGCGACGCCCGGCTGGGCGGGTACGGCGTCGATCGCGGCGACCCACCAGATGCCGCCCGTGACGAAGCCGAGCCCGACGCCGATCGAGATGAACGTGACCGACACCGTCAGGGACGGCGCCGTGAAGATCGGGATGAGGGCCGCGCCCGAGAGCAGCAGCGCCACGCCCATGATGGTGAAGCGGGTGCGGGGGCTGCCCGTGCGGGAGAAGGCCTTGTCCGTGATCACGCCGCCCACGAGCGCGCCGATCACACCGGCCGCCCACGGTGCGACCGTGAAGAGGCCGACCGCGGTGATGCTGAGGTCGTACTGCGACGACAGGTACTCGGGCAGCCAGTACATGAAGCCCCAGAACATGAAGCCCCAGGCGAAGTAGCCCACCGCGATGATCCACAGGTTCCTGCTGGTGAGCACCGGGCGCCACTGGACGTGCACCCTGGCGGAACGTTCCTCCTCCAGCTGGCCCTCCGCGATGTGCGCGTGCTCCGCCGCCGAGACCCGGGGATGCTCGTCCGGTGTGTTGCGCAGCAGCGCGTAGGCGACCGCGAACCACAGCGCGCCCAGGCCCGCGAGCACCCAGAACATGCCGCGCCAGCCCAGGCCCGCGATCAGCTGCGTCACCACGGGGCCGCCGATCAGCAGCGATCCGGCGACGGCGACGCCGCCGACCATGGCGAGTGCGCGGCCGCGTTCCTTCTGCGGCAGCCAGCGGCTGACCGTACGGGTCGCGGCCGGGAAGCCGGGCCCCTCGCCCGCGCCCAGGACGACCCTCGCCACGAACAGGCCGATGAACGTCCCGGACACGGGCGTGACCGCGGTGACCACGGACCACAGGGCCACGCCGAGCAGCAGCACGCGCCGCGCCCCGTACCGGTCGACGAGCGGCCCCGCGAGGAACGCGAACACCATGTAGCCGATCGAGAAGGCGCTGCTGACATAGCCGTACTGGGACTTGCTGATGCCGAACGCCTTGGTCAGCGGGTCGACCGCGTAGCTGACCGCGCTCCTGTCGATGTAGTTGATGACGATGAGGGCGACGATCAGGCCGAGCGTCAGCCAGCGCACACGGGACCGCTCAGGGCGTGCGGAACGCACACTGCTCATGGGTTCTCACCTCACACGGGTGGGTCGGAAAGGCTGTGGTGCGTCATGTGCCGGTCACCACCGCGGACAGCGCGCGGGTCAGGCCCGCGGTGTCCTGGGCGCTGCCGATCTTCCATACCTCGTCGGCCAGTTCGCGGGCGGCCGCCTCCCTGCCCGGGCCCGCGGTGGAGCTTCCGGCCGCGTTCGCGAGGAACTTGGCGGTGAGCTCGTCGGCGTCCAGCGGGTCCTGCGGGCTGCCCCTGTTGACCATGACCCGTTCGGTCACGGTCGATCCGTCGTCCGCCCGAGCCGTCAGCACCGCGGGGAACTGGTGCGGAAAGGCGGCCGTGCACTCCTCGTCGGCGACGCACGTCACGCGCGCCGCGAGGGCGAGGCGGGCGGGATCGGCCGCCGCCTCGTCGGTGAAGTCCTTGTGGAACACGCCGAGTCCGGCGCCCGGCGCCGAGGGGTCGGCGAGGAGTCCCGCGGCCACGGTGTAGGGGCCGCTGAACGCCGCGTGGTACCCGGAGCGCGGGTGTGCCTTCTCGGCGGCCGGCTCCGCGATGGTGCGCAGGACGGGCGCGGGGACGCCGAGCGTCAGGGCGGTGATCCTGCCGGGGTCGACGCCGCGGCGGCGCAGCCGCATCGCCGCGTCCACGCCCGCGTGCGTGAAGTGGTTGCAGGGGTACGGCTTGATGAACAGCCGGGAGAGTTCCCAGCGTTCGCCGAGCCCGTCCGTGACGGCGGCGGCGACGAGGTCGGGGTCGAAGCGTTCGCCGCAGAAGGCCTGGAAGAACCCGAAGCGTCCCTCCAGCACCGTCGGCGGTCCTGTGAGGCCGAGCCTCGCCATGTCGGCGGCCACGACGCCCGCGTGTGCGGCCCAGCCGCAGTGCACACGCTTGACGGTGCCGCCGGTGCGGTTGGCCTCGATGATCCCGGAGCCCATGCTGGCGGCGATGCCGATGGCGGAGCAGATGCCGTCGGCGTCGAGCCCGCGCAGCATCGCGGCGGCGACGGCCGCGCCGATCGCGCCGCAGATGGCGGTGGCGTGCAGGCCTCGGTCGAAGAAGACCGAGTTGCCGAGCTCCTCGTCGTACTGGGCCATGCCGAGACGGCAGGTCACCTCGACGCCGACGGCGGAGGCCGCGAGCAGGTCGGCCCCGCAGGCGCCGACGGCCTCGGCGGTGGCGAGGGCGGCGGGCAGCACGGGCGACGAGGGGTGCAGGACCGACGGCAGGTGTGTGTCGTCGAAGTCGAGGCTGTGCGCGAGCGTGCCGTTGACGAGCGCGGCGGACGGCGCGGGCAGGCGCACGGACGAGCCGATGGCGGTGGCGGCGGGCGTGCCGCCCCACTCGGCGGCCAGTTCGCGCACGGCCGCGCCGGGGCGCTCGCCGAGGGCGGCGATGCTGTTGCCCAGCAGGTCGAGCAGGTGGCCCGTGATCTTCTCCGCGAGGTCGGCGCGGAGCGTTCCGCCGCGTACGTCGACGGCGAAGCGCGCGAGGTGCTGGGCCGGGGTGAGCCGGTCGGGTGTGGACGGGGCGGGTGCCGGGGACGCGCCGGCGGCGGGGGTCGCGGGCATCAGGACATCACCGCGATCGGGCGGATCGGGGAGCCGGTGCCGCCGACGATCCGGAGCGGCGCGACCACGAAGAGGAACGCGTGCTGACCGGTGGCCGCGAGGTCCTCCAGTGCGAGGTGCTCCATGATGTAGATGCCGTTGTCGACGAGCAGCAGCCGGTGCACGGGCAGCACGCTGTGTCCCGCGCCCGGCGGGATCTGCTCGCACGCGGTGGTGTCGCAGCCGACAGCCCGCACCCCGCGCTCGGCCAGCCACCGTCCCGCGTCCTCGGTGATGCCGGGCACCCCGGACTCCTTGCCGAGGTAGGCCACGGCGTCGTCGAACTTCCTTGCCCAGCCGGTGCGTACGAGGGCAACGTCGCCGCGGCCGGGCTCCGCGCCGCCGAGTTTCGCCGCGTGCTCCAGGTCGTCCGCACTCACCCCGTACCCGCCGGGCAGTGTGTCGGTGCCGTGCGCCGCGGCCACGTCGAGGAGCACACCGCGGGTGACCATGGCGGGCGTGTGTTCCGCGCCGTGCACGGAGAAGGCACCGCCGGCCTGCGCCTCGGCGGCGTCCGCGCCGCCGTGCAGCTTGCCGTCGTGGCTCACGTGGGAGAGCGCGTCGATGTGCGTGCCGACGTGGCCGCCGGTGATGATGACCTCGTTGGACGCGGAGCCACCGTCGGGCCTGACCATGTCACCGTGCCTGCGGGCCAACGTCATGCGGAATCCGGGATGGTTCGGCGAGCACGGCATGCCGGTGAACAGCGGCTGGCCGAGCTCGACGATGCGCGGGTCCGCCGGCAGGGCGTCGAGCAGCGGGTTGGTGGATTGCTGTGGTGAGGTCATGGCCTGCCTTGCCTCGGTGGGGTAGGTGTGGGGGCCGCGTGCCGCGCGGTGGGTGCGGTGCGGTGGGCCGGTGGGACAGCCGGTGCGGGTTGTGTACGTCTGGGTTGTGTACGTCTGGGTTGTCTGCGTGCGGGTTGTCTACGTGTGTGCTGGTGCGGGTGGGGTGGCGGGGTGCGCGTGCCTCGTGTGGTGCGGTGTGGTCAGCCGGTGCGTTCGAGGACCCAGCGCGCCTGCGCCACGACGGCCGGATCGACGAGCCGGCCGCGGTCGTCGAGCCAGGCCGCGCTGCCCGCGTCCGCCGCGTCCCGCAGGGAGGCGACCAGGTGGCGTGCCCGCGCCACCTCCTCGGGCGCCGGCGTAAAGGCCGCGTTGACCGGCCCGGTCTGCTTCGGGTGGACGACGGAACGTCCGAAGTAGCCGCGCTCAAGGGCGTGTTGAGTGCTGGTGACGAGCCCGTCGATGTCGGACACGTCCGTCCACACGCTCTGCACGGGCGGTGCGAGCCCCGCCGCGCGCGCGGCGACCACGATCCGGCCGCGCGCCCAGTCGAGCGCGCTGTCCGACCGTACCCGCAGGTCGGCACGCAGGTCGGCCTCGCCGAGCGACAACAACGCCACCTGCGGTGCCGCGCGGGCGAGTTCGTAGGCGCGCTCGACGCCGAGTGCGGTCTCGAAGAGCAGGTGCAGTGGCGCGTCGACATGGCTCAGGACCAGCGCGATCTGCTCCCGTGTCTCGCACTTGGGCAGCCGCAGGCCGGCCACGGGCGCGCCGGCGAGCGCCTCCAGGTCAGCGGTCCCATAGCGCCCCGCGACGTCGTTGACCCTGACCCACAGCGGCTTCGGCCACCGTTCACGTACCGCCTCGGCCGCCGCGGCGCGCGCCTCGGCCTTGCGGGCATGTGGGACGGAGTCCTCCAGGTCGAGCACGACGGCGTCGGCGTCGCCGCGCATGGCCTTGGCAAGCAGGTCCGCGCGGGTGGCGGGGACGTAGAGCCACGACCGGGCGTTCACACGATCCCCCGTTCCGCGAGCGCCGCGAGCGCGTCCGCGTCCACCCCGTACGCGCCCAGCACCTCCGCCGTGTCGCGCCCCTTGCGCGGGCCGGACCAGCGGACGGCTCCCGGTGTGTCGCTGAGCCGGAACGGCACGTTCTGGAACCGGACGGTGCCGAGTTCCTCGTCCTCGACGGTGGTGATCGTGTCGAGCGCGCGGAACTGCGGGTCCTCGAAGATGTCGCTCATGTCGTAGATGGGCGCGACGGCTGCCTGCGCCTGCTCGAACGCGTCGGTGACCTCGTCGCGCGTGCGTTCGGCGATCCAGCCGCCGACGGCCTCGTCCAGCTCGTCCGCGTGTTCCGCGCGCTCGGCGCCCGAGGCGAACCACGGCTCGTCCACGTACTCGGGCCGTCCGACCAGCCGCATCACACGCTCCGCGATGGACTGGGCGCTTGTGGAGACGGCGACCCAACTGCCGTCCTTGGTGCGGTAGGTGTTGCGCGGCGCGTTGTTGGCCGACCGGTTGCCCGTGCGCGGCTGGAGTTGGCCGAGCTGGTCGTAGGTGATGGCCTGCGGGCCGAGCAGCGTGATCATCGGCTCGATGATCGCGAGGTCGAGCACCTGGCCTCGGCCGGTGCGGTCGCGTGCGCGCAGCGCGGTCATGATGCCGAACGCGGCGGTCAGCGCGGAGACCCCGTCGGCGAGCCCGAACGGCGGGAGCGTGGGCGGGCCGTCCGGCTGGCCGGTGATGGCGGCGAAGCCGCTCATGGCCTCGGCGAGTGTGCCGAAGCCGGGACGCTTGGCGTACGGGCCGAGCTGGCCGAAGCCGGTGATGCGGGCCAGTACGAGGCCGGGGTTGATCGCGCTGAGCTCGTCGTAGCCGAGGCCCCACCGTTCCAGCGTGCCGGGGCGGAAGTTCTCGATCACCACGTCGGCGTCCGCGACCATGCGGCGGAAGACATCCTGGCCCTCGGGGCTGCCGAGGTAGAGCGTGATCGCCTTCTTGTTGCGGGAGAGCATCTTCCACCACAGGCCCACCCCGTCCTTGCTGGCGCCGTGGCTGCGCACCGGGTCGCCCTTGGGGTGCTCGATCTTGGTGACGTCGGCGCCGTAGTCGGCGAGGAGGGTGGCGGCGAGCGGCCCGGCGAAGAGGGTGGCGATGTCGAGCACCTTGACGCCGTCGAGCGCCGCGCCCGTGACGCCGTCGAGCGCCGCGCCCGTCGCGGGGCCGCTCGTACCAGTCGCGGGGCCGCCCGCGCCCGTCGCG
>NZ_JAGIQL010000172.1 GCF_017813245.1 Streptomyces montanisoli
CACCGCCCGAACGGCCGCCGTACCTGCGCCGCGTGCCAGGCACCCTGCAGCCGGTGCAACTCGGCGGCGGTCAGCCGGCCGAGCCGGGTCGCGAACCGCCGCCCCAGCGCGCGCGTCACCTCGAGCGCGGCCACTGCGCGCAGCGCGGGCTCGTCGGCTTCCGCGTACCCGACGCCGTACCGCGCGCACAGCTCGGCCACGCCGCGGCGGGCGTCGGGGCGGCCGGGCCCGCGCCTGGACGGGTGCCCGGCCAAGTGCCCGTCCAGGACGCATGGGTCGAGCACGCACAGCCGCGCGGGCTCCACGTAGCGCGCCAGCCGGGAGTCCCGGTGGCGCCGCAGCTCGCGGTCGAGCACCGTGAGCCCGTACGAGGCGTGCGGCACGACCAGCGGGACACCGCGCCCGCACGCGCGGGCGAGCGCCCTCGCTATCTCCTCCACCACGGGGGCCGGCCACCGGCCGTTGCGGTGCAGGAAGTCGTCGCCTGGCCCGAACCGCGCGGGCACCGGGACGCCCGGGTCGATCAGCCACCGCGTGACGTTCGGCTTCCTGCCCGGCGCCTCCTGCGTCACCACCGCCGCGGAGACGATCCTGTCGCCCTCGGCGTCCCTCCCCGTGGTCGCGGCCCCGAACGCGGCCAGCGGCCCCTCGTACCACAACGTCATCCACGAACTCCTCGCGCGCGCACGCCGGATGGCTGCGGACCGCAGCACGGACCGGTTGTTACCCGGACAGGGCGTGCGGTACGCGGTCTTTACGGTCGCTATATCGTTTCGCGAACCGCGGGCGGGGATCGGTACGATTCACGGGCGCAGCGCCCGCTGCGGCAGCCAGTGCGGTGAGGGAGAGACCGGTGTCAGACGTCCGTGTGATCATCCAACGCGATTCCGAGCGGGAAGAGCGCGTGGTGACGACGGGCACTACGGCCGCCGACCTCTTCACCGGGGAGCGCACCGTCGTGGCGGCGCGCGTGGACGGACAGCTCAAGGACCTCGCGTACGAGGTCGCCGAGGGCGACAGCGTCGAGCCCGTGGAGATCTCGTCGCCCGACGGCCTGAACATCCTGCGCCACTCGACGGCGCACATCATGGCCCAGGCCGTGCAGGACATCTTTCCCGACGCCAAGCTCGGCATCGGCCCGCCCATCAAGGACGGCTTCTACTACGACTTCGACGTCGAGCGGCCCTTCACGCCCGAGGACCTCAAGGCCGTCGAGAAGCGCATGCAGGAGATCCAGAAGCGCGGCCAGCGCTTCTCCCGCCGCGTCACCACGGACGAGGACGCGCGCGCCGAGCTGGCGAACGAGCCGTACAAGATCGAGCTGATCGGCCTCAAGGGCAAGGCGGCCGACGCCGCCGAGGGCGCGGGCGCCGAGGTCGGCGCCGGCGAGCTGACGATCTACGACAACCTCGACGCGAAGACCGGCGAGCTGTGCTGGAAGGACCTGTGCCGCGGCCCGCACCTGCCGACCACGCGCGCCGTCCCGGCGTTCAAGCTGATGCGCTCGGCCGCCGCGTACTGGCGGGGCAGCGAGAAGAACCCGCAGCTCCAGCGCATCTACGGCACCGCGTGGCCGTCGAAGGACGAGCTGAAGGCGCACCTGGAGTTCCTGGCCGAGGCCGAGCGCCGCGACCACCGCAGGCTCGGCAGCGAGCTCGACCTGTTCTCCTTCCCGGACGAGCTGGGCTCGGGCCTGGCCGTGTTCCACCCGCGCGGCGGCGTGATCCGCAAGGAGATGGAGCAGTACTCCAGGGCGCGGCACGAGGTGGAGGGGTACGAGTTCGTCAACACCCCGCACATCTCCCATGAGCGGCTGTTCGAGACGTCGGGGCACCTGCCGCACTACGACGAGGGCATGTTCCCGCCCATCGAGTTCGACGGGCAGAACTACCGCCTCAAGGCGATGAACTGCCCCATGCACAACCTGGTCTTCAAGTCGCGGGGCCGCTCGTACCGCGAACTGCCGCTGCGGCTGTTCGAGTTCGGCACGGTCTACCGGTACGAGAAGTCCGGCGTCGTGCACGGCCTCACCCGCTCCCGCGGCTTCACCCAGGACGACTCGCACATCTACTGCACCAAGGAGCAGATGGCGGACGAGCTGGACTCGCTGCTCACCTTCGTCCTCGGCCTGCTGCGCGACTACGGCCTCACCGAGTTCGAGCTCGAACTGTCGACCCGCGACCCCGAGTCGGACAAGTTCCTCGGCACGGACGAGGAGTGGTCGGAGGCGACGGCGGCGCTCCAGCAGGCCGCCGACAAGCAGGGGCTGCCGCTGGTGCCCGACCCGGGCGGCGCCGCCTTCTACGGGCCCAAGATCTCCGTCCAGGCGAAGGACGCCATCGGCAGGTCGTGGCAGATGTCCACGATCCAGGTCGACTTCCAGCAGCCGGCCAGGTTCGGCCTCGAGTACACCGCCGCCGACGGGACCAAGCAGCAGCCCGTCATGATCCACCGGGCGCTGTTCGGGTCGATCGAGCGGTTCTTCGCGGTGCTGCTCGAGCACTACGCGGGCGCCTTCCCCGCCTGGCTCGCGCCGGTGCAGGCCGTGGGCATCCCCGTCGGCGACACACACGTGCCCTACCTGGAGGAGTTCGCCAGGGAGGCGCGCGGGCGCGGGCTGCGCGTCGAGGTGGACTCGTCCTCCGACCGCATGCAGAAGAAGATCCGCAACCAGCAGAAGGCCAAGGTCCCGTTCATGATCATCGTCGGTGACGACGACATGCACGCGGGCACCGTCTCCTTCCGCTACCGCGACGGGTCGCAGGAGAACGGCATCCCGCGCGGCGAGGCGCTCGACAAGATCGAGCGCGTGGTCGCGGACCGCGTCCAGATCTGACGCACGCACGCCACGCGGCGGCCCCCGTCAGGCACGTGCCTTTGGTCAGGCACCTGCCTCCGGGGGCCGCCGCGCGTCGGGCGGCGCGTCCGTGCCCGGGGCGTCATGGCCCTCGCGCCGGAACACCTCGATCAGCCAGGACGAGAACGAGCCCGTCACCGCGCCGAGCAGCGCCACGCCGCACACCATCAGGCCCACCGCCACCGTCCGCCCCAGTGGTGTCACCGGCGTCACGTCCCCGTACCCGACGGTCGTGATCGCCGAGACCGCCCACCACACCGAGTCCCCGAAGGTCCGGATCGTCGCGCCGGGGGCCAGGCGCTCCTGGTGGTACACGGTGAGCGCCGCGGTGAACGTCAGCAGCACCGCGGACAGGCCCGCGTACGTCATCACCCGCGCGTACAGCGAGAGACCGCCCCCGCCCCCGCCTTCCCGGCGCCGGCGGACCGCCGAGTGGAGCTTCACCAGGCGCAGCGGCCGCAGCAGCGGCAGCAGCAGGACGAGCGAGTCCAGCCAGTGCGTGCGGACGAAGCGCCACCGCTCGCCGCTCAGCACCAGCCGTACCGCGTAGTCGGCGCAGAACGCCGCCCACGCGGCCGCCACCACCGCGAGTGCCGCGTCACGCCAGGCCTCGGGCGCCGCCCAGGCGAGCACGCGCACCGCGTACCCGGCGAGGTAGACGAGCGAGACCGCGAGCAGCGGCAGCTCCGTGCGCCGCTCCCAGCGCGCCAGCCCCCCGGATGCCGGTTCGTCGTGCATCGGACCAGCATTACGGCGGCCGCGGGGGGCGGACACCGGCGACACGCCCCGCGGGTGTGACGTCTTATGCTGCACAGCATGACGACTGAGCCGGAGCAGCAGATCGGAGTGGGGAGCCCGGACGCGTTCCAGCGCCTGTGGACGCCTCATCGCATGGCCTACATCCAGGGCGAGAACAAGCCCAGCGGGTCAGGGGCCGAGGACGGCTGCCCCTTCTGCTCCATCCCCTCCAAGTCGGACGAGGACGGCCTGGTCATCGCGCGCGGTGAGCGCGTGTACGCGGTGCTGAACCTCTACCCGTACAACGGCGGCCACCTGATGGTCGTGCCGTTCCGGCACGTCGCGGACTACACCGAACTCGACGAGGCGGAGACGGCGGAGCTCGCCGAGTTCACCAAGCACGCCATGGCGGCGCTGCGCAGGGCGTCAGGGGCGCACGGCTTCAACATCGGCATGAACCAGGGCGCCGTCGCGGGGGCCGGCATCGCCGCCCACCTGCACCAGCACGTGGTGCCCCGCTGGGGCGGCGACACCAACTTCATGCCGGTCGTCGGCCACACCAAGGTGCTGCCGCAGCTGCTGGGGGACACCCGCGCGATGCTGGCGGCGGCCTGGCCCGCCAGGCCCTGACCGTACCCGCCCGACAAAGCGGCTCACGCGTTGTAGGTGTCGGCCTTCGACGGATTCGGGTCCTGCACCTGCCCGCTGAGGAAGCCGGCCCGGTTGCCGAACGAGGTGACGTCGACGCCGTGCTCCTCCAGGACGCGCAGCGCCGCGTTGTGCGTGACGCGCAGCACGGGTGTGGCCGTGCGCAGGGCGTCGTCCGCCATGAAGCGGTGCAGCCACGGCTGTTCGGCCCACGCGTGCCGCAGGCCGAACGGCTCGGGCAGGACGAGCTTGCCGCCGAGGTGGTCGAGGACCGGCGGGTACCACAGCAGCGGGGCGCGCACCGCGAGCCGCACGATCTCGTCGTTGTTGACGAGCGGCAAGGTACGGGTGCTGGTCTCCCAGAACTTGACCGTTTTCGGTGTGGTGACGGTGTTCGCCGCGGGCTTCGTGGTGAACAGGGGGTGCACGGGGCCGAGCGCGTACCCGGTGACCTCGATGCGCAGGGTCTCGTGCAGCACCGTGACGCTGATCAGCATGGTGATGACCAGCTGGCCGTCCCAGAGCGTGAACTGCACGCCGAGATAGTGGCGGTCACCGCTGCCGAACTGCTGGTGGTTGCAGATGCGCTGTATCTCGTGCGGCTTGACCTGGAACGCCTCGATGTCCTGGCCCTCGGGCCGCTTGACCTCGCCCGCGCCCTCGCCCACCGGCGAGACGATCCAGTGGTTGACCGAAGGTGTCGGGAAGCCGCCCGTGTTGAGGGGGCCGCGCTCCAGCAGCTTGAGCTGGTCATGGATGGCCTTGACCACGTCCCAGCTGCGGAAGCCGTGGATCTCCTTGCCCGGCTCGGCCGGGTCGAGCTGCTCGGCGAGCTGCCAGCCGCCCCACCGGGTGCCCATGCCGAGTATGCCCTTGGGGCCCGCGTAGAAGACCACGTTGGAGCGCTGCTCGGCCGTGAGCTTCTGCAGGCCCTGGCGCAGTTCCTCACGCGCCGACTCGCCGGGGTGGCCGGGCACCGCGTCGGGCACCTTGGCACCGACGCCGCCGCCCGCGAGCAGCGCGTCCCACCGCGCCCGCAGGTCCTGCGCGGTGGCCTCGGAGACGCGCTTGGCCGCGTACCAGCCGATGACGGGCATCACGATGACACCGCGGATGTACCAGCCGAGCACCCCGTCGAACGGCAGGAACAGCAGGCAGACCACCCCGAGCACGCCGACCGCGATCAGCAGCAGCGTCCCGATGGCGCCCGCGCTCCTGCGCGCGCCCGAGGACAGCCCGCGGCGCAGCGCGAAGACACCGAGCCAGACGAGCAGGCCCGGCAGGAACAGCACGCCGAACAGCAGGGTGACGACGGTGAGCTTCTGGTCGCGTTCCTTCCTGATGCGGTTGGCCGCCAAGCAGTGCTCCACGACGGTCTGCGGCTCGATGCCGAACGACTGGACCAGCGCGGCCCGGCCCGCGCCGAGCGTGCGGGTCTGCACGGCACGCGCGAACGCCTCACCGAGATTGGGCGTGAAGATGTTCCGCCTGCCGGCCTTGGCGCGCGAACCGCCCTTGATGGTGGACTTGTGCCATTCGTTGTCCGCCTTGAGGATCTCCGTGAGATCGCTGTCGCGGTACGCGGCCGAGGCCAGCGCCTGGGTGGCGGCGGTCTGCCCCGCCGCGCCCATCAGGGGCACCTGCGCCCCCGGGCTGAAGTCGAACCCGTCGCTCACCTGTGACCCCCACGCGTCGCCCGAGGTACCGCTGTGCCGCCTCTTCCCCGCCGGCGAAGACCCCACACATGCTGAACTGGGCAAAGGCACCCCAGCGTATCCGGGGTGCCCCGCCCGCGGCAGTCATATGCCGACTAGGCCTCGATCAGGCTCCGTTCACGCAGCTTTTCGGCCACGCCCGACGGCATCGCCTCGTGGCGCAGGTACGTGCGGCTGAAGCGGCCCGTGCCGTGCGAGACGGACCTGAGGTCGACGGCGTACCTGCCGATCTCCAGCTCGGGCACCTCCGCGCGCACCAGCGTCCGCCCGGGCCCCGCGGGTTCCGTGCCGACGACACGTCCGCGGCGCCCGGAGAGGTCGCTCATCACGGGGCCCACGTACGCGTCGGGCACCAGCACGCCGACCTCCGCGACCGGTTCGAGCAGCCTGATGGGCGCGGCGCCCGCCGCCTCGCGCAGCGCGAGCGCGCCGGCCGTCTGGAAGGCGGCGTCCGACGAGTCCACGGAGTGCGCCTTGCCGTCGTACAGGGTGACCCGCACGTCGACCAGCGGATGCCCGCTCGCCACCCCGCGCGCGGCCTGGGCGCGCACGCCCTTCTCGACGGACGGGATGAACTGGCGCGGCACCGCGCCGCCCACCACCTTGTCGACGAACTCGATCCCCGAGCCCGCGGGCAGCGGCTCGACCTCGATCTCGCAGACCGCGAACTGGCCGTGGCCGCCGGACTGCTTGACGTGCCGGCCGCGCCCCGTCGCGCCCGCCCCGAACGTCTCGCGCAGCGGCACCCGGTGGGCCACGGCGTCGACCTGGACGCCGTAGCGGCTGCGCAGCCTGTCGAGCGCCACGTCCAGGTGCGCCTCGCCCAGGCACCACAGCACCAACTGATGTGTGTCCTGGTTGTGTTCGAGACGCATGGTGGGATCCTCCGCGACCAGCCTGGCAAGACCCTGCGAGAGCTTGTCCTCGTCGGCCTTGCCGTGCGCCTCGACGGCCAGCGGCAGCAGCGGCTCGGGCATCGGCCACGGCTCCACCAGCAGCGGCCTCTCCGGCGCGCACAGCGTGTCGCCCGTCTCCGCGTGCGCCAGTTTCGCGACGCACGCGAGATCACCGGCCCGGCACTCGGACAGCACCCGCTGCTGCTTGCCGAACGGCGACGACAGCGAGCCGACGCGCTCGTCCGCCTCGTGCGGCTCCCCGCCGGCCGGGCCGGCCCCGGAATCGTGCCCGTCGCTCCTGTGCGGGCCGCCGCACACCCGCACGGTGTCGTCGGGCCGCAGCGTCCCCGAGAAGACCCGTACGAGCGAAATGCGGCCCACATACGGGTCGGAGGCCGTCTTCACGACCTCCGCGACAAGTGGACCCTCCGGGTCGCAGCCGACGCCGTCGCGTACGCCGTCGCGCGCCCCGCCACCCACCCCGCTGATCTCCGGCGCAGGGCGCTCCAGCGGCGACGGGAAGCCCCCCGTGACCAGTTCGAGCAGCTCCACCGTGCCGAGGCCCTGGGAGCCCCCGTCAGCGGCCGGCGCGGCCGCGAGCACCGGGTGGAAGACGCCGCGTGCCACCGCCTTCTCCAGATCGGCGGTGAGGGTGCCGACGTCGATCTCCTCGCCCGCCAGATAGCGGTCCATCAGGGTCTCGTCCTCGCTCTCGGCGATGATCCCCTCGATGAGGCGGTTGCGCGCCTCCTCCACGGCCGGGAGATCGTCGTCGGCCGGCGGTTTCGCGACGCGCTCGCCCGACGCGTAGTCGAAGACCCGCCGCGACAGCAGCCCGGTCAGCCCGGTGGCGTGCGCGTGCCCGTCCGGGCCCTCGGGACCGAGCACCGGAAGGTAGAGCGGGATCACGGCGTCCGGGTCCTCGCCGCCGAACAGGCGCCCGCACACTTCCGTCATCGTGCCGTAGTCCGTCCTCGCGGTGTCCAGGTGCGTGACGACGATGGCGCGCGGCATGCCGACCGCGGCGCACTCGTCCCAGACGGCGCGCGTCGTGCTCGCCACGGCCTCGGCCTCCTGCGCGGCCGAGACGACGAAGAGGGCCGCGTCCGCCGCACGCAGACCGGCCCTCAGCTCACCGACGAAGTCGGCGTATCCCGGGGTGTCCAGGAAATTGATCTTGTAGCCGCCCCATTCGACGGGGACCAGCGAGAGCTGCACGGAGCGGTGCTGGCGGTGCTCGATCTCGTCGTAGTCGGAGACCGTCGCGCCGTCCTCGACCCTGCCGGGCCGCACCAGCGCCCCCGCGGTCTGCGCCAGCGCCTCGACGAGTGTCGTCTTGCCCGATCCGCTGTGGCCGACCAGGACCACGTTCCGCACGGCGGCGGGCCGGCCGGCCGTAGCCGCCCCTCCGGCGGCTCCGATGTGTGTGTTCGCCTTGTCGCCCATGGTTTCCTGCCTCCCGGATGTGAGCGCGCGGTGAGGAGATGTGAAGGGCGCGGACAAGGGGGAGCCGCACGGGCAGCTCCGGCGGTGCCCACGGTGCCCTTCGAGGGTCGCACCCGTGCCAGGTCACGTCCATACGTCGGGGACGAGGGCGCGCCCCGGCGCGCCCCAGGCCGCTCGGGGACCCGGCGGTGCCGGCCGGCCGTCCTGGCTACGATGGGCCAGCCGACGGCCAACGGGGCCGCCAGGCGCCACGAACCTCGGGAAAGCCATGCTGAACAAGTACGCGCGTGCGTTCTTCACGCGTGTCCTCACACCGTTCGCCGCGCTCCTGCTCCGCCGGGGGGTGAGCCCGGACACGGTCACCCTCATCGGCACGGCCGGGGTGGTGGCGGGGGCGCTGGTCTTCTATCCGCGGGGCGAGTTCTTCTGGGGCACGATCTGCATCACCGTCTTCGTCTTCTCCGACCTCGTCGACGGCAACATGGCGCGGCAGGCCGGCGTCTCCAGCAGGTGGGGCGCCTTCCTCGACTCGACGCTCGACCGGGTCGCCGACGGCGCGATCTTCGGCGGGTTCGCGCTCTGGTACGCGGGCACGGGCGACAACGACATAATGTGCGCCGTCGCCATCTTCTGCCTGGCGAGCGGCCAGGTCGTGTCGTACACGAAGGCGCGCGGTGAGTCGATCGGCCTGCCCGTCGCCGTGAACGGCCTGGTGGAGCGCGCGGAACGCCTGGTGATCACGCTCGTGCTCGGCGGCCTCGCGGGCTTCCACCGCACCTTCGGCGTGCCGGCCATCCAGATCCTGCTGCCGATCGCCCTGTGGATCGTCGCAGCGGGCTCTCTGGTGACGCTGTGGCAGCGCATGGTGACGGTGCGGCGCGAGTCGGCCGAGGCCGACGCTGCGCGCGCCGAGGCCGAGGCCGGCGCGCCGGGGGCCGCCTCGTGAGCGACGCCGCGGACCGGGCCACGGACGCCCTGTACGGGCTCGGCTGGTCCACGGTCAAGATGCTGCCCGAGCCGGTCGCCAAGGCCCTCGGCAGGAACATCGCCGACATCGCCTGGAAGCGGCGCGGCAAGGGCGTGCTGCGCCTGGAGGCCAACCTGGCGCGCGTGGTGCCGGACGCCGGGCCCGAGCGGCTCGCGGAGCTGTCCAGGGCCGGGATGCGGTCGTACCTCAGGTACTGGATGGAGTCGTTCAGGCTCCCCACGTGGTCGAAGGAGCGCGTGGTGGACGGCTTCACGCCGGACGGCCTTCGCCACCTCGACGAGGCGTTCGCCGCCGACCGCGGGGTGATACTGGCGCTGCCTCACCTGGCGAACTGGGACCTCGCGGGCGCGTGGGTCGCGCAGGCGCTCGGGCGCAACTTCACCACCGTCGCCGAACGCCTGAAGCCCGAGACGCTGTACGACAGGTTCGTCGCCTACCGGGAGAGCCTCGGCATGGAGGTGCTGCCGCACGCCGGCGGTGCCGCGTTCGGCACGCTCGCCAGGCGGCTGCGCGGCGGCGGCATGGTCTGCCTGGTCGCCGACCGCGACCTGTCGTCCTCGGGCGTCGGCGTCGACTTCTTCGGCGAGCGGGCCACGATGCCCGCGGGCCCCGCGCTGCTCGCCCAGCACACCGGCGCCGCCCTGCTGCCCGTGACGCTCTGGTACGACGACTCGCCCGTCATGCGGGGGCGTGTGCACGCGCCCATCGAGGCGCCCGGGTCGGGCACGCGCGAGGAGAAGACGTCTGTCATGACACAGGCGCTGGCCGATGCCTTCGCCGGCGGTATCGCCGAACACCCGGAGGACTGGCACATGTTGCAGCGGTTGTGGCTCGCGGACCTGGACCCGGGGCGCGTCGCCGCGCCCGGCGCGGGCGCGGGTCCTGTGGCATCGGGACCGGCCGAATGAGGATCGGCATCGTCTGCCCGTACTCCTGGGACGTGCCAGGAGGCGTGCAGTTCCACATCAGGGACCTCTCCGAGCACCTGATCGCCCTCGGCCACGAGGTGTCCGTCCTCGCTCCCGCCGACGACGACACCCCGCTGCCCCCGTACGTGGTCTCGGCGGGGCGCGCCGTGCCCGTGCCGTACAACGGCTCGGTGGCGCGGCTGAACTTCGGCTTCATCTCCGCGGCGCGCGTGCGGCGCTGGCTGCACGATGGCGGCTTCGACGTCGTCCACATCCACGAGCCGTCGTCACCCTCGCTCGGGCTGCTCACCTGCTGGGCGGCGCAGGGCCCCATCGTGGCGACGTTCCACACGTCCAACCCGCGCTCGCGCGCGATGATCGCGGCCTACGCGATCCTCCAGGCGGCGCTGGAGAAGATCAGCGCGCGCATCGCGGTCAGCGAGTACGCGCGCAGGACACTCGTGGAACACCTGGGCGGGGACGCGGTGGTGATCCCCAACGGCGTCGACGTCGACTTCTTCGCCAAGGCCGAGCCCAACCCGGACTGGCAGGGCACGGACGACGCCTCCACGATCGGGTTCATCGGCCGGATCGACGAGCCGAGGAAGGGCCTGCCCGTCCTCATGAGGGCACTGCCGAGGATCCTCGCCGAGCGGCCCGGGACGCGGCTGCTCGTCGCCGGGCGCGGCGACGAGAAGGAGGCCGTCGCCTCCCTGCCGTCCGCGATGCGCTCGCGGGTCGAGTTCCTCGGCATGGTCAGCGACGAGGACAAGGCGCGGCTGCTGCGCAGCGTCGACCTGTATGTGGCGCCCAACACGGGCGGCGAGAGCTTCGGGATCATCCTCGTCGAGGCCATGTCCGCCGGGGCGCCCGTCCTCGCCAGCGACCTGGAGGCGTTCACGCAGGTGCTCGACCAGGGCGAGGCGGGGATGCTGTACGCGAACGAGGACGCGGACGCGCTGGCCGCCGCGGCGCTCGCGCTGCTGACCGACGCCCCGCGGCGTGCGCGGCTGCGGGAGCGCGCGTCCGCGCACGTGCGGCGCTTCGACTGGTCGACGGTCGGCGCGGACATCCTCGCCGTCTACGAAACGGTCGCGGACGGCGCGGCGCAGGTCGCCGCGGAACCCGCGGCGCGCCCACCCCGCACAAGGCGCGGCGCGTAGCGCGCGCTGGGCGCGCACCGGGCCCGCCAGGCCCGGGACCCGGCCATCGGGCCGGGAACGGGCAGCAGCGGGCGCGTGGGAACGGCGGCCGTGACCGGACGCGTGTGCCCGCGCCGCCGCGGGGCGTGCCGGACCCTGGCGCTTGCACTGGGTGCCGCGCCCGGGCCGCCGGACCCTGATCCGGCCGGTGGCCTGGACGGGCCCTCCGCGATCGCGCCAACCGTCCGCTCCACGGGCGTGCGTCGGCTCGCCCGCCGACCGGCGGCGCATACGTCGAGCCGGTCCCGGCCTTCGGCGGGCATCGTCGCGGCGCACCGAAGGCGCGGCCCGACCGGACGCGCGTCTTCCGGGAGGACGTCGACGGGCCGGGCACGGCCGGGCCCGCGCGGCGGTCGTGCGCCCTCGGGGCGCCGGGTCCGTGGCCCGGCCGCCGAGACGGGAGGCGTGTGCCCGCCGTCGCGGACGGCGCACCCATGAGGGGACGTTGGGGGTTGACCTGGCCGGGCTTCAGACGCACGGGTGGCCAACCGGCCCGCGCCGGGCCGCGGGTGGGGGCAACGGCGGTGCGCCGAACCGTTCAGGGCCGCAGACACCGTGCGGCGCGGGCGGTGGGCCGCCCCCGCGCGGCCGGTAGCCTGCTGGCGTGATCGTGACCTTTGCCTGGATCGGCGTCGCCGTCGTCCTGCTCATCGCCTTCGGCCTGTACCTGAGTTGGACCGCCGGCCGGCTCGACCGGCTGCACGCCAGGATCGACGCCACCCGCGCCTCCCTCGACGCGACCCTGCTGCGCAGGGCCTCCGTCGCGCAGGAGGTGGCCACGTCCGGCGTGCTCGACCCCGCCGCGTCGATCGTGCTGTACGAGGCCGCACACGCGGCCCGCCAGTCCGAGGAGGAGCAGCGGGAGGTCTCCGAGAGCGAGTTGAGCCAGGCGCTGCGCGCGGTGTTCGGGGAGCCCGCGCAGGTGGAGGCCGTGCGCGAGGCGCCCGGCGGCGAGGCGGCGGCGGACGAACTCGCCGCCGCCGTACGGCGCGTGCCCATGGCGCGCAGGTTCTACAACGACGCGGTGCGCGCGGCGCGCGCCCTGCGCAGGCACCGCAAGGTGCGCTGGTTCCGGCTCGCGGGCCACGCGCCGCGACCCCTCGCCTTCGAGATGGACGACGAGCCCCCGGCCGCCCTCTGATCCGAAGAGCACTGGA
>NZ_JAGIQL010000173.1 GCF_017813245.1 Streptomyces montanisoli
CCGCGTACGCCGCCGCCGCGTTGGCCGCGCGCGCCGCGTCCGCCGGGGCCGCGCCCTCGCCGAGCAGCGCGAGGAACGCGCCCACATGGGCGTCGCCCGCGCCGTTGCTGTCCACGGCATGAACCGGGAACCCCGGCACGTGCACGGGGGCCGAGCCGTCCGGCGCGGCCAGCCAGCAGCCGTCCTTGTCCGCACGTACGAGCACCCCGGCGCCCGGCGCGAGCCGCTCGCGCAGGGCGGCGGCCGCCGGCCCCGGGGCGTCGAGGCCAGACATCAGCCGCGCCTCGCGCGCGTTCGCGCTCAGCCAGTCCGTGCGCGCGAGTACCGGGCCGAGCACCGCGGCCGGGATGTCCGCGACCAGCGGAGCGGGATCCAGGCAGACCGTGACGCCCGCCGGCAGGTCCGTCACGAACGACGACAGCAGCGGCCCGTTCACCGGCATCACGAGGCCGTACCCCGACACCTGCACCAGGTCCCCCGGCTCCACCCGCGCCGAGACGGCCGCCACATCGGCCGCCGTCATCTCGGCGTCGACGCCGAAGCTCGTGACGAACGTCCGCTCGCCGCCCGCGTCCACCAGCGCCACCGTGAAGCCGGTGTCGCCGTCCGTGCGGGGCGGCAGCAGCAGCCGCACGCCCTCGGAGGCGAGCGCCGAGCGCACCAGGTCGCCGTGGGGGCCCGTGCCGTGCAGCCCGGCGAAGACCGTACGCGCGCCGAGCCGTCCCGCCGCGACGAGCGTGTTGAAGCCGCCGCCCGCCGTCACCTCCGTACGCGTGCCGATGACGTCGCCGCCGCGCTCGGGCAGCGCGGGCACCTCGATCACCAGATCGGCGATGACGTTGCCCGCGAGGAACAGCCGCCCGCTCACCGCCCGGCCCCCGCGGCCTCGCGCGCGGGCGCGCCGGGTACCTCGGGCGGCTCGGGCGCGAGCGAGGGGCGGCGGCCGAACACGGCGTACACCAGCGCGCCCACGGCCATGGAGATCGCCCAGCCGAGCCCGTTGTCACCGAGCCACGTGTGCGCCCACGGGCCCGCGAACCACACGTCGTCCGCGCTCGTCGAGGCCTCCGTGAACAGCAGGCCCATCACGATGGCGGCCGCCCAGGCGGCCACCGCCGGCAGGTGGAAGCCGCCGCTGTACCAGTAGCGGCTCGCGCGTGACGTGTCCATCAGCGCCTTCGCGTCGTAGCCGCGGCCCCGCGCGGAGTCGACGAGGATCACGCCGACCCACGCCGAGATCGGCACCGCGAGCAGCGTGAGGAACGTCGAGAACGGGCCGTAGAAGTCCTTCGCGATCAGCATGAAGTAGATGCCGCCGAGGAACATCAGCACCACGTCCACGGTCACCGCCCAGTGACGGCGCACCCGCAGCCCCAGCGTGAGCATCGTCAGGCCGGCCGAGTACGTGGAGAGATGGTTCGACATCAGCAGACCACCGAACGCGGCGATCAGGTACGGCACGGCCATCCATGAGGGCAGCATGCCGTTGATCGCGGCCACCGGGTCGGACGCGCTCGCCAGCGTGGAGTCGCCCGCGGACAGCAGCGAACCCAGCGAGATCAGCAGCACCAGCGGGATGCCGGCGCCGAACGCCGACGCCGTCACCAGCCTGCCGCCCGGGATGGACCGCGGCAGGTAGCGCGCGTAGTCCGCGCCCGCGTTCGCCCAGCCGATGCCGGTGCCGGCCGCGATGAAGCCGACGCCCGCGACGACACTGCTGACGGGGCCCGCGTGCACGCCGAGCACCTTGTCCCAGTCGACGGTCGCGACGAGGAAGCCCATCACGATCAGGTTCAGCACGCCGAAGACGACCGTGGCCCACTTGTTGATCCACATGATCGTCGCGTGGCCGAGGCCGCTGATCAGGAGCGTGCAGCCGATGAAGACCAGCAGGCTCACGACCGTCAGCACCGTGTTCTGGTGCCAGCCGAAGATCCACTGGAAGAGCGCGAGCAGCGCGTACGCCGCGGTCGTGGTCGAGATCGTCTCCCAGCCCACCCGGCTCAGCCAGCTGATCAGCGTCGGTCCCGCGTTGCCCCGCTGGCCGAACACCGCGCGCGACAGGGTCAGCGCGGGCGCGCCGCCCTTCTTGCCCGCCAGGCTGAGGATGCCCACCAGCGCGAACGACCCGACTGAGCCGATCACGGCGACGAGTATCGCCTGCCAGATGTCGAGCCCGCGGAACGCGACGAGCGTCGCGCCGAGCGGCAGCCCGAGGATCGAGATGTTGGCCGCGAACCACGTCCAGAACATCTGGCTCGCGTGGCCGTGCCTCTCCTCGTCGGGTACGGGTTCGATGCCGCGCGTCTCGATGGCGCCGACCCGGTCGCCCGCGATCTCTTCTGCCGTGCCGGTACCGACCTGATCGTTCGTCGTCGAAGCGGTCATGGCGGAACCTCCTTGCCTCTTACGGAGGGACGGGTGCCGCGCCGGGAGCGTGGGCGCGCCCGGGCGGTGTGGGTGCTTGCGCGGTTCAGCGCAGCGCGAGCAGGCGCTCCACGAGGGGTTCGAGCTCGAGTTCGTTGACGGTGCGCAGGGTGTCCACGGCCTCGCCGGGCAGCGCGCGCAGCCCGGCCACGGAACCGGCCACGGCACCGGCGATCGCGCCGATCGTGTCGCTGTCGCCGCCGAGGTTCGCCGCGAGCAGGCAGCTGCGCCACGGGTCGCCGCCGGCGATCGCGAGGACCGCGAACGCGGCCGGTACCGACTCCTGGCTGGCCACGCTCGTCCCGACGAGCGAGCACACCAGGTCGAGCGCCTGCTCCTCGGGGACGCCGTCGACGAGACCGGACGCCCACTCGATGCGCGACGCGATGTCCGCGCCGGCGATCCAGTGGCCGCGCTCCGCGCCCGCCCTGGCCGCCCCGGCCGCGGCGGTCACGGCGTCCTCCAGGGTGCCACCGCCGACACCGGTGCTGACGGCCGCCGCGACCGCGGCCGCTCCCGCGATGCCGATGGTGGTGTCGTGCGTCACCTGGCACGACTCCGCGACCCGGTCCAGGAACGCGCCGGCCGGCTCGGCCGCGAAGGCGATGCCCACGGGCGTGACCCGCATGGCCGCCCCGTTGGTCGTGCCGTACCGTCCGGCCTCCTCGGTGGGCACGCCGCGCGCCACCGCGTCGAGCGCGGCCTTCGTGGAGGGGCCGAGCAGGTCGAAGGAGCCCTTCGCCCTCATCTCCTTCTCCCAGTCGAGCAGCTCGTGCGCGAGACGCAGCGGGTCGATGTGCCCGCCGCCCTCCGCGAGGAGCCGCGCGACGATCACGGCCTGGTCGGTGTCGTCGGTGACCGAGCCCGCGGGCATCCCGGCGCTCACCGGGTTGTCAGGCCCGGCCGGCGCGAAGCCGGTGAGCGTTCCGTACGCGCGTACGACGTCGCGGCGCGACATGGTCTGTGTGGGCATGCCGAGCGCGTCGCCCATGGCGAGGCCGTAGAAGGCGCCCAGGGCGCGGTCGAGCGTGCTGGTTTCGGTGGTGGTCACCGGTTGTCTCCTCGTCCCGAGTGAACGTGCAGCTGGAACCTGGCGGGATCGAGGAGGCTCGTCACCTGCTCGACGACGGACCCGTCCGCGGCCCGGTACACCTGGGCCAGGTGCAGGAAGGGCTCGCCGGGGGAGCGGTGCAGCGTGGCGGCCTCGGCGACGTCGAGGCCGCGCACGGAGACCTGGCCGTCGCCGGACTCGGTGATGCGGCCCGCGGCCAGCAGGGTCCTGTTGAGCGACCCCTCGGTGAGCCCACGCGCCGGCAGGCCGGCGAGCGCGCCCACGGCGGGCACGCGGCTGTGTTCGAGCGATACGCCCCTGCCGTCGGCGAGGCGCCGCACGCGGTCGAGCGCGACGAACGCGTCCGACTCCGTGCCGAGCTCCGCGGCGAGCGCCGGGTCGCCGACCGTCTCGAACCGCAGCACCTCGGTGACAAGTCCTGCCGCGCCCGCCGCGCCGCCCGCGAGGGAGCGCGTCCAGCCGAGCCGGTTGTCCAGCGGCGTGCCGTCGAAGGTGACGAAGGAGCCGATGCCGGGGTGCGTCGCGATGAGCCCCTGTTCGCCGAGGACCTGGAGCGCCTGCCGCAAGGTGGTGCGGCTGACGCCGAACCGCTCGGTGAGCGCGTGCTCCCCGGGCAGCCGTTCGCCGGTGCTGTGCACGCCGGCACGGATCTCGTCGGCGAGTACGCGGGCGATGCGATGATGCTTGTGAACCTGTCCAGGCATGTCTGGAACAGTACTGGACATGCCTGGACAGGTCTATAGCCGCCGGGGCCTCGATGTCAGTACTTCGTGAGCGCGGTCGCGCCCCCTGCCGTGCCGATCGCGATGTGCGGGTGGCGTGCCGGGTCCGCCCAGGTCAGGATCGACGCCATGGCGTCCGCCGGCACCGATACGCAGCCGGCCGTCGAGCCCTTCCCGTCGACGTGCAGGAAGA
Source organism: Streptomyces montanisoli (assembly GCF_017813245.1). Taxonomy (GTDB): domain Bacteria; phylum Actinomycetota; class Actinomycetes; order Streptomycetales; family Streptomycetaceae; genus Streptomyces; species Streptomyces montanisoli. The sequence goes on from NZ_JAGIQL010000173.1 coordinate 4,415, forward strand.
TGCCCGCGCCCCTGCCGTGCACCGGGTGGTCGTAGTTGAAGCCGACCACCATGGCCCGCGCGTACTGGGTCGGGTAGTCGGCCAGGTGCTCCGACTCGCTCCCCGCGCAGTCCGCCGGCAGCCCCTCCGCCCACCGGTTGTACGCGCGCGAGCCATTGTCCTCGCACCACCAGGACCGGGCGGTGGCCCGCCGGTACGGGTACCGCGTGCCCGCGGGCGGCGCCGCGTTGCCGAAGGCGTACGGCAGGTCGTAGAGGCCGGCCGGGGTCGTGTACGTCCCCTGTTTGCGCGTCGTCCCTTCCGTCAGGCCGTGCGAGCCGAACCGTGCGGGCGCCGAGCCCGCCTCGACCCAGCGGCCGCCCCGCTCGTCCCACCACGTCAGCGTGCCCGTCGTTGCCGCGGTGCCGGCGGCCACGACGGTGATCAGCTGGCTGCCGCCGCCGGTGTCCGCCAGCGCGCTCGGCAGCGGCTCGCCGCCGGAGGGAGTGGCGGCGGTGCCGGTCAGGAGGGCGGCGAGGACGGATGCCGTGACGAGAGCTGTCTGCATGGTCGGAGCCTAGGAACGACGGGCCGCCGCGGCCCGGGCGCCGGGGCCGTACGGCCGAATCCGCCCACCCTCCGGGGTCCTGGCCCGCCTCGTACCGCGTCGCACGCGTGCCGGAGCGCTGCTCCACTTGCGAAAGCGGAACGTCGCTCCGTAAGGTAAGGGGAGCAAGGTTCCGCTTATCGCCTCCGGAGGAGAACCCCCATGACTCACCAGCAGAAGCCCATCGGCTCCGGATTCACGCCGGCCTCGACGGCCGACGAGGTGCTCGCCGGCACGGACCTGACCGGCCGGAACGTCATCGTCACGGGCGGGCACGCGGGCATCGGCCGCGAGGTCACCCGTGCACTGACCGCGCGCGGCGCCAGGGTGACCGTCGGTTCACGCCGCCCGGAGCGCGCCCGCGAGGCCGTGGCCGGGATCGACGGCGTCGAGATCAGCCGGCTCGACCTGGCCGACCCCGCGTCGGTCGACGCCTTCGTCGAGCGGTGGAACGGATCGGGGCGCCCCCTGCACGTGCTGATCAACTGCGCCGCCGTCGCGGCCCCGGAACGCCGTGAGGTGGACGCGCGCGGCTACGAGACGCAGTTCGCGGTCAACCATCTCGGCCACTTCCGGCTCACCCTCGCCCTGCTGCCCGCCCTGCGCGCGGCGCACGGCGCCCGGGTGGTCAACGTGACGTCCGGCGCCCACCGCTTCTCCACCATCCGCTGGGACGACCCGCACTTCGGCGCGGGCGACTACGAGCCGCATCTGGCGTACGCCCAGTCGAAGGCCGCCAACGTCCTGTTCGCGGCCGAACTCGACCGCCGATGGGCCCCGGACTCCATCCGCGGCTACTCGGCCCACCCGGGCGTGGTCGTGGGCACGGCCCTCAACGCGGCGGCCGGCGCGGAAGGGCTGCGCGCCGCCGGGCTCATCGACGAGGACGGCGGGCTGATCATCGACCCGGTCGCCGGGAAGAAGACCGTGCGGCAGGGTGCCGCGACCATCGTGTTCGGGGCCGCGAGCCCGCTGCTCGCGGACATCGGCGGCGTCTACCTCAAGGACAGCGACGTGGCGCCGCTGGACGACGAGGAGCGGCCGCTGACGGCGGACAGCATCCCGTCGGACGCGACCTCGCAGTCGCTCGACCCCGCCAACTCCCTGCGGCTGTGGGAGCTGAGCGAGCGGCTGCTCGCCGCCTGACCCCTGAGCGGCGAGCGGCTGCTCGCCGCCTGACCCCTGAGCGGCGCTCGGGCGCGCCCGGGGCGACCAGGAGGTTCGTGCTTCGGCCGCGCGCCTGACCACCGGTTTTGACAAACCATGCGGAGGCTTGCATAGTTATACCCATCAGCGAATGCATCCTAAGGAGAGACTCGTGACCGAGCGCGTCGTACTCGCCTACTCGGGCGGCCTGGACACGTCCGTCGCCATCGGTTGGATCGCCGAGGAGACGGGCGCCGAGGTGATCGCCGTCGCCGTCGATGTCGGCCAGGGCGGCGAGGACATGGATGTCATCCGCAAGCGCGCCCTCGCCTGCGGGGCCGTCGAGGCCGAGGTCGCCGACGCGAAGGACGAGTTCGCCGACGGGTACTGCCTGCCGGCCATCAAGGCCAACGCGCTCTACATGGACCGCTACCCGCTGGTGTCCGCCCTGTCCAGGCCCGCGATCGTCAAGCACCTCGTCGCCGCCGCCGAGAAGCACGGCGCCGGCACCGTCGCCCACGGCTGCACCGGCAAGGGCAACGACCAGGTCCGCTTCGAGGCCGGCATCGTCGCCCTCGCTCCCGGCCTCAAGTGCATCGCCCCCGTGCGCGACTACGCGATGACCCGCGACAAGGCGATCGCGTTCTGCGAGCAGAAGAACCTGCCGATCGCGACCACCAAGAAGTCCCCGTACTCCATCGACCAGAACGTCTTCGGACGTGCCGTCGAGACGGGCTTCCTCGAGGACATCTGGAACGCGCCCATCGAGGACATCTACGACTACACGCAGAACCCGGCCGCGCCCCGCGAGGCCGACGAGGTCGTCATCTCCTTCAAGGCCGGCGTCCCCGTCGCCATCGACGGCAGGCCCGTCACCGTCCTCCAGGCCATCCAGCAGCTCAACGAGCGCGCCGGCGCCCAGGGCATCGGCCGCATCGACATGGTCGAGGACCGGCTCGTGGGCATCAAGTCGCGCGAGGTCTACGAGGCGCCCGGCGCGATCGCGCTGATCACCGCCCACCAGGAGCTGGAGAGCGTGACCGTCGAGCGCGAGCTCGCCCGCTACAAGCGGCAGGTCGAGCAGCGCTGGGGCGAGCTCGTCTACGACGGCCAGTGGTTCTCCCCGCTCAAGCGCGCGCTCGACGGCTTCATCAACGAGGCCAACGAGCACGTCACCGGCGACATCCGGATGACGCTGCACGCCGGCCGCGCCGTGGTCACCGGCCGCCGCTCCGACTCGTCGCTCTACGACTTCAACCTCGCCACGTACGACACCGGCGACACGTTCGACCAGTCGAAGGCGCAGGGCTTCATCGAGATCTTCGGCCTCTCCTCGAAGATCGCCGCCAAGCGCGACCTCCAGGGCTAACCTGCCCCAGGGCACCAGATGCCCAAGGCGCGGCCGCTACCGGCATCCCACCGCCTCCCCGCTCCCTCGTGGGCGGGGAGGCGGTGCCGGTTCCACCCACCCGCCCGCGCGCCGCCGCGTGCGCGGCACCACACGACCACCATGACCGCCTTCCTCTCCCTCAGGAGCAGCAGTGAGCAGCAACAACGGTGACGTCAGGCTCTGGGGCGGCCGGTTCGCCGACGGACCGGCCGACGCCCTGGCGAAGCTCTCCGCGTCCGTGCACTTCGACTGGCGCCTGGCCCCGTACGACATCGCCGGGTCACGCGCGCACGCCCGCGTGCTGCACAAGGCGGGCTTGCTCACCGCGGACGAGCAGACGGAGATGCTCGCCGGCCTCGCCCAGCTGGAGGACGACGTCGCCGACGGCAGCTTCACCGGGACCGTCGCCGATGAGGACGTCCACACCGCGCTCGAACGTGGGCTGCTGGAGCGGCTCGGCCCCGACCTCGGCGGCAAGCTGCGCGCGGGCCGCTCGCGCAACGACCAGGTCGCCACCCTCTTCCGGATGTACCTGCGCGACCACGCCCGCGTCATCGGCGGCCTGATCGCCGGCCTCCAGGACGCCCTCGTCGGCCTCGCGGAGGCCCACCCCACCGTCGCGATGCCGGGCCGTACGCACCTCCAGCACGCACAGCCCGTGCTGTTCGCGCACCACGTGCTCGCGCACGTCCAGGCGCTGTCGAGGGACGCGGAGCGGCTGCGCCAGTGGGACAAGCGCACGGCGGTCTCCCCGTACGGCTCCGGCGCGCTCGCCGGGTCGTCCCTCGGCCTCGACCCGGAGGCCGTCGCGGTGGACCTCGGCTTCGAGCGGGGCTCGTCGGGCAACTCCATCGACGGCACCGCGTCGCGCGACTTCGTCGCCGAGTTCGCGTTCATCACCGCGATGATCGGCGTGAACCTCTCGCGCATCGCGGAGGAGGTCATCATCTGGAACACGAAGGAGTTCTCCTTCGTGACGCTGGACGACGCCTACTCGACCGGCTCGTCGATCATGCCGCAGAAGAAGAATCCGGACATCGCGGAGCTCGCCCGCGGCAAGTCGGGCCGCCTGGTCGGCAATCTGACGGGCCTGATGGCGACGCTCAAGGCGCTGCCGCTCGCGTACAACCGCGACCTGCAGGAGGACAAGGAGCCGGTCTTCGACTCCTGCGACCAGCTGGAGGTCCTGCTGCCCGCCTTCACCGGCATGATGGCCACCCTGAAGATCAACAGGACCCGCATGGAGGAGCTGGCGCCCGCCGGGTTCTCGCTCGCCACGGACATCGCGGAGTGGCTGGTCAAGCAGGGGGTGCCGTTCCGGGTGGCGCACGAGGTCGCGGGGGAGTGCGTCAAGGAGTGCGAGGCGCTCGGCATCGACCTGGACGAGCTGACCGACGAGCAGTTCGCCAAGATCTCCCCGCATCTGACGCCGGACGTGCGCTCGGTGCTCAACGTGCAGGGCGCGCTCGCCTCGCGCAGCGGACGCGGCGGCACCGCCCCCTCCGCGGTCGCCGTGCAGCTCTCCGAGCTCAAGGCCGATCTGGTCATCCAGCACGCGTGGGCCGCCGCGAAGAGGTGAGAGCCCGTCAGCCGTGTGCCGGGCGGGGCCATACGGGGGAGGACCGCCCGACACGCGGATAATCACATGACACGTCTGAGGCGTCCCTGTCAGAGTCGGAGTGACGAGGACGAAGGGGTGTAGCTCAGAGGCCAGAGCACCGCTCTCCAAAAGCGGACGCCGCAGGTTCGACTCCTGCCGCCCCTGCCGGTGACGACGACGAAGGCGAACGGCCCGCTGACCGCGGGCCGTTCGCCTTCTGGCATGAAGCTGCCACGCCGGTTCGCGCGACTCCGCTGACACGGCGGGCCGCCAACCGCGACACTCCTGATGGCTCCCGGCCCATCGGCCCACCGCGCCGTGGCGCGACGACAGGAGGTGCGGTCCCGTGCGAGCGGACGTCATCCCTCCGCCCTTACTGCGCGGCCTGCTCAGGACCGACGCCCAGGGCGTGCTCGTACCCCAGGCGGCCTGGCACTGGGAGTGCGGCGCCGGCGCACGACGCTGGTCGTTCTACGTGCGGCCCGACCTGTATGCACCGGGCTCGGGCCAGCGCGTGACGGCACACTGCTTCGAGGAGCAGTGGCGGCTGGTGAGCGCACTGCCGCGGGCGGGCGGCCTGCCGCCGGGCCTGTGCCGGTCGGTGGATTCGTGGAAGCTCGTCGTCGTCCTCGCGCGGCCGGACGAGCAGTTCCCCCGTGCGCTGGCCGCGTCCCGCCTGACGCTGGCGTCGCGCAGCACACGGGACGAGCTGGCCGCGCTGCTCGACACGGACCGGCAACAGCCGTGACCGGGGGCCGGGTTGCCACGCCGGGACGGGGCGGGAACCGTCCGCTAGGTGCCGGTGCCGGAAGGTGACAGGCGCGGACGGTGGCAGGCCGGCAGGTCGCGGTGGGAGGGTCGCCGGGCAAGCCCGTCAGGCGACACGCCGGGGCCGCCACACGCAGGAGGCAATCAGCGATGACCGTGACCGAACAGACCGGCAACGGTGTGCACCGCATCGACATCCCCTCGGCCACCGACGACCCCGACGCGTACGTGTCCGCCCTGCTGGACGTGGCCGGCGACCGCGACCCGTTCGCTGAGATGGCCCTGACGCCCGTGCGCGCCTCCCGGTTCTGCGCGGACACCTCCGTACGGCTGCTGGAGAGTGCCCCGGAGGAGGGCGAGTGGCCGGCCTCCGGCGTCGTCGGGCACCTCTTCGACGTCGACATCGTCTACGGGTTCCGCTGGCGGCTGGTGATCACCGAGGACGACCCCTCCTACCCCGGCTACGACGAGGAGCGGTGGACGCCGCTGGCTCGGCTGCCGTTCTGGCAGATGCTGGACGCCTGGACGGGGCTGCGTGCCTCCAACGTGGCACTGCTGCGTGCCCTGCCGCGCGGGGACTGGCAGCGCACCGGCCGCCACGGCGAGCAGGGCGGCGAGACCCTGGAGGTCATGATCCGCAAGGTGATCGGCCACGACATCGCGCACCTCAACCAGATCTACCGCGCGGTGCGCGCCGTACGGCTGGCCGAGGGGCTCGACGTCGCCGCGCTGGACCTCGCCTACGAGGAGACGGGCCTGGCCGGCGCCGGTCCCGGCGCGCGCTGAAGCCGGCCGGCCCCGGACGCGGAGCGGGGCCCGGGGGAGTGGTCCCCGGGCCCCGCCTCACGTGCCGGACGTCAGCAGCCGCAGGCGCCGGCCGCGGGCGCGGTGAGCGGGTCGGGGGCTCCGCGGCGCACCCCCGCGGTGTCCTCCACCGGGAAGCCCTCGCGTGACCAGTACTCGAAGCCGCCCAGCATCTCCTTCACCTGGTAGCCGGCGGTGGCGAAGGCGAACGCCGCGCGCGTCGCGCCGTTGCAGCCGGGGCCCCAGCAGTAGGTGACGACGAGGCTGCCCGCCGGTACGAGCGAGGCGGCGCGCTCGGCGATCTCGTCGGTGGGCAGGTGGACCGCGCCGGGGACGTGGCCCTGGTCGTAGGCCTCGGTGCTCCGGGTGTCGACGAGTACGAACGAGTCCGCGCCCGACTCGATGTCGGCGTGCACGTCCGAGACGTCGGCCTCGAAGGTGGCCCTCCGGTGGAAGTGGGCGGCGGCCGTGGCCGGGTCGGCGGCCGGGGCGCGCAGCACCTTGGAAGCGGCCTGGTTGATCGCGGGAGAGGTCACGGGGCAGGGCTCCTGTCTTACGGCTCGAACATGTCGGAGGACGGGGCGACGGCGCCGGGAAGAGAGGCTTCCGGGACCGGCGTCGCGCGGTGGAGGCGCAACGCCGCGGCGGCGGGCAGGACGAGAACGCAGGCGGTCGCCGTGCCCGGTCCGAGGAGGAGGACGGCGGCCGGGAGATGGACGGCGCGCGCGAGAGCGAGTACGGCTGCCGCGACGGCCACTGCCGCCCATATACCCCTTCGCGTCACCGGCGACGCCGCCGCCGGCGCCTTTGCCGGTGTTCCCGCAGGCACAGTAGCGTCAAGCGGCGCCGACCGCAGCCATAGCCGGGACCAGCGGGCCCCGCAGGAGGCCAGGTTGGTGGCGCAGTAGGCGGTCAGCACGACCGCCGCGGCCGCCCCGGCAACCCGCGCCGCCCGCACGGAATCCGGGCCCGGCTGCGGCGCGGCGAGCACCAGCGCGAGCGAGGCGGCGCACACCGCGGGCCCGTACAGCAGCCGCGCCACGGCCCGTGGCCGCAGTCGGGGCAGCGCCGGCACGTCGCCCTCGGCGCCGACCCAGGCGAACAGCACCACGAGGACAGCGGCCGGTCCCCAGGCGCCGCCGTCCGGGAGACGCCCGTCGAGACGGAGCAGCCCGGGCAGCAGCCACCACGCCGCGGTCAGCAGCAGCACGGCGGCCAGCCGGGTGGCGCGGCCCCCGGGGCCGGGCAGCAGCCCGGCGTGCGCGCAGCCGCCGGCCACCAGCAGCACCGCGGCGGACACCACAGTGGCGGCCCGGCCGTCGGCGGCGAACTCACCGGCCGCGCCGGCCACCGCCGCCTGGCCGCAGGCGATCCCCGCGAAGTAGAGGACGTGGACGGCGACTTCGGCACGTGGGCCGAACGCCTCGGCGGCCAGACCCGCCACCCCGCGGCCACGGGTGCCGCCCGCCCTGGCGACCAGCACGTGCCACACCAGCAGGACGACGCCTGCCGCGAGCGCCGCCCACTGCGTGCCCGGGCGGCCCGCGAGGGCCGCCGGAACCAGCAGCGTCCCGGCGCCCGCGACGGCGAGCAGGGTGCGGCGCGGGCGCCGGGACGCTGCAGAGCGGGAGAGCACACGCCTGAACCCCAGCCACCGGTGTATCCGGGAGGCCGTCCGTCGGCCGGAGAGGAGGGGGGGGGGGGGGGGGGGGGGGGGGGGGGGGGGGGGGGGCGGGGGGGGGGAGCGGGGGGGGGGGGGGGGG
>NZ_JAGIQL010000174.1 GCF_017813245.1 Streptomyces montanisoli
CCCCCCCCCCCCGCCCCCCCCCCCCCCCCCCCCCCCCCCCCCCCCCCGCCCCCCCCCCCCCCCCCCCCCCCCCCCCCCCCCCCCCCCCCCCCCCCCCCCCCCCCCCCCCCCCCCCCCCCCCCGCGGTGCCCCCCCCCCCCCCTCCTCCGCGGTCCGGCCTCCGCCCCTGCCCCCTCCCAATCTCGGCGCCAGCCGGCGCGGCCGCCGCCTGCGGCCGAGCCGCCGGGCCATCCGGCCTCCGCGGCCTGGCGCCGGGCGCCCGCGGGCTTGGCGAACCGGTTGGCGAAGGGCTTCGCGAAGGGTTTCGTGGACGATCCGGCGGCGGGTCGCCGGGCGGGCCCGGACGCGCGCGACCCGTCCGTGGGCGCTGCGGGCGCCTCCGGCAGGGCGGCGAGCGGGACGGCGCGGGTGGCGTCGAGGTCGGCCGGCGGCTCGGGGCGCTTCTTCGGCGCGTCGGGCGCGTTGACGACCTTCAGGAGCAGGGCGCGGGTACGGGCGTCGTCGAGGCGCTTGTCCGGGTCCTTCGCGAGGAGCCCGTAGATGACGTCTTCGAGCGGGCCCGCGTGGACGGGGCGGTCGACCGCTTCCGTCATCACGGCGGTCAGCGTCGCGATCGCGGAGCCCTTGTCGTAGGGCGGGGTGCCCTCGACAGCCGCGTACAGCAGGCCGCCGAGCGACCACATGTCGGCCGCGGGGCCCGGCTTGTGGCCGCGGGCGCGCTCGGGCGAGATGTACGAGGGCGCGCCGACGAGCATGCCGGTGGAGGTGACGGACGGGTCGCCCTCGACCTGGGCGATGCCGAAGTCGGTGAGGACGACGCGCCCTTCCTCCGCTATCAGGACGTTGGACGGCTTCACGTCGCGGTGCAGGATGCCCTGCAGGTGCGCCTGGCGCAGCACGTCGAGCACGGCGAGCCCGACCTCGGCGGCCCGCCGCGGGGTGAGCGTGCCGTCCTCGCGGATGACCTCGGCGAGGGACTTGCCCTCGATGAGCTCCATCACGATCCAGGGCCTGTCGTCCTCGTCGACGACGTCGAAGACGGTGACCGCGCCCTTGTTGCGGATCCGCGCGATCGCCTTCGCCTCGCGGAGCGTGCGGGTGATCAGCCTGCGCTTCTCGTCGTCGTCGATGGCGCCGGGAAAGCGCAGTTCCTTGACGGCGACGGTACGGCCGAGCATCTCGTCGAGTGCGCGCCAGACAGTGCCCATGCCGCCGCGCCCGAGCACGTCCTGGAGCCGGTAGCGCCCGGCGAGCAGCCGCGACGCGTGGCCGCCCTTCGCCGCGTCGGCGCGCGCGGCCGTTTCGGCTTCTGCCGCTTGGTGTTCTGCCGCTTGGTGTTCTGCCGCTTCCGGTTCCGCGTCTTCCTTGACGGCCTCTCGCGGCTTCTCCGGCTTTCCTGACTTCTCCGGCTTCTCCGGCTTTTTGGGCTTCTCCGAGCCGGCCGCTTTGCCGTCGGCCTCCGGGTGTTCGGCCTCTTCCCGCTGGGGTTCGTCCCGTTGGGGGTCCTGCGCCGCGTTCCGCGGCTGCTCAGCCTCCGACATGCGTCCCCTCTGCGATTCCCGTAACCCGCCCTGGCGGAGCCTCCATTGTCCCCCACGCGGCGACCCGGCTCCCCCCGGGTCAGACGGTAGCGCAGCACCGGCGCGCCCGGCCCCCGCCCCCGGGCGCGCTGGATGCGGCCGGGACCGGATCAGAGGGGCACGATGTCCGGCGCCCCGAGGCGGGCGGCGTCCGCCGTCAGGTCGTCGGGCTGGCGCTGCGACTCGCGTTCCGCCTCCACCCGCTTCTCGTAGTGCTCCACCTCGCGGTCCACCTGGCCCGCGTCCCAGCCGAGTACGGGCGCCATCAGCTCGGCGCACTCCCGCGCGCTGCGCGTGCCGCGGTCGAAGGTCTCGATCGCGATGCGCGTACGCCTCGTCAGGACGTCGTCCAGGTGGCGCGCGCCCTCGTGCGAAGCCGCGTAGACGATCTCGGCCCGCAGGTAGTCGTCCGCGGCGGCGAGCGGAGCGCCGAGCCCGGGGTCGGACTCGATCAGGTCGAGCACCTCCTCGGCGAGCGTCCCGTACCGGTTCAGCAGGTGCTCCACCCGCGCGACGTGCAGCCCCGCACGGGCGGCCATGCGCGCCCTGCCGTTCCACAGCGCGTGGTAGCCCTCGGCTCCGAGCAGCGGCACGTCCTCCGTGACGCACGCGGCCACGCGCTGGTCGAGACCGTGCACCGCCTCGTCCACCGCGTCCTTCGCCATCACCCTGTACGTCGTGTACTTGCCGCCCGCGACCACCACCATCCCCGGCACCGGGTGGGCGACGGTGTGCTCGCGCGACAGCTTGCTCGTCGCGTCGGACTCCCCGGCGAGCAGCGGCCGAAGCCCCGCGTACACGCCCTCGACGTCGTCGCGCGTGAGCGGCACCGCCAGCACGCTGTTGACGTGTTCGAGCAGGTAGTCGATGTCCGCGCTCGACGCCGCGGGGTGCGCCTTGTCGAGGTTCCAGTCGGTGTCCGTGGTGCCCACGATCCAGTGCCGGCCCCACGGGATGACGAACAGGACCGACTTCTCCGTGCGCAGGATCAGCCCCGTCGAGGAGTGGATGCGGTCCTTCGGCACCACCAGGTGGATGCCCTTCGACGCGCGCACGTGGAACTGCCCGCGCTCGGCGATCAGCCCCTGGGTGTCGTCCGTCCACACCCCGGTCGCGTTGACCACCTGCTTCGCCCTGATCTCGTACTCGCCGCCGCCCTCGACGTCCTGCACGCGGGCACCGACGACCCGCTCACCCTCGCGCAGGAAGCCCACGACGCGCGCCCTGCTCGCCGCGTGCGCGCCGTACGCGGCCGCCGTGCGCACCAGCGTGGCCACGTAACGGGCGTCATCCATCTGCGCGTCGTAGTACTGGAGGGCGCCGACCAGGGCGTCCTTCCTGAGGCACGGGGCCACCCGCAGCGCGTGGCGGCGCGTCAGGTGACGGTGCGTCGGCAGGCCCCTGCCGTGGCCGGACGACACCGACATCGCGTCGTACATCGCGACGCCGGAGCCCGCGTAGAGGCGCTCCCACCCCTTGTGCTGGAGCGGGTACAGGAACGGGACCGGCTTGACCAGGTGCGGCGCCAGCTTCTCCAGCAGCAGCCCGCGCTCCTTGAGCGCCTCGCGCACCAGCGCGAAGTCCAGCATCTCCAGGTAGCGAAGACCGCCGTGGATGAGCTTGCTCGACCGGCTCGACGTGCCCGACGCCCAGTCGCGCGCCTCGACGATCCCCGTCGCGAGGCCGCGCGTCACCGCGTCGAGCGCGGTGCCCGCGCCGACCACGCCCGCGCCGACCACCAGCACGTCCAGTTCACGCTCGGCCATCGCGGCCAGCGCCTGCTCGCGCTGCGCGGGCCCCAGTGTCGCTGTCCTCACCGCTGCCTCCCGTCGCCCCCGTCCGGATCAAGCCGTCCCCTCGATTCTGTCCGGCTTCGCGTGCTTCAGCCACCGCCTCAGCCACCGCCTGTGGACAACGGCGACCACCCACCCGGGCGTACCTGCCGCTACCTGCGACAACACGCCGAGTTGCGAGATCCCTCAATCCGACATAACGGTCATATTTACGCCTAGTCTGACAGTGCGCCCGACCGCTGCGTGCGACGGAGCCGCCGTGTGTGCCGCGCTGCCCGCGCGCGCCCGGCCCTCCCGCCGCCCGCGTCCACGGCAGGCGTCCTCAGTCCCCTCCGACCAAGGAAGGACGGCCGCCGCCATGCCCGCAGACCTCGCCGTCGTCGGACTCGGCCACCTCGGCCTGCCGCTCGCACGGGCCGCCGTGTCCGCCGGGATCGCCACCGTCGGCTTCGACGCCGACCCGCGCACGGTCGCCCAGCTCGCCGCCGGCCACACGCCCGCGGAGGGCGCGCTGACGGCGGCCGAGGCACGCCGCATGCTGTCCGGCGGCTTCCGGCCCACCACCGACCCCGCCGAACTCGGCCGGGTGCGCACCGCCGTCATCTGCGCACCCGCCCCGCTCGGACCCGACCGCACACCCGACCTGACCGCCGTCGGCGAGATGGCGCGCGCCCTCGCGGCGCGGCTGCGCCCGCACACCACGGTCGTACTGGAGTCCCCCGTCGCGCCCGGCACCACGGAGGGCTTCCTGCGCGACGTCCTGGAGGACGGCTCGGGGCTGCGGGCGGGACGCGACTTCCACCTCGCGTACTCCCCCGGCCGGCTCGACCCCGGCAGCCGCACGCACGCGCTAGCCAACACGCCGAAGGTGATCGGCGGCCTCACCCCTGCCTGCACCGAGTCCGCCGCCGCGTTCTACGGGCGCCTTTCCGAGAAGGTGGTCCGCGCGCGCGGCACGCGCGAGGCCGAGATGGTCAAGCTGCTGGAGACCAACTTCCGGCACGTCAACATCGCGCTCGTCAACGAGATGGCGATCCTCTGCCACGACATGGGCGTCGACCTGTGGGACGTCATCCGCTGCGCGGAGACCAAGCCGTTCGGCTTCCAGGCGTTCCGCCCCGGGCCCGGCGTCGGCGGCCACGGCGTGCCGATCGACCCCGGCTACCTGCCGCACACGGGGCGCGCGCCCGGCCACCCGCACCCGCTGCGCATGGTCGGCCTCGCGCAGGAGATCAACGGCCGCATGCCGCAGTACGTGATCCAGCGCTGCGCCGCCCTGCTCAACGAGCACGGCAAGTCCGCGCGCGGGGCGCGCGTGCTGCTCCTCGGCGTCACGTACAAGCAGGACCTCGCCGACCGGGAGGCGTCACCCGCCACCGAGATCGCGGGCCGCCTGGCGGACCTGGGGGCCGCGGTCAGCTTCCACGACCCGTACGTCCCGGAATGGCGCGTGCGCGGCGTGCCGGTGCCGCGCGCCGAGTCGCTGTACGAGGCGGCCGCCGACGCCGACCTGACGGTGCTGCTCCAGCACCACCGCACCTACGACCTTCAGGGGCTCGCGGTCAAGGCCCAGCTGCTGCTCGACACCAGGGGCGCGAGCCCGGCGGGTGCCGCGTACCGGCTCTGAGCACCGACTTCTGAGCACCGGCTCTGAGCACCGGTTTCGCACGGCGCGGCGCCCGGCACGGACCTTCCTCCGTGCCGGGCGCCGCGGCCCGCTTCAGCGCTTGTGCTGCGCGTCGGCGACGGTGACCTCCACGCGCTGGAACTCCTTGAGCTCGCTGTAACCGGTGGTGGCCATCGCGCGGCGCAGGGCGCCGAAGAAGTTCATCGAGCCGTCGGGGAAGTGGGACGGGCCCGTGAGGACCTCGTCCAGCGTGCCGACCATCCCGAGGTCGACCAGCTTGCCGCGCGGCACGTCCTCGTGGACGGCCTCCATGCCCCAGTGGCGGCCCTTGCCCGGCGCGTCGGAGGCGCGCGCGAGCGGGGAGCCGATCATCACCGAGTCGGCGCCGCAGGCGATCGCCTTGGGCAGGTCGCCCGACCAGCCGACACCGCCGTCCGCGATCACGTGCACGTACCGGCCGCCGGACTCGTCCATGTAGTCGCGGCGTGCCGCCGCCACGTCCGCGACGGCCGTGGCCATCGGCACCTGGATGCCCAGCACGTTGCGCGTGGTGTGCGCGGCGCCGCCGCCGAAGCCGACGAGGACGCCGGCCGCGCCCGTGCGCATCAGGTGCAGCGCCGCCGTGTAGGTGGCGCAGCCGCCGACGATGACCGGCACGTCGAGCTCGTAGATGAACTGCTTGAGGTTGAGCGGCTCGGCCGCGCCCGACACGTGCTCGGCGGAGACCGTCGTGCCGCGGATGACGAAGATGTCCACGCCCGCGTCGACGACGGCCTTCGAGAACTGCGCGGTGCGCTGCGGCGAGAGCGCGGCGGCCGTGACGACGCCGGAGTCACGCACCTCCTTGATGCGCTGCCCGATCAGCTCCTCCTTGATGGGAGCCGCGTAGATCTCCTGGAGGCGCCGGTTGGCGGTGGACTCGTCGAGGCCGGCGATCTCGTCGAGCAGCGGCTGCGGGTCCTCGTAGCGCGTCCACAGCCCTTCGAGGTTGAGCACCCCGAGACCGCCCGACTCGCCGATGCGGATCGCCGTGCGCGGCGAGACCACCGAGTCCATGGGGGCGGCGAGGAACGGCAGGTCGAACCGGTAGGCGTCGATCTGCCACGCGATCGAGACCTCCTTGGGGTCGCGCGTGCGCCGGCTGGGGACGACGGCGATGTCGTCGAACGCGTACGCCCTGCGCCCGCGCTTGCCGCGCCCGATCTCGATCTCAGTCACGATGTGGCCTTTCCCTCTACGTCTGCCGCCGTCAAGTATCACCGACGGGTCCTGGCAAGGCGGAGGGGCGGCCCGCGCGCCGGACCGCCCCCTGCCTGTGCATCAGCGCTCGAACCCGCGCTCGAACTCAGCGCGAGCTGTAGTTCGGCGCCTCCACCGTCATCTGGATGTCGTGCGGGTGGCTCTCCTTGAGCCCGGCCGCCGTGATGCGGACGAACCTGCCCTTGCGCTCCATCTCGTCGATCGACGCGGCGCCCACGTACCCCATCGTCTGACGCAGTCCGCCGATGAGCTGGTGCAGCACCGCGGAGAGCGGACCGCGGTAGGGCACCTGGCCCTCGATGCCCTCGGGCACGAGCTTGTCGTCCGAGGCCACCTCGGCCTGGAAGTAGCGGTCCTTCGAGTACGAGCGTGCCTGGCCGCGCGACTGCATCGCGCCGAGCGAGCCCATGCCCCGGTAGGACTTGAACTGCTTGCCGTTGATGAATTGCAGCTCACCGGGCGACTCCTCGCAGCCCGCGAGCAGGCTGCCGAGCATCACCGTCTGGGCGCCGGCGGCGAGCGCCTTGCCGATGTCGCCCGAGTACTGCAGGCCGCCGTCGCCGATGACCGGGACGCCCGCCGCCAGGCAGGCCGTCGCCGCCTCGTAGATGGCCGTGACCTGCGGGACGCCGATGCCGGCGACGACGCGCGTGGTGCAGATGGAGCCGGGGCCCACGCCCACCTTGACGCCGTCCACACCCGCGTCGAGCAGCGCCTTGGCGCCGTCGGCCGTGGCGACGTTGCCGCCGACGACGTCGACGGGGACGCTCGACTTGATCTTCGACATCCAGCCGAGCGCGTTGCTGTTGTGCCCGTGCGAGGTGTCCACGACGAGGAAGTCGACGCCCGCCTCGACGAGCGCCTGCGAGCGGTCGAGCGCCTCGGGGCTGGCGCCGACGGCGGCGCCGACGAGCAGCCGGCCCTCGGAGTCCTTCGCCGCGTTCGGGTACTGCTCGGCCTTCACGAAGTCCTTGACGGTGATGAGGCCCTTGAGCACGCCCTCGTCGTCGACGAGCGGGAGCTTCTCGATCTTGTGCCGGTGCAGCAGCGCCATCGCGTCCACACCCGAGATGCCGACCTTGCCCGTGACCAGCGGCATCGGCGTCATGACCTCGCGCACCTCGCGGCGGCGGTCCGACTCGAAGGCCATGTCCCGGTTGGTGACGATGCCGAGCAGCCGGCCGCCCGCGTCCGTCACCGGCACGCCGCTGATGCGGAACTTCGCGCACAGCTCGTCGGCCTCGCCGAGCGTCGCGTCGGGCCTGACCGTGATCGGGTCGGTGACCATGCCGGACTCGGACCGCTTGACCAGGTCGACCTGGTTGGCCTGGTCGGCGACGGAGAGATTGCGGTGCAGCACGCCCACGCCGCCCTGGCGGGCCATCGCGATGGCCATGCGCGCCTCGGTGACCTTGTCCATCGCGGCGGACAGCAGCGGGATGTTCACCCTGACGTTGCGCGAGACGAGGGACGACGTGTCCACCTCGTTCGGCAGCACCTCCGAGGCCCCGGGCAGGAGCAGGACGTCGTCGTATGTCAGCCCGAGTGTCGCGAATTTCCCAGGCACTCCGTCGACGTTCGCAGTCATGACACCTTCCCCATATGGCCTTGATCGGTGCGGATGTCCATGCTAACGGGCTCACGGGGGTGTCTGATTCCGCCTGTGGAAACAGCGCCGAAAGGGCCCACGGAGAGCCTGCGGGCGGCTACGTTGAGCGGTTGACACGCGGGGGGCCGCGGCCATTCGGGGGCGACGCCGGCGCCGGGCGAGAGCCGCGCGCAAGCCCGTCTCACTGCCCGGCGAGCGCCCGCAGCCTGCTCAGCGCGCGGTGCTGCGCCACCCGTACGGCCCCCGGGGACATGCCGAGCATCTGGCCCGTCTCCTCCGCGGTCAGCCCGACGGCCACCCGCAGCACGAGCAGTTCCCGCTGCGTGTCCGGGAGGTTGGCGAGCAGCTGCTTGGCCCACTCGGCGTCGCTGCTGAGCAGGGCGCGCTCCTCGGGGCCCAGCGAGTCGTCGGGCCGCTCCGGCATCTGGTCCGACGGCACGACCGTCGAGCCGGGGTGGCGCATGGCGGCCCGCTGGAGGTCGGCGACCTTGTGTCCGGCGATGGCGAACACGAACGCCTCGAACGGCTTGCCGGTGTCGCGGTAGCGGGGCAGCGCCATCAGCACCGCGACGCACACGTCCTGCGCGAGGTCCTCGACGAAGTGGCGCGCGTCACCGGGCAGACGGCTCAGGCGCGTGCGGCAGTACCGGAGCGCGAGTGGGTGGACGTGCGCCAGGAGTTCGTGGGTCGCCTGCTCGTCGCCGTCGACCGCGCGATGGGCGAGGGCACCGATCACCGTCGTCTCGTCGTCGCGCATCGGACCATGGTGCACCGGCGTCCCGTCGTCCGCGGCGCCGCGTCTGTCGTTGTGCACCGAAGCGTTATGAGCAGGTGCGGCGGAACTCATCCCCTGCGCCCTCCCCTCGCGCTCGTCCGGCTCGTCCCCGAGGAACTCCACACAGTCAAGGATGCGTCATCGCGCGGGAAACGGGCGCAGGGGTCCTCGCGGCCGTCCTCACAACCGCCGCCGCGGCCGTGTTCGCGGCCGGAAAACTCGCGGCCACCCGCACGCAACGGGCCCGGCGAGCAGCCCGTGCGCGCGCTCGCACGGCGTGGGCCGCGGGCGCGCGCTCGCACGGCGGGCGGGGCGAGCGCGTGCCCGTCAGCGCACGAGTCCCCAGCGGAAGCCGAGCGCCACCGCGTGCGCCCGGTCCGAGGCCCCGAGCTTCTTGAACAGGCGCCTCGCGTGCGTCTTGACCGTGTCCTCGGACAGGAAGAGCTCACGGCCGATCTCGGCGTTGGACCTGCCGTGGCTCATGCCTTCGAGCACCTGGATCTCACGCGCGGTGAGCGTGGGCGCCGCGCCCATCTCGGCGGAGCGCAGCCGCCGGGGGGCCAGCCGCCAGGTCGGGTCGGCGAGGGCCTGCGTGACCGTCGCGCGCAGCTCGGCGCGTGACGCGTCCTTGTGCAGGTAGCCGCGCGCGCCCGCGGCGACCGCGAGCGCGACGCCGTCCAGGTCCTCCGCGACGGTCAGCATGATGATGCGCGCGCCCGGGTCGGCCGACAGCAGGCGGCGCACCGTCTCGACACCGCCGAGGCCCGGCATGCGGACGTCCATCAGGATCAGGTCGGAGCGGTCGGCGCCCCAGCGGCGGAGTACTTCCTCGCCGTTGGCCGCGGTCGTCACGCGCTCGACGCCGGGCACGGTCGCGACCGCGCGGCGGAGCGCCTCTCGGGCAAGCGGGGAGTCGTCGCAGACGAGCACGGATGTCATGACCGGCCTCCGCAGCTGATGCGCGTCACCTTGAGCCTCCAGGCTGTACATGTCGTCACCTGCGCGGTTGACACTCTCGGACATGTGCCCGATCGCTCGTTCTCTCAACCGCCTGACCTCATCAACGATGGTCACCCGAAAGAGTTACGGGTCCCTCACGCAGAGCTATGCCCCATTTAGAGGCTTTTCTTCACTTTCAGTGGTGTCTGAGGCTAGATTCGCAAAGAGTCATATTTACATCTACTTACACAAGAGATGTACCGTCATGACCATCCGGTGCCGTCCAGGATTCAAGGGGACATGAGCAATGGCAGATTTCTCCCGCCTTCCAGGACCCAACGCAGATCTGTGGGATTGGCAGCTCCTCGCGGCCTGCCGGGGTGTGGACAGCTCGCTGTTCTTCCACCCGGAGGGAGAGAGGGGTGCGGCACGGAGCGCGCGCGAGAACTCGGCGAAAGAGGTGTGCATGAGGTGCCCGGTCCGCGCGGAGTGCGCGGCACACGCGCTGGCGGTACGGGAGCCGTACGGCGTGTGGGGCGGCCTGACGGAGGACGAGCGCGAGGAGTTGATGGGCAGGGCGCGCACGCGCCTCGTGTCCGCGTCCGCGCCGTCCACCGGCGGCCACGGCACGGCCGGGCAGGCGGAGGATTAGCCCTCCGCGAGGTGACTGAACGAAGAAACGTTCCTGCATAGCGAGCACCCCCACTGCGGGCGGACGGCAGCCCCGCGGTGACCTGGGCACTCGCGTGCCCGCACCCGTCAGGCAGCGGCCTCCGCGGCCGTCGCCAGCTCGTCGAGCGTGGCGGCGACGGCGGGAACGCGCGCCAGGTCGGGCAGCGTGAGGGCGACCACCTCGCGCGAGACCGACGGCTCGACCGTCAGCTTCCTGACCCCCTCCGTACGCACGGAGGTGAGGGCCAGCTCAGGCAGCGTGGCCACCCCGAGCCCGGCCGCCACCAGGCCGATCACGGCCGGGTAGTCGTCCGTCGCGAAGTCGATGCGGGGCGTGAAGCCGGCGGCCTCGCACGCACCGACCAGCTGCGTACGGCAGCGCGGGCAGCCGGCGATCCAGGATTCGTCGGCCAGGTCGGCCATGGCCACCTTGCCCGCGTCGGCCAGCGGGTGCCCCTCGGGCACGAGGCCGACGAGCCGGTCGACGAGCAATGGCCGTACGGCCAGGTCCTGCCACTCGCCCTCGCCGCCGTCGTAGCGGAACGCCAGGGCGATGTCGCAGTCCCCGTCGCGCAGCATGGAGACCGAGCGCGGCGGCTCGGCCTCGACGAGCGAGACGCGCGTGCCCGGATGGGCGGCACGCAGCGCGGCGAGCGCGGCGGGAACGAGCGTGGAGCTGCCGCTCGGGAACGAGACGAGACGCACGCGGCCCGCGCGCAGCCCGACGATCGCGGCGATCTCCTCCTCGGCCGCGGTGAGGCCCGCGAGGATGCCCGTCGCATGCCGCACCAGGACCTCGCCCGCCTGCGTGAGGCGCGTCTCCCTCCCGGTGCGCACGACGAGGCGCGTGCCGGCGGACGTCTCCAGGGACTTCATCTGCTGGCTGACGGCGGGCTGCGTGCAGCCGAGCTCGCGCGCCGCACCGGAGAAGGACCCGGTGGCGGCGACGGCGCGCAGGACGCGGAGGTGGCGTGCTTCGATCACGCCGGCAAGTGTACGTGAGGCATAAGACACTCTTTTATCTCGCGCCCGTAATCGGGTGGCGGCTTTGACAGTCCCGCCGCTACCGTGACCGCCATGAGAGTGCTGACAGTGAACGTGGGGCGGCCGAAGGTCGTGGCCTACACGGACGCGGCCGGGGGCGTCACGGGCATCGACAAGCGGCCGGTGGACGGGCCCGTCCGGGTCTGCGACCCGGGCCCGAAGGGCGAGGGCGGCAGCGGGCTCGGCGGCGACGCGGTGTGCGACACGCGCCACCACGGCGGCAGCGACCAGGCGGTTTACGCGTACGCGCGCGAGGACCTCGACCAGTGGGAGGCGGAGATCGGGCGCCCCCTGCACAACGGCGCGTTCGGCGAGAACCTCACGACGTACGGGCTCGACCTCACACACGCGAAGATCGGCGAGCGCTGGCGCGTGGGTGACGAACTCGTGCTGGAGATCTCCAGCGGACGCATCCCGTGCCGCACGTTCCAGGGCTGGGTCGAGGAGAAGGGCTGGGTCAAGCGCTTCACCCAGCGGGCCGCCACGGGCGCGTACCTGCGGGTGATCGAGCCGGGCGAGATCAGGTCGGGCGACCGCGTCGAGGTGATCCACCGCCCGGCGCACGAGGTGACGGTGCAGCTCGCCTTCCGCGCGATCACGCAGGAGCGCCACCTGCTGCCGCAGGTCCTCGCGGCGGCCGAGGCGCTGCACAGGGAGGAGCTACGGGAGGCGCGCGCGTACGTGGAGAAGTACGGCACCGCCCCCGTGACGCTCTGACGCCACGCGCGGGTCGCGTTCTCTGCCAGGCTGGAAGGCGTCAACTCGTCATCCGCCCACGGGGGTTATTCGTGACGCAGTCCAACGCACCGCAGCCGCCGGGCGGGCAGCCACCGGGCGGGCAGCCGGAAGGCGGGCAGCCGGAAGGCGGGCCGCCGCACGCCCCGCCGGCGGCGCCGGCCGCTCCCG
>NZ_JAGIQL010000175.1 GCF_017813245.1 Streptomyces montanisoli
AGCACACCGGCACCGACCGTGGTGGGGGCGGGCGCGGCGGACGGCGGGCCCTGCGCGTCCTGTTCGCCGTGTCGGACTGGCCGGGCCACTGGTTCCCGATGGTGCCGCTCGGCTGGGCGCTGCGCGCTGCCGGGCACGACGTGCGCGTGGTGTGCGCGCCGTCGCAGACCGACCAGCTCACGCGCGCCGGGCTGACGCCCGTGCCCATCCTGGACGGCTGGGACATGACGTTCCAGGCCAGGCTGCAGAACTACCTCAACGCCCGCGACGGCCTGTGGCCGTTCGCCGAGCTGCCGCCGCACCCGCTCACCGGCGAACCGCTGGGCGACCTCGCGGAGTTCGACCTCGGCGGATGGTTCGAGGAGCACAACCCCGGGATCGTGGCGGCCGCGACCCGCAGCACCGACGCGGCGGTCGCGTTCGGCCGCGCCTGGCGGCCCGGCCTGCTGGTGCACGACCTGGTCTCCATCGAGGGCCTGCTGAACGCGCGGGTGCTCGGCGTGCCGTCCGCCGTGCACCTGTGGGGCGCCGTCGGCACGGACGAGAGCGAGCCGGGGCTCGACCTCGTGCCCGTCGACACGAGCAAGGCGTTCGACCGGTACGGCGTGGGCCAGGCCGGCTTCGAGAAGGTCACGCACGCGATCGACCCGACGCCCGGGCCCCTGGCCCCGCCGCTCGGCGCCGAGCGGCTGCCGCTGCGCGTGGTGCCGTACAACGGGCCGGGCTCGATGCCCGGCTGGACGATGGAGCGGCCTGCCCGACGCCGGGTGTGCGTCATCTGGGGCACGTCCGTCACACGCATGTACGGGCCCGTCACGTTCGCCGTGCCGAGGATCCTCGACGCGCTGGGCCGGCTCGACGTGGAGGTCGTCGTCGCGGTGACGGGCGAGGACCGCGCGCGCCTCGGCGAGGTCCCCGACGGGGTGCGGGTGCTCGAACGCGTCCCACTGCACCTGCTGCTGCCGAGCTGCGACCTCGTCGTGCACCACGCGGGCGCCGGCGTCGTGTCGACGTCGCTGGCCGCCGGGGTGCCGCAACTCGCCGTGCCCAACGGCCTCGACCAGTCGCTGATCGCCCGCCGTGTCACCGCGAGCGGCGCCGGTCTCGACATCCCCGGGCAGTTCGCCGACACCGACGCGATCGAGGCCGCCGCCGCCGAACTGCTCGGCTCCGGGACGTACCGGGCCGCCGCGCTCGCGCTGCGCGAGGAGAACGAGCGCAACCCGGCGCCGGCGGCCGTCGCGGCGACCCTCACCGCGCTGGCGGAGCGCCGCTGAACCGGGCGAACGGGCGGCTGGATCACGCGGCCACTTCGCCGCCACGCTCACGCGGCCGGATCACGCGAGGGCACGCGCCTCGATCACGCGGCCACATCGCGCGTCTCGATCACGCGCCCTGATCACGCGAGGGGCCGCACCCGCGCCGGGTGCGGCCCTCCGCCGTGCGGTGCCGTGCGGTGCCCACGCCGCGCCGCGTGCGCACCGGGCCGTCACGCCGCGGCCTCGCCGCGCAGCCGCGCGTACAGGGCCAGGCAGTCCTCGTAGCGCGCCAGCAGCCCGCGGTCGGCGGCCTGCGCCAGCGTGGGCGCCTGCTCGTCCTTCCCGGACATCAGCACCTTCCCGCCGGGCGAGACCGCCCGCTCCCAGGGCAGCGCGAGTTCCGCGTCGAAGGGCTGGATCTCGAACTGCGTGCCCGGCACGTACTGCGTCGAGCACAGGTAGCTGATGCAGGTGTCGTCCTCCATCGCCACGAACCCGTGCACCAGGCCCTCCGCCACGTACACGGCGGTCGCCTCGTGCGCGTCGAGCACGGTGGAGTCGTACACACCGAACGTCGGCGAGCCGAGCCGCAGGTCGACCACCACGTCGAGCAGCGAACCCCGCACGCACGTCACGTACTTGGCCTGCCCGGGCGGGATCGACACGCCGTGCAGCCCGCGCAGTGTGTCCCGCCTCGACACCGAGTAGTTGACCTGGGACGGCCGGAAGACGTGGCCGGTCGCCTCGGCGAGCGCGTCGTGGGCGTACGACTCGTGGAAGCTGCCGCGCGCGTCGCCCAGCAGACGCGGCGTGATGCGGTACGCGTCGGGTACGGCCATCTCTGTGATCCCCATGGGCCCGGGACTGTAGGCACCCGCGCTTGAGGGACGGTAGCGCCCTGACGCGCGGTCGTGCGCCCCGGCGGCCGACCGCGAGCCGCCCCGGCCGCACGGTCGCGGATCGACCCGTTCTCCAGCGCACGCCGCCACGCTCTGCGCCGTCGTCACACGGACAGAACCCAAGGAGGTGCGGACAGGTGTCGGAGAACGCCCCGTCCCACACGGCCGGCCCGGAGGCACAGGCAGCACCCACGTTCGCCGTCCTCGGGGCGACCGGCTTCGTCGGCCGCCACGTCTGCCGGGCACTCGGCGCCTCGGGCGCCCGGGTGATCGGCCTGTCGAGGAGCGGGACGAGCGTCCCGGGGACCACCACGTCCATGCGGGCCGACCTGGGCGAGCCGGCGGCCCCCGCACGGCTCGCCGCGCTCCTCGACGAGGAGGGCGTCGACGCCGTCGTGAACGCGGCGGGCGCCGTGTGGGGTGTGTCCGACGACCAGCTCCACGACGTCAACGTCGAGCTGACGCGCCGCCTCGTCGACGCGGTCGCCGCGACGGACCGCGCGCCGCGCCTCGTCCACCTCGGCTCCGTGCACGAGTACGGGCAGGTGCCGCACGGCGCCGGCATCACCGAGGACCGCACGCCGCGCCCGGTGAACCCGTACGGACGCTCAAAGCTGCTCGGTACCGAGGTCGTCCTGCGGGCGGCACGGCAGGGCCTCGTGGACGCCGTCGTCCTCAGGATCGTCAACGTGTACGGGCCGAACGCGCCGCGGGGCAGCCTGCTCGGCATGATCGCCCACCACCTGGCCGAGGTCGGGCGGTGCCGCCGGGCAGGCGCGCCGGAACCCGTGCTGCGCCTCGCGCCGCTGCGCGCGCACCGCGACTTCGTCGACGTGCGCGACGTGGCGGACGCCGTCGGCGCCGCCGCCCGTGCGCCGCTGCCGCCGGCCGGGCCCGCGGGCGACGGGCAGCGCCTGATCAACATCGGCCGTGGCACCGCGCTCGACGTGCGGCGGCTCGTCGACCGGCTCATCGAGCTCAGCGGCGTCGAGGCGTCCGTGGTCGAGGAGCGCTCGGACGACGGGCTGCGTGGCGACGTCGAGTGGCAGCAGGTCGACATAGCGCGCGCACGCGAACTCCTGCGCTGGCGGCCGCGCCGCGACCTCGACGAGTCGCTGCGCGACCTGCTCGCCTCGGCGTTCGCACCGGCGCCACCACCGGCCGCCGCCCCGGCGCCCGCCCTCGCACAGGCCCTCTCACCGGCGTTGGCACCGGCGCTCTGACGGGCGCGCCGCCACGGAAGAAAGGATCCGCCATGCGCGTCATGGTGATGACCGGCCCCGTGCCCACCCACCTCATGCCGCTGCTCCCGCAGGTGTGGGCGCTGCGCGGCGCCGGCCACCGGGTGCTGCTGGCCGCGCAGCCCGACCTCGCGGCCACCGCGCGTGCCGCGGGGCTCCCGATGGCCGTGATCGGCACCGAGCAGCGCGAGATCGCGGCCCGCCGCGCCCACCGGGCGGCGGGCGGACGGGACGCGGGCGGCGACACCCGCCAGGTGCCGCCCTACGAGGCGCTGGCCCGCAGGCTCCGCGACCGCATGGACGACGTGCTCGGCCCCGCGCTGCGCGTGGCGCGGGAGTGGCGGCCCGACCTGGTCCTCGCGGACCCGCTCGAGTACGCGTCCCTGGTCGTGGGCGGCGTGCTCGGCGTGCCCGTGGTGCACCACCGCTGGGGCGTCGACTCGCTCAGCAGCCGCGTCGGCCACGTGCGCGACGCCCTGCGCGAGACGTGCCTGGGCCACGGCCTCACCGGCGGGCTGCCCGCCCCCGCGCTCGTCCTCGACCCGTGCCCGCCGTCGCTCCAGGCACCCGGCGCGACCCCGGCGCGGCCCGTGCGGTTCGTGCCCGGCACCGGGAGCGGCCTGGTGCCGGACTGGGCGAGCCGCAAGACCGCGCGCAGGAGGATCTGCGTCACCCTGGGCCTGCGGACCGTGGCGCTCGAAGGCGCCGCCGTGCTCGCCCGGTTGCTGCAAGGGCTCGGGCGACTGCCGGACACGGAGACGGTCGTCACCGTCGACCCCGCCGACCGTGCCGAGCTCGGCCCGCTGCCGCGCTCAGTGCGTCTTGTGGACCCGGCGCCGCTCGACCTGTTCCTCACCACCTGCGACGCCGTCGTCCACCACGGCGGCAGCGGCACGGGCCTCGCCGCGATCGCGGCCGGCCTGCCGCAGCTCGTCGTGCCGCAGACGCCGTGGACCGCGGAGCACGGCGAGCGTGTCGAAGCGCTCGGCGCGGGGCTGCTCGCGCCGCAGAGCGCCGCGCCCGAGGACATCGCGGCCGCCGCGGGCGAACTGCTCGCCGATCCGCGCCACCGCGACGGCGCACGGCGGCTGCGCGAGGAGATGCGCGCGACGCCGAGCCCCGCGGAGACCGTGCCGGCACTCGTGCGGCTGGCCGGGCGCGAGCGCGGCACCGGTGCCGCACCACTTCGCGTCGAGGCGTCTTCCAGCGCCGCACTGCACCATCTGGCCGCACAGGGCGGCTGAAGACCGGGACATCGATCGAGGAGAAGGCGGACATGGCCGAGATGAGCGAACACAAGGCGCTGGTGCTCGACGAGGTGCGCAAGTACCACCAGGAGCAGGAGCAGTGGCGCGACGCGGGGTTCGTCCCCGGCACCACCGAGATATGGCCCTCGGGCGCGGTACTCGACGAGGACGACCGGGTGGCCCTCGTGACGGCCGCACTCGACCTGCGGATCGCGGCCGGTATGTCGTCGCGCAAGTTCGAGTCGGCGTTCGCGCGCCGCCTCAAGCGGCGCAAGGCGCACCTGACCAACTCGGGCTCGTCGGCGAACCTGCTGGCGCTCTCCGCGCTGACGTCGCCGCAGCTGGAGGACCGCAGGCTGCGTCCTGGCGACGAGGTCATCACGGTGGCGGCCGGCTTCCCCACCACCGTCAACCCGATCCTGCAGAACGGCCTCGTGCCGGTCTTCGTCGACGTCGACCTGCGGACGTACAACACCACCGCGGCGCGCGTCGAGGCGGCCATCGGCCCCAAGACCCGCGCGATCATCATCGCGCACGCGCTGGGCAACCCGTTCGAGGTGGCGGAGATCGCGCAACTCGCCGAGGACCACGACCTGTTCCTGATCGAGGACAACTGCGACGCCGTCGGCTCCACCTACGACGGCCGCCTCACCGGCTCCTTCGGCGACCTGACGACCGTCAGCTTCTACCCGGCCCACCACCTCACGATGGGCGAGGGCGGCTGCGTGCTGACGTCGAACCTGGCGCTCGCGCGGATCGTGGAGTCCATCCGCGACTGGGGCAGGGACTGCTGGTGCGAGCCGGGCGAGAGCAACAAGTGCCTCAAGCGGTTCACGTACCAGATGGGGACGCTGCCCGAGGGCTACGACCACAAGTACATCTTCTCGCACGTCGGCTACAACCTGAAGGCCACGGATCTCCAGGCGGCCCTCGGCCTCACCCAGCTCGCCAAGCTGGACTCCTTCATCGACGCGCGCCGCCGCAACTGGCGCCGGCTGCGCGACGGCCTGGACGGGGTGCCGTGGCTGATCCTGCCAGAGGCGACGCCGAACAGCGACCCGAGCTGGTTCGGGTTCGTGCTGACCGTCGACCCCGCGGCACCGTTCCTCCGCTCCGCGCTGGTGGACTTCCTGGAGAGCAGGAAGATCGGCACGAGGCGCCTGTTCGCGGGCAACCTGACCCGCCACCCCGCCTACATCGACGCCCCGCACCGGGTCGTCGGATCGCTGGAGAACAGCGACATCATCACCGAGCAGACCTTCTGGGTCGGTGTCTACCCGGGGCTCACCGACGAGATGCTCGACTACGTCGTCTCGTCCGTCCGCGAGTTCGTCGAGACCCACGGCTGAGGAGGCGGGACACCATGGAAGCGAGCACCGGCCTCGGTCTCGCGGGCCGCAGCGTCCTCGTGACCGGCGGCACCGGCGGGATCGGGCAGGCCATCGCCCGTGCCTACGCCGCGGCGGGGGCGCGGGTCGCGGTCACCTACCGCACCGGCAGGGAGGCCGCAGACAAGCTGGTGGCGGAGGTGGAGGCGGACGGGGGCCGTGGACTCGCCGTCCACTACGACCTGGAGGACACCGGCTCGCCGGCCCGCGCCGTGCGCGAGGTGGAGGAGCGCTGGGGCTCGCTCGACGTGCTCGTGGCGTGCGCGGTGCGCTGGGGTGTGCGCAGGGCCCCGGGCACCCGCTTCGAGGACGTGCCCGAGGAGGACTGGCTGCCGGTCGTCGACGGCAACCTGGCGCCCGCCGTCCGCACGGTGCAGTGCGCGGTGCGCTCCATGCGGGCGCGGGGCTGGGGGCGTGTCGTGCTGGTGTCGTCGCACAACGCCCTCGGCGGCAACAGGGGCCAGGAGTTCTACGGGGCGGCCAAGGCGGGGCTGCACGGCCTGGCACGCAGCCTGATGTGGGACGTCGGCGCCGACGGCGTGCTGGTCAACGTCGTGGCGCCCGGCCTGACGGTGACGCCCCGGCTGGCCGGCGGGCTGCCCGAGCCCGTGCGCGCGAGGGAGGTCGCGGCGACACCGACCGGCCGGCTCTGCACACCGGACGAGGTGGCGAGCGCGGTGCTGTTCCTCGGCTCCGCCGCCAACGGGAACATCACGGGCGAGGCGCTCACCGTCGCGGGCGGCCGCTGACCGGCCGGAACCCTTCGCACCCCATCACCCCACAGGACACTCGGAGTTCAAGGAGAGGTACCGCATGCTCTCGCACACCGCCACCGCGGAACACACCACGACCGCCCCGCGCGCCACCGCCCTGCGGCCGCGCGAGGACCCCGGCCTCGCGGACCGGTTCGCCCGCTCGGCCGCCACCACCGACGGCGCGCACCTGGGCCTCGACGAGTTCGCCGACTGGCTCGCCGCGCGCGGCAAGGCCAACACGTTCCGCGTCGAGCGGATCCCGTTCCACGAGCTCGACGGCTGGTCCTTCCAGCCCGGCACAGGCAACCTGGTGCACCGCAGCGGGCGCTTCTTCAGCGTCGAGGGGCTGCACGTGACCACCGACGAGGGCCCGCACCGCGAGTGGTACCAGCCCATCATCAAGCAGCCCGAGGTCGGCATACTCGGCATCCTCGTCAAGGAGTTCGGCGGCGTCCTGCACTTCCTGATGCAGGCCAAGATGGAGCCGGGCAACCCCAACCTGCTCCAGCTCTCGCCGACCGTGCAGGCGACCCGCAGCAACTACACGAAGGTCCACAAGGGCGCCGACGTGAAGTACATCGAGTACTTCAACGGCGCGGCGCGCGGACGCGTGCTCGCCGACGTGCTGCAGTCCGAGCACGGCTCGTGGTTCTACCACAAGAGCAACCGCAACATGATCGTCGAAGCCGTCGACGACGTGCCGCTCGAGGACGACTTCTGCTGGCTGACGCTCGGCCAGCTCGGGGACCTGCTGCACCGGGACAACGTCGTCAACATGGACTCCCGCACGGTACTCGCCTGCGTGCCCACCGGGGGAGCCGACCAGCCCTACGGCCTACTGGGCACGGCGGGGGACGGCGACGGCTTCGCGGCCTCGCTCGCCAGGTCGCGCAACCCGCTGGCCGGCGCGCTGCACACGGACGTCGAGGTGCTGTCGTGGTTCACGGCCCAGCGGTCGGGCTACGACGTGCGCGCCGAGCGCGTCCCGCTGGCGGGCCTGCCGCACTGGGTGCGCACCGAGCACGACATCCACCACGAACTCGGCAGGTTCTTCGACGTCGTCGCGGTGCGCGTGCAGGCGGGCAACCGCGAGGTCGGCAGCTGGACGCAGCCGCTCATCGCGCCGCGCACGCGCGGTGTGGCGGCCTTCCTGACCCGCCAGGTCGACGGCGTGCTGCACGTGCTCGTGCACGCCAAGGTGGAGGGCGGCTTCCTCGACACCCTCGAACTCGCGCCGACCGTCCAGTACGCGCCGGAGAACTACCAGGACTTCGGCCCGGGCGAGCGCCCCCCGTTCCTCGACTACGTGCTCGCGGCGCCGCGCGAGGCCATCCGCTACGAGGCCATCCACGCGGAGGAGGGCGGCCGGTTCCTGAACGCCGAGAACCGCTACGTCGTCCTCGAGGCGGGCGACGACGTGCCGCTCGACGTTCCGCCGGGCTACCGGTGGGTGACGGTGAGCCAGCTCGGCGACCTGATCAGGCACGGCCACTACGTCAACGTCCAGGCGCGCACGCTGCTGACCTGCCTCAACGCGATGGGCCAGGAGGCGCGATGACGGGCGCCCTGCGCGTCGGGGTGCTGGGCGGCGCGGACATCGCCAGGCGCCGCATGCTGCCCGCGCTCGCCGCCGACCCGGACGTCGAGCTGGTCGCCGTGGCGAGCCGGGACGCGGCGCGCGCCGCCGACCTCGCGCACCGCTTCGGCGGCCGCCCCGTCACCGGCTACGACGAGGTGCTCGCCGCCGGGGACGTGGACGCCGTGTACGTGCCGCTGCCCGCGGCCCTGCACGCCCCGTGGGTGCGGCGCGCGCTGATCGCGGGCAAGCACGTCCTGTCCGAGAAGCCGCTGACGACCGACGCCACCACCACGTCCGCCCTGCTGTCGCTGGCCCGCGTCCGCGGCCTCGCGCTGCTGGAGAACGTGCTGTTCGTGCACCACCCGCAGCACGCCGTCGCGCGGCAGCTGGTGGCGGACGGCGCGATCGGCGAACCGCGCGTGTTCAGCGCCTCGTTCGCCGTGCCGCCGAGGCCCGACGGCGACATCCGCTACCGGGCGGACCTCGGCGGCGGCGCGCTCCTCGACGTCGGCTACTACCCGGTGCGCGCCGCGCTCGAACTCCTCGGCCCCGGGCTCACGGTGGCGGGCGCGGTGCTCGACCGCTCCGAGGGCCGCAACGTGGACACCTCGGGCGCCGCGCTGCTGCGCGGCCCCGGCGGCGTCACCGCGCACCTCGCCTTCGGCATGGAGCACGCCTACCGCTCCCGCTACGAGGTCTGGGGGAGCGCCGGCCACCTCGTGGTCGAGCCCGCCTTCACCCCGCCCGCCGACCACAGGCCGCGGCTCGCGCTCTCGGGTCCCGGCGGGCAGCGCGAGGTGGTGCTCGGCGCGGACGACCAGGTCGCCGCGGCGGTGCGGGCGTTCGTGCGCGCCGCACGCGGCGGTCCCGTGGACGCGAGGACCGAGGCCCTGGCCGTGCGCCAGGCTGAACTGCTCGACGAGATACGCGCGGCCGCCGACCGCGTGGCAAGCCCCCTGTCAGGAGGACACGGATGACCGTCATCGAGGAAGAACGCACGCTGATCCCCGACGAGGCGGTGCTCGCGGCCGCCGTCCCGCAGCCGACCGGGCCGCCGTCCACCGCGGAGCGCGTCGCCGAACTGGCGGCGCTGCGCGAGCAGGTGCTGCGCGGCCCCAGCGCGAAGGCGACCGACGCGCAGCACGCCAAGGGCAAGCTGACGGCGCGCGAGCGCCTTGAACTCCTCTTCGACGAGGGCACGTTCACCGAGATCGAGGGATTGCGGCGGCACCGCGCCACCGGGTTCGGGCTCGAGGACCGCCGCCCGCACACCGACGGCGTGATCACGGGCTGGGGGCTCGTCGACGGCCGCCGCGTCTTCGCCTACGCGCACGACTTCCGCGTCTTCGGCGGCGCGCTCGGCGAGGCACACGCCCAGAAGATCCACAAGGTCATGGACCTGGCCGAGTCGACCGGCGCGCCGATCGTCGGCCTGTGCGACGGCGCCGGCGCCCGCATCCAGGAGGGCGTCACCGCCCTCGCCGGCTACGGCGGCATCTTCCAGCGCAATGTGCGCAGTTCGGGAGTGATCCCGCAGATCAGCGTGATGCTCGGGCCGTGCGCCGGCGGCGCGGCGTACTCGCCCGCCCTCACCGACTTCGTGTTCATGGTCCGCGACACGTCCCAGATGTTCATCACGGGACCCGACGTCGTGAAGGCGGTCACCGGCGAGGAGATCACCCAGAACGGCCTGGGCGGCGCCGACGTGCACGCGGCGGTGACCGGCGTCGCCGCGTTCGCCCACCAGGACGAGGCCGAGTGCTTCGAGGACGTGCGGCACCTGCTGTCGCTGCTGCCCTCCAACAACCGCGAGGTGCCGCCCGCCGAGCCCACCGGCGACCCCGTCGACCGGCGTGCCGAGGAGCTGTACGACCTGGTGCCCGCCGACCCGGGCCGCGCCTACGACATGCGGGCCGTCCTGACGGCGATCGCCGACGACGGCGACTGGTTCGAGGTGCACGAGCGGTGGGCGCCCAACGTGCTGTGCGCCCTGACACGGCTCGGCGGCCAGGTCGTGGGCGTGGTCGCCAACCAGCCCGCGAGCCTCGCGGGCGTCCTCGACATCCAGGCCTCGGAGAAGGCCGCACGGTTCGTGCAGATGTGCGACGCCTTCAACATCCCGCTCGTCACGCTGGTGGACGTGCCCGGCTTCCTGCCCGGCGTCGACCAGGAGCACGGCGGCGTGATCAGGCACGGCGCCAAGCTGCTGTACGCGTACTGCAACGCGACCGTCCCGCGCGTCCAGGTCATCCTGCGCAAGGCGTACGGCGGCGCCTACATCGTGATGGACTCCCGCTCGATCGGCGCGGACGTCTCCCTGGCCTGGCCCACCAACGAGATCGCCGTGATGGGCGCGGAGGGCGCGGCCAACG
Organism: Streptomyces montanisoli; assembly: GCF_017813245.1. Lineage (GTDB taxonomy): Bacteria > Actinomycetota > Actinomycetes > Streptomycetales > Streptomycetaceae > Streptomyces > Streptomyces montanisoli. The sequence continues at coordinate 10,741 of NZ_JAGIQL010000175.1, forward strand.
TCGTCTTCCGCCGGCAGATCGCCGCGTCCCCCGACCCGGAGCGCACCCGCGCCGAGCTCATCGAGTCCTACCGCGACGAGCTGATGCACCCGTACTACGCGGCCGAGCGCGGCCTCGTGGACGACGTCATCGACCCGGCCGACACCCGCGCGCGGCTCATCGGCGCGCTGGAGATGCTGCGCGCGAAGCACGCGCCGCTGCCGAGCCGCAAGCACGGGAACCAGCCCCAGTGAGCGCCGCGGCCGAGCCCCTCGTGCGCGTCGAACGCGGCGAGGCGAGCCCCGAGGAGCTGGCGGGGGTGATGGCCGTGCTGCTCGCGGTGCGCGCGGCCGCTGCTGCCGCCGCCGGGAACGCGGCGGACGCGGCCGCCCCGCCGGGGGAGAGCGCCGTCTCCTGGCCGCGCGGCGGCGCGGCCCCGTCGCCCGAGAGCTGGGCCAGCGGTCCTGGCCCCGCCTGGCAGCCACCGCTCTAGCCCCGCACGCGCCCGACACGTCACCCGACGAGAGCAGGAACACCATGAACACCGGCGTGAGACTCGACCAACCCCATCCCATCGTGCGCCGGCGCGAAGTCCGCGTCTTCGGCAACGACTTCGGCCGCCTGTTCAACGACGAGGTCAGCTCCGCGGCGGGCGCCACCGGCCGCCAGCTGCGCTGGAGCCCGGCGCAGAGCGGCGTCGTGGTGATCCCGCGGCACGGGCCGCTGGTCGCCCTGATGCCCGTCTACCGCTACGCCGTGGGCGAGGTGTCCCTGGAGTTCCCCCGCGGCATGTGCCTGGAGGGCGAGCCCTTCGAGGCCGCCGCGGCACGGGAGTTGCGCGAGGAGACGGGTCTGCGGGCGACCGCGCTGCGCCGCCTCGGCACCATCCACGCGGACACCGGGATGATCGACGACACGGTCGGCGTGCTCGTCGCCGAGGTCGACCCCGACCAGGCCGTCGAGGGCACCCCCGAGCCCCTGGAGTCGCACGCCCCGCCGCAGTGGTTCCCCTTCGACGGCCTCGGCGCCACGCTCGCCGGCGGCGGCGTCCACTGCGCGCTCACCCTGGCGGCACTGGCGCTCTTCGACGCGTCGGTCGCCGACGCGGGAGCGCTCGACGTCAGCGAGATGGCGGCCGGGGTCGCATGACCGCGGCTCCGCCGAGGCGGGCCCGCGCGGGCGGCGGGGCGGGGCCCCGCCGGCGGGCCAGGGGCGCGTCTGCGGCGGTGGGGCGGACTAGGAGGACTGCGGGGTCCGCATCCAGCGCTCCAGGCCTGGCGCGTCGAGCGGCAGCGCGCCGGACAGGACGTCCGAGCCGTCGGCGGTGACGAGGACGTCGTCCTCGA
>NZ_JAGIQL010000176.1 GCF_017813245.1 Streptomyces montanisoli
ACATCGGAGACAGGAGTTCAAACGTGTGCACATCCGATCCCGCTGCCCGCTCGCCCATCGCCGCGAGCGCCGCCGGCGCCGCGTCCAGGCCGATCACGGACGTCACCAGCAGGTCGGGCCGCAGGGCGCCCGCCGCCACCTGCCGCATCAGCCGCGGATAGGCGTGCGCGGCCATGCCGTGCGAGCCCAGGACGTCGATCTCGTACGCCACGACCCGGTCCATCGGCAGCGGCGTGCCGTCCCCGGGCAACAGCCCCACCTGGACATGCCTGCCACGGCGCCGCAGGCACATGACCGACGCCGCGCACGTGCCGGGCGAGCCCAGCGCGTCGAGCGAGGCGTGGGCGCCGCCGGTGGCGTCCCGTACCGCGGCCGCCGTGTCCGGCACGGACGCGGCGTCGACGCACACGGCCGCGCCGAACTCGCGCGCCAGTTCGAGCGCGCGCGGCGCCACGTCGATCGCGACGACCCGCGCGCCGCTCGCCGCCGCGATCATCACGGCGGACAGACCCGCCCCGCCGCAGCCGTGCACCGCGAGCCACTCGCCCGGCACGACGCGCGCCCGCTCCACGACCGCGCGGTACGCCGTGGCGAACCGGCAGCCGAGCGACGCGGCCGTCAGGAAGGACATCGAGTCGGGTACGGAGACGAGGTTCGCGTCCGCGTGGCGCAGCGGCACGTACTCGGCGAACGAGCCCCAGTGCGTGAAACCGGGCTGCTCCTGCGCCTCGCACACCTGCTGGTCGCCCGTCGCGCACGCCGGGCAGCGCCCGCACGCGCACACGAACGGCACCGTCACGCGCTGCCCGGCCCGCCAGTTGGCGACGTCGGAGCCCACCGCCACCACGTGGCCCGCCAGCTCGTGCCCCGGCACGTGCGGCAGCGCGATGCCGTCGTCGTGGCCCATCCAGCCGTGCCAGTCGCTGCGGCACAGGCCCGTAGCGCCGACCCGTACGACGACGCCGTCCGGTGACGGCGCCGGATCCGGCACCTCGCGCACCTCGGGAAGCGCGCCGAACTCCTCGACCACCACGGCCCGCATCGCCGCCACGCCCCTTCCCGCGCCTGTGGCCCGGGCCGTGCTGGTTGGCCCGCGCCGGTCCCGGGCCTACCGTAAGCCTCAGGAGATCGGCGCATTCGCACACCGAGCCCGGAGGTACCGATGCCCGAGGTGACGCTCTCGGCCGGCACGATCGAGTACGAGGACACGGCCCATCGAGACACGGCCCATCGAGACACGGTCCATCGAGACACGGCCCTCGGCGATGCGGCGGTGGCGGCCGGCGGGGCGCGCGACCGGCCGACGCTGGTCCTGCTGCACGGGCTGACCATGGACAGCTCGGTCTGGCACGAGGTCGTCGCCGACCTCGGCCCCGGCTTCCGGTGCGTGCGCCCGACGCTGCCGCTCGGCGCGCACCGCCTGCCCATGCGGGACGGCGCCGACCTCACGCTGCGCGGGATGGCGCTGCTGGTGGGCGAGTTCCTCGAAGCCCTCGACCTGCGCGACGTGACGCTCGTACTCAACGACTGGGGCGGCGCGCAGATCCTGCTCTCCGAGGGACGGCCCGAGGTCGTGGCGCGCGTGGGACGGCTGGTGCTCACGGCGTGCGAGGCGTTCGACAACTACCCGCCGGGCCTGCCCGGCCGCCTGGTGACGGCCGCGTGCCGTGCACCGGCCACGGTGCGGCTGATGATGGAGGGGCTGCGGTTCCGCGCGCTGCGCAGGGCGCCGGGTGGATGGGGCTGGATGAGCCGGCGCCCGGTGCCCGGCGCGATGATGGACGCCTGGTTCACCCCGGCCCGCGTCGATCCGCTGGTGCGCCGCGACCTCGCCGCGTACGTCCTGTCCGTGCCGGACCGCGCCACGCTGCTGCGTTACGCGGACGGCATGCGGACGTTCGGGCGGCCGGTGCTGGTCGTGTGGGCGAAGGAGGACCGGCTGATGCCGCGCGCGGACGGCGCCCGGCTCGCCGCCCTGTTCCCCGACGCGCGCCTGGTGGAGCTGGACGACACGTACACGCTCATCCCGATCGACCAGCCGCACCGACTGGCCGAGCTGCTGCGGGACTTCACCGGCGGCTGACCCCCGCGCACGCCGGCGCCGCGGCCGCGCACGCCGGTGCCGCGGGCCCGGCGCACGCTGATGTCACGGGCCGGGACCGGCCGACCCGTAAGATGGGTTCCGGTGTGCCGGGAAGCCTGGTCGGCGGCGTGACAGCTCTCTGTTCTCTGTCGCGTCAGTCAGCCGATCAGGGAGCCCCATGGCCAGCTTGACCGTCATCCTTCTCCTCGTCGTGCTCGCCACCGCCGTGGCGACCGGCGCCCGGCACTGGAAGGTGCCGGCCCCGTCGCTCCTCGTGTTGGCGGGCCTGATCGTGGGCCTCGCGCCGTGGGTGCCCGATGTGCGCGTGCCGCCCGAGATCATCAGCCTGGTCGTGCTCCCGCCGCTGCTCCACGCGTCGGCCGAGGAGCTCTCGGCGCGTGAACTGCGGCCCGTGTGGCGGCCGGTGGCCGCGCTCGCCTTCGGCCTCGTCCTCGTGTCGGCCGCCGCGGTCGCGCTGGTCGCGTCGGCCTTCACGCCGTTGTCGCCGTCGATGGCGTTCGTCCTGGGCGCGGTGCTCGCGAGCACCGACCCGGTGGCGGTCACGGCGCTCGGCCGCAGGCTCTCGCTGCCGCCGCGCGTACAGACGATGGTGCAGGGGGAGAGCCTGTTCAACGACGCGACGAGCCTCGTGCTGTTCAAGGTCGCCATCTCCGGCGCGGTCGCCGCGGGCGCCGTGTCCGTGCCGGGCGCCGCATGGCGGTTCCTGCTGCTCGGCGGTGGCGGCGCACTGATCGGCTGCGCGATCGGCGGCCTCGTGGTGCTCATCCGCCGCCGCACGGAGGAACCGACACTGGAGACGGTGATCGCACTGGTCACCCCGTACGCGGCGTACGTCGTGGCCGAGGAGTCGCATGCGTCCGGTGTGACGGCGGTGGTGGTCGCGGCGGTGGTGCTCGGCAGCACGGGCCACCGGCTGGGCAGCCCCGGCATCAGGCTCCAGACGCACGCCGTCTACGGGACGGTCGTGTTCCTGCTCGAAAGCGTGGTCTTCGCCCTGATCGGGCTCCAGCTCCCCGTCATGGTGCCGGAGTTGGAGGCCACGGAGGGTGCCTGGCCGCTCTGGGTGATCGCGTGCGCGTGCACGGTGCTCGCCGTGCGGCTGCTGTGGGTCTTCCCGATGTCGGCGCTGACGCAGTACGTGCGCGGCGGAGGGCGCGGCGGGGACGCCGGGCGCGGCGAGCGTGGCCAGGACGGCGGCGGCGGCGAGCGCGGCGCGGCGAGGCCGCGCGTGTCGTGGCGCGTCCCGGCCGTCGTGACGTGGGCGGGGACGCGGGGCGTCGTGCCGCTGGCGGCCGCCCTGTCGATCCCGCTCACCACCGACGCGGGTCAGCCGCTGCCGCACCGCGCGCTGGTGCTGGTGCTGACCACGGGCGTCGTCGTGGTCACCCTCGTCGGGCAGGGGTTCAGCCTCACGTCCGTCGTGCGCTGGTCGGGGATCGCCCTGGAGCCCGAGCACACCGTCCGCGAGGAGGCGTGGGTGCGGGGCGCGCTGGCGGGCCGCGCACTCGCCGAGCTCGACCGGCTCGCGGAACTCGGCGCGGCCCCGCCCACCGCCGTCGACCGGGCGCGGCGCAGGCTCGGCGCCCGGTACGGCCGGGCGGCGGGCGAGTCGGAAGGCCCGCGGGAACTCACGCGGGAACTCCCGAGGGATCTTCCGCGGGAGCAGGACGACCGCCCGCACGAGGACGACCGCCCGCACGAGGACGACCGCGACCTGCGCCGCGTCCTGATAAGGGCGGAGACGTCGGAGCTGCACAGGCTCTACGAGAGCAGCGAGATCAGCGGCGCGACGATGCGCCGCCTGCAGCGCGCCCTCGACCTGGAGCAGGCGAGCCTCGGCGAGGCCTGAGCGCGACAGCCGACAGCCGACAGCCGACAGCCGGGAGCCGACCGCACGTGTCCGTGCCGCCGGCTCCCGGGGAACCCTGTCGCCGCGTCACCGCGCCGGTGTCAGGACACCGCCGCGCCGACGCCGGCGGTCAGGGCCTTCGCGCGGCTCGCGCGACCATGGCCCCTGTGGCCAGGGAGAGGAGCACCATCACGCCGCCGACGACGCAGTTGCTCCAGATCGTGCGGGTCGTGTCCACGCTTCCCGACACGACCCACGGTGCGATGATCGCCCAGATGCCGATGCCGAGCGCGGCCCAGCTCATGCCGTGCGTGCGCTCGTATGCGGAGTTGACGAACCCCATGGTGAGCACCGTGAACGCGAGGCCCGCGATCAGGTTGTTCACCGTCAGCGTGGTCAGGCCGCTGAATCCGACGATCCACGGCGATATCGCCAGGTAGAGACCGGCCAGCAGGGCCAGACCTTCGACGGCCTGCGCCGCCGGAGTACTCGTGGCCCGCTCGGAGTGGGCGCGGAGGGCCATGATGTCCGGGTGCTGATCAATGCCGGGTGACGTGTGTGCCGCCATCTCGGCCACCTCCTTCGCTGTGGCGTGTGACCGAGTTCGAGTGGCCTTCTCGACACGACTCAATCAGTTGGGCCGCGGAAATTTATCCGTTCTTTATCTCTCTGGCTCTCTCTGGGATCACTCGCCCTCGACGCGGCGGCCCAGTGCCGCCGTGCGGGTCACAGAAATGTCATGCACGGGCAAATTATTCGGCTGACAGGGGTAAACAGGCGGCCCGTTGGCGCCCTGATCCTTGTCCCGGGACTGACCTGACGATCTGATCGTCATACCGATCATCCGATCGGTCGGCATGATCCACTCCATGCAAGGAGCATCTCCATGCACAGAGTTCTCCCGGCTCAGCCCCGGAAGAGAGCCGCGGCACTGGCCATAGGGGCCACCGCCCTCGCGACCTGCGCCCTGGTGACCGCGCCCGGCGCGCCGTCCGGCTCGGGGGCGGCCGGCGCCACGGCCGTCCGAGCCGAGACTCGCCTGCCTCAGGTCGGGGGCTCGCTGCCGCAGCCCGTGCCCGCCATCGCGGGCCGCCAGGTCATCCGCGGCGCGCGCGGGCCGCTCACCACGGCCCAGTGCGAGGCCCAGTACGGCATCGCCTGCTACACGCCCACGCAGTACCGGCAGGCGTACGACCTGAACCCCCTCTACCGGCGTGGCATCACCGGGAAGGGCCGCACGATCGTCATCGTCGACTCCTTCGGGTCGCCCACCGTGCAGCACGACCTCGACGTGTACAGCAAGCAGTTCGGCATGAAGAGCACGCACGTGGACGTCGTGAAGTGGGGCAAGGTCCCGAAGTTCGACCCCACGGACGCGACGATGACCGGCTGGGCCGGCGAGACCAGCCTCGACGTGCAGATGGCGCACGCCGTCGCGCCCGACGCGCACATCGTCCTCGTCGAGACCGGCATCGCCGAGACCGAGGGCGTCACCGGCCTGCCGGAGATGATGGACGCGGAGAAGAGCCTCATCGACCGGGGCATCGGCGACGTCATCACGCAGAGCTTCGGCGCGACGGAGAACACCTTCCCCGGCTTCGGCAAGGGCGACTTCTCCAGCATCCAGAAGCTGCGGTACGCGTTCAAGGACGCCAAGAGGCACAAGGTGACCGTGCTCGCCTCATCGGGCGACGGCGGCGCGACCGACTCGACGGCGGACGGCGTCGGTTACTACACGATGCCGGTCAACTCATGGCCGTCCGGCGACCCGTTGGTGACGTCGATCGGCGGCACCCAGCTGCACCTCGACGCCAAGGGCGAGCGCACGTCACCCGACAGCGTCTACAACGACAACGGCGCGGGCGGCGGCGGCCAGTCGCACGTGTTCTCCAGGCCCTCGTACCAGAACAGCGTCAGGCGCGTCGTCGGCAGCCGCCGCGGCACGCCCGACGTGTCGATGTCCGCCGCGGTGGACGGCGGGGCCTGGACGTACACGAGCTACGACCCGACGCAGACCGGCTGGGGCGTCTCCGGCGGCACGAGCGAGGCAAGCCCGCTCTTCTCCGGCATCGTCGCCCTCGCCGACCAGCAGGCGGGCCGGCGCCTCGGCGACATCCACCGGGCGCTGTACAGCCTGTCGGCGCAGTCGCCGTGGAACCCCTTCACGGGCATCGTCGACGTGAAGGACGGCACGGACAACTCGTACGCCGGCGTCACCGGCTACAAGGCCGTGCCCGGGTACGACATGGCGACGGGCGTCGGCACGATCGACGCGAACAGGTTCGTCCCCGCGCTGGCGCGCAGGCACTGACCTGAGCCGTACGGACCTGAGCCGTACCGCCTGGTCACGACGGTCAGGTGCCCGCGCCGCGCAGCCGCGCGACGCGGGCACCGCCTCCGTCACTCGTCGTCCCACCAGTCCGGGCGACGGGACTCCTCCGTGTGGTGCCCGCCGGGGTGCCGCACCCTCAGCCACACGTCACGTGCCTGGCGCCCCGCCTCCGTGCGGCTGCGCGCCACCAGGCTGCGCGCCTGCTCCTCCGTCTCCACCATCGGCCCGGAGCCGCGCAGCGGCTTGCCCGCCGTCTCGTGCAGGAAGAACGTCGAGATGAGCCCGATCAGCCCCGCGATCATCAGGTAGTAGGCCGGCACCATCTCGTCGCCCGTGCCCTCCACGATCGCCGACGCGATCAGCGGCGTCGTGCCGCCGAACAGGGACACCGACACGTTGAAGGAGATCGACAGCGCGCCGTACCGGATACGCGTCGGGAACAGGGCGGGCAGTGTGGACGCGGATGTGCCCGCGAAACACACCAGCAGCAGCCCGAGGATCGCGCAGCCGATCGCGGGCATCAGCACGCCGCCCTGCCTGATCAGCAGCACCGCAGGTGCCGCCAGCACCACCATCGCGATGGAGCCGCCGAGGAACATCGGACGGCGGCCCCACCGGTCGGAGGAGCGCCCGACGACGGTGATGGTCACGGCCACCATGACCATGGTGCCGAGGATGAGGAGCTGCGCGGTGACGTCGCCGATCCCCACGTTCTCCGTCATGAACGTCGGCAGGTAGGACGTCACCATGTAGTTGGTGACGTTGTAGAGCAGGACGAGCCCCATGCAGATCAGGATGGCCGCCCACTGCCCGGAGAAGATCTCCCTGAGCCGCCCCTTGCCCGACTGCCGGGCGCTCTTGGCGACTTCGTCGTCCACGCGCGCGGCCTCCCCGGCGCCGGCGCCGCCCAGCTGCTCCGAGGCGTCCTCGGCCTCCTGCTCCCGCAGGAACGCCGGCGTCTCCTCCAGGCGGAGCCGCATGTACAGGCCGACGAGGCCGAGCGGGCCCGCGACGAAGAACGGCACGCGCCATCCCCAGTCCACCATCCCGTCGGAGCCGAGCAGCGCGGTCAGCAGAGTGACGATGCCGGAGCCGAGCGCGTAGCCGACGAACGTGCCGAAGTCGAGCCAACTGCCCAGGAAGCCACGGCGCTTGTCGGGCGCGTACTCCGCGATGTACGTGGTGGCGCCCGCGTACTCGCCGCCGGTGGAGAAGCCCTGCACCAGACGGCAGATCAGCAGCAGGATCGGCGCGGCGAACCCGACCGCCGCGTACCCGGGCAGGAACCCCACGGCGAACGTGGAGATCGCCATCATGACCATGGTGATGGCGAGCACGCGCTTGCGGCCGATGCGGTCGCCGAGCGGCCCGAAGACGAGCCCGCCGAGCGGGCGGACGAAGAACGCGGCGGCGAACGTCGCGAACGTGGAGACGACCTGTGCGCCCGGCGAGCTCGACGGGAAGAAGACCTTCCCCAACGTGGTCGCCAGGTAGGCGTACACGCCGAAGTCGAACCACTCCATCATGTTGCCGAGCGCCGCCGCCGAGACCGCACGGTTGATCTCGGCCGTGTTCGTGACGGTGACGTCGGCCTCGGTCAGGGGCCGCTTCCGCCTGCGCAGCAGCGAGCGGAGCAGCCGGTCGTTCGCGGAGCGGTCCGGGCCTGTGGAAACGCGGCCCTGTCGCATGCTGTTCGATCGACGGGGGCGGCCGATATTCATTGCGTCCTGTCCGTTGGCTACCGTTTTCGCTCATTATTCCCGGCCGGGCCCCTTCCGCCGGGAAGATGGGGAAGCGGACCGCTTGTGGCGCCGGCGAGCTGTGCTCACGTACCCGGGAAAGCGGCGCCGACTCCCGCTGACGCACGTCCCGCCGACGCACGTCCCGCGCCCGTGTCGCACAGCCGTTCGCGGTGGTGGCAGGTGCACCCCGGGTCCGGTCCTCAGGCCCAGCGACGCGGCGCGGCGCGCGCGCCACGATGAGGGCACGGGGCCGCTCCACAGGGCCGCGCCACACACGACACGACGGGGGAACGCCCATGAACGAGACCATCGCGAGGCGCCTGACCGGGACGGCGGGGATCGCCGCGGCGGCGGCGCTCATCGTCGAAGTGCCGCTCTACTTCCTCTACTCGGGGCCGCCGCCGGCCTCGAACGTGCTGGCGAGACTGCTCATCGGGATCGTCGCGCTCGGGCTCCTCGTCGTGTTCGTGACGTCCTTCCGCGAGCTGGTGAAACGCGTGAGCCCCGAACACGAGTGGGCCGGCACCATGGCCCTCACCTCGGGCCTCGTCTACGCGACCGTCACGCTGGTCTCCAGCGGCCTCGAAGCGGGCGCCGTCATCGCCTCCGACCACGCGATCGACCCGACGATCACCGTCGACGGGACGTACATCCTGTACGGGTCGATCTCCCGCCTGATGCTCGGGATCTTCCTGGCCTCCGTCGGCCACGCCGTCTCCCGCACCGGCCTGCTGCCGCGCTGGACCTGCTGGACGGCGTACGCGCTCGCCGCCGTGAACCTGGCGTTCGTGCCGTCCCTCTTCTTCGGCAACGACCCCAGCCACTTCTACGCGGCCAACGGCTGGGGCACCACGGCGCTGATGGGCGCGCTCCTCGGCTACTGGCTGCTCGCCCTGGGCGTGGCCACCGTGCGCAGCGCGCGGCGTGCGCCGCGTCCGGTCGTGTGAGTCGCGCACACCGGCCGGGACGACCGGCGAGTAAGGACGGGTGAAACGGGACACAAGGACAACCACGGCACGCAGGAAAGGGCGTCGGTGATGGACGAGCAGTGGACAGCGGCGTGCGACGGCGGCCGCACACCGGCGAGCGGCCGCACACCGGCGAGCGCGCGGACGGCGGCGAGCGCCGCGTACGACGGCGATCCGGAGATGATCGCCGAGGCGCGCGGGTTCGCCGGGGACTTCCTCGCGGACGCCAGGGGCGGGTACGGCATCCCCGTCTCCACACGGCTGGCCGGGGCGGTGGAGCTGATCGTCAGCGAACTGGTCACCAACTCCTGCAAGTACGCGCCCGGCCCCTGCCTGGTGGATCTGGCCGCGTCGGCGGAGTCCGTGGAGATCGCGGTGTGGGACGCGTGCGGCGCGTTCCCCGTCGCCTCGGCGCCGCGGCCCGACCGGGTCGGAGGACACGGGATGGAGATCGTGATGGGGCTGTGCGAGGGGTTCGCCGTACGCCGCGAACTGGTGGGCAAGCGGATCACGGCCAGCGTGCCGGTGGCCGACGAGCGCGTGTAGCCGGGCGGGGCCCGTCGGCCGGTCGGCCCGTCGGTCCGGGCCCAGCACGGGCCCGTGACCGGCTGCTGCGTCCCCGTCAGCGATCTTTCCGCGCACAATCGCGCACGGCGTGCTACCGTTCACAGGAGTTGCAGTTGTGGTTCCCAAGACTCCCAAGACTTCGAGTGTGCTTGCCGGCCTTCTACGAACGTGCTGGCGGGCGCACTTTCGTTTTTCCGAGATCCTCGATTTCCGAGATCTCCGGGCGGGGCAATCATGCGGCGACGCAGGTCCGCACAGTGCGGTCCTGAAACTGCCCCTAAGGAGAAATAATATGGCTACCGGAACCGTGAAGTGGTTCAACTCGGAAAAGGGCTTCGGCTTCATCGAGCAGGACGGCGGCGGCGCCGACGTCTTCGCCCACTACTCCAACATCGCGACCCAGGGCTACCGTGAGCTCCAGGAGGGCCAGAAGGTCACCTTCGACGTCACGCAGGGCCAGAAGGGCCCGCAGGCCGAGAACATCGTTCCCGCCTGATCTTCTCTGCGGTCGCGTCGCGGCCGGGGTGCTCAGCCTTGCTCAGCCCCCGGCCGCGTCTCCGTGCCGGGCCCCGGGCCGAGGCGCCGTCAACCGAACGGCGCCCGCCCGGGGGCCCGAGCCGGCCGCGCGGCGTACCCGGCCACGACCGGCGTACGAGCACGCGGCGGGGCGCAAGCCGCCCGCTGATGCTCCCGGTCCCGGACCCGCAGCGGCCCATCATCACCACCCCACCGGCGGCACCGGTCACCCAGGTGTTTCGCGATGAAGAATCTTCTTGCCCAAGCCGCCGGTCTTGCCCGACCGCATTTCCTCGCAGAAATCGACCGGGCCGCCCATTGCTGTACCCGGCTCGTTCCTGCGAATCTTCGTACCGTTCACGGTGCCGGGAATTCCTCGAGACGTGCCGCATCGAGGAAGGTTCTGCATTGAACCGATCACCCAGCACGAACAACCGATCGTCCGGTTCGTCCCGCCGCAACACGGCGGGCCGCAGGTCCGGATCCGCCCCCCGCGCGGGCGGCGGGCGCCGCTCCGGCGGAGGTGGAGGCGGTGGCCGCGGCTACCGGCCCGCCGCTCCCGTACGGGAGTTCACCGTCCCCGAGCCCGTCACCCCGGCCCTGCCCCCGGTGGAGGCATTCTCCGAGCTGGACATGCCCGCGCCGCTGCTCGCCGCACTGGCCGCCGAGGGCGTGACCGTTCCGTTCCCCGTACAGGCCGCGACGCTGCCGAACTCGCTGGCCGGCCGCGACGTGCTCGGCCGCGGACGCACCGGCTCAGGCAAGACGCTCGCCTTCGGTCTCTCCCTGGTCGCCCGCACGGCTGGCCGCAGGGCCGAACCGCGACGGCCGCTCGCGATGGTCCTCGTCCCCACGAGGGAGCTCGCCCAGCAGGTGACGGCCGCGCTCACCCCGTACGCGCGCGCCCTGCACGTACGGACGGCCACCGTCGTCGGCGGGCTGTCGATCGGCCGCCAGGCGGACGCGCTCCGCTCGGGCGCCGAGGTCGTCGTGGCGACCCCCGGCCGCCTGCGCGACCTCGTCGACCGCGGCGACTGCGTGCTGTCCGACGTCACCATCAGCGTCCTCGACGAGGCCGACCAGATGGCCGACATGGGGTTCCTGCCGCAGGTGACGGCGCTCGTCGACCAGGTCGCGCCCGGCGCGCAGCACATGCTGTTCTCCGCCACCCTGGACGCGAACATCGACCGTCTCGTCAAGCGCTACCTCAGCGACGCCGTGGTGCATGTGGGCGACCTGTCGGACGGCGTGGTCACGACGATGGAGCACCACGTGCTGCACGTCCGCGACCTCGACAAGGCGGCCGTGACGGTCGAGATCGCGGCCCGCGAGGGGAGCGTCCTGATGTTCCTCGACACCAAGCACGCCGCCGACCGGCTGGCGAAGAACCTGCTCAAGCAGGGCGTCAGGGCCGCGGCCCTGCACGGCGGCAAGTCGCAGTCCCAGCGCACGCGCACCCTGGCGCAGTTCAAGGACGGCCAGGTGACCGTGCTGGTCGCGACCAACGTCGCCGCGCGCGGCATCCACGTCGACAGCCTCGACCTCGTCGTCAACGTCGACCCGCCCGCCGACCACAAGGACTACCTGCACCGGGGCGGCAGGACCGCGCGCGCGGGCGAGTCCGGGCTCGTCGTCACGCTCGTCCTGCCGGACCAGCGGCGCCAGATGACCCGGCTGCTCGCCGACGCGAACATCACGGCCGAGACCACCCAGGTGAACTCGGGCGAGGCGGAACTGACCCGGATCACCGGCGCGCAGGCGCCGTCCGGCGTCCCCGTGACGATCACCGCCCCCGAGCCGGCCAAG
>NZ_JAGIQL010000177.1 GCF_017813245.1 Streptomyces montanisoli
GCGTCTCCTGCGCCGCTGCGGCCGCGGCCTCCGCCTCGGCGGCGGCGCGCAGCCTGCGCGCCCTGCGCCCGTCGCCCTCGAGCGCCTCCGGCGGGATGGCGGCCAGGGTCTCGTCCGGGAGGTCGTCCTCGATGTCGGTGCGGCGGCCCGGCAGGGCGAGCACCAGCAGCACGAGGCCGAGCAGCCCCTGAAGCCACACCCACGCGGTGTGCGTGATCGGCTCGTCGTACGTGAGGTCGAGCCTGCCGCCCTGCGCGGGCAGCGTGAAGCCCTGCGCCCAGCCGTCGACGGTCGTCGCGCCGAGCGGCTTGCCGTCCAGGGTCGCCTTCCAGCCGTCCGAGGCGCGGTCCGCGATCCGCAGGATCCGGCCGTCCTGCCCGGCGGGGATCTTCGTGTGCGCGTCGACCGGCGAGGACGCGACGGAGACGGGCGCGGCCGTGTCGCCGGTGGAGCCGTCCTGCGAGGAGGAGGACGGCGGGACGATCATGACGCGGGAGACCTGCTGGTCGACGCGCCACAACTCGCTGCCGTCCAGCTGGCTGAGCCTGGTCAGGCCGGGCGTCGCGTCGAGTACGCGGCCCATGTCGTGCGGTGCGCCGTCGCGCAGCAGGACGTAGCGGATGGCGAAACCGCGCAGCTGCGTGGTCTGGTCGGCGCCCGAGCCCGCCACGAGGTTCGCGACGACCTTGTCGAGGCGCGGGTCGTCGCCCGCGGCCCTGGTCAGTTCGGCGTCGCCGAGCCTGCTGCCCTCGCCGCGCACCAGCGTGTACGCGACGGATCCGGGTGACGTCCCGCTGAGGACCAGGGTGCGCGGCTGGTCGGACGTGGTGGACTCCTCGGCGACGAACGCCGGCACCTGGCTCGGGTCGGTGCGCTGGAGCGGTCCTGCCGCGCCGGTCGCCATCCAGGTGAACGCGGCGACGAGCGGTGCGACGGCGGCGAGCAGTGCGATGAGCGCGGCGACCGGCTGCCGCCAGCCGAAGCTCATCTCGGCGACGCGCAGGCGGGCGCCGTCCGCGCCGACGAGGGCGGCGGCGAGCAGCGCGACCGCGTAGACGAGGGTGGCGGGGCCCGCCCAGCCGTCCCGGTTGGAGGCGACGGCGAACAGCAGCGCCACGAGGGCCGCCGCCCATGCGGTGCGCACGGCGAAGGCGCGCTCGTGGCGCAGCAGCGCCGCGAGGGCGGCGAGTACGACGCCCATCATCAGCAGGCCGCCGGTGGCCTTGGGCCCGCCGGGGTCCATGCCGAGGAGGTCGAGCGCGGACGCGGCGCCCGCGTCGAAGTCGAGCCCGGCCTCGCGCAGGAAGTCGCGGGGGCTGGTGAGCAGCGTCAGCGACCAGGGCGCGAGGAGCACCATGGGCGTGCCGACCGCGGCCAGGACGCGCGGCCCGTAGGCGGTGATCTCGCGGCGGCGCAGGGCGAGTACGGCGAGGGCCAGGACAAGCGAGAGCGGCCACACGACCGGCGTGAAGGCGGTGGTGACCGTGAGGAGGAACGTGTACGCCCAGGTGGCGCGCCAGGTGCCGCGCCCGGTGCCGCGCAGCCCGTAGGCGGAGACGGCGGCGCGCGCGGCCACCGGCAGCAGGATGGCGAGGACGGCGGTGCCGAGCCGCCCGGTGGCCAGCGCCCCGGTCACCGCGGGCAGGAACGCGTAGACGACGGCGGCCCAGGCCCGCAGCAGCCGGGAGGGCACGAGGGACCTGGACGCGAAGTAGGCGCTGACGCCCGCGAGCGGCACGGAGCACACCAGCAGCACGGTCAGCGCGAGCCCGGTCGAGCCGAGGAAGACGAAGGAGAGGCTGGCGAGTATCGCGAGGTACGGGGGTGCCGTCTCGGTGCCGCCGGTGCCCGCGGTGTGCCAGGCGTCCGCGTACCTGTCCCACAGCGCCGACACGTGCGACGGCGCGGGCAGCAGCGCGCCGCCCGCCAGGGAGCCGCCGGAGAGCAGGGCGCGGCACGCGACGATCGAGAAGACGAGCAGGACCGCGAAGAGCACGGGGCCCGGCCTGCGCGCGAGCTTCTTCAGCCGCGCGAACTGCTCGATCTCCATGTAGTCGGCGTCTTCGCCGCCCGGGCCGGACTCGACGACGCCGTGGCGTGAGCCGCCCGTCTCGGAGTCGGAGGCTCCGCCGGCGCCGAGGCTCGCCGCCGCCTGTTCGACGGTGGCCCTGATGGTCGCGCCGGGCGGCGGGAACAGCGGCCGCAGTTCGGAGAACTCGGTGGTGGCCCCGGCGCGCGTACGGCGTCCGCCGAGGATCCTGCCGGGCCGCAGCAGCGTGCCGGACAGTCCCATGACCTCGTCGACGGCCTGGACCGGCGCCTTGGCGAGCAGGTAGCCGAGGGTGCGCAGCAGGGTGCCGACGACGAGCCGCAGCATCACCCAGGGCAGGGCGGAGCCGCGGGCGTTGACGAGCATCGTGTAGACGGCGCCCGCCTTGTCGACGCGGTGCGGGTTGGTCGCGGAGCGGCCCACGCAGTCGACGGTGCGCCGCTCGCGTGCGGCGGCCTCCGCGTGGCGCATGACGGCGTCGGGTGCGACGAGGACGCGGTGTCCCGCGGAGTGCGCGCGCCAGCACAGGTCGACGTCGTCACGCATGAGGGGCAGGCCGCGGTCGAAGCCGCCGAGTTCGTCCCAGACGTCGCGCCTGATGAGCATGCCCGCGCTGGAGACGGACAGCACGGTGCGTACCTGGTCGTGCTGGCCCTGGTCCTGCTCGCGGCGGTCGAGCCCGGTCCAGCGGCGGCCGCTGTTGGCGATGGAGACGCCGACTTCGAGCAGCTGCCGCCTGTCGTACCAGCCGCGCAGCTTGGGCCCGATGACGGCCGCGTACGCGTCGGAGTCCGCGACCCTGAGCAGTTCGGCGAGCGCGTCGGGCGCGGGTGCGCAGTCGTCGTGGAGGAGCCAGAGCCACTGCACCGGTTCGCCGTGCGGCAGTTCGGGCATCTCGTACGCCTCGTCGTGCCAGGTGCGCGTCTCGGGGTCCCAGCCGCTCGGCCGCCTGAGGTAGGGCAGGTCGTCGGGGGTCAGGACGGGCGCGGTGCGCACGGCCTCCTCGACGGCGGTGCCGAAGCCTGACCTGCGGGCGAGGTGCAGGACGCGCTCGGAACCGAACGCCTGCTCCAGCAGGTGCGCGGAGTCGTCGGCGCTCCCGGTGTCGGCGGCGACGACGTTCTGTACGGGCCTTTCCTGGCCGGCGAGGCCCGCGAGTGCGTCGGGCAGCCACCGCGCTCCGTCGTGCGAGACGAGGACCGCGGTCACCACATGGCGCGGGTACTCGGGGGGTGTGGCGGGCGCGTGACCGCCCGCGGTGGCGGGCACGAACGCTGCGGTGGTGGCGGACATCGAGGTGAAGGGCCCTCCGGCCGGGGGTCGCGCCCTCCATGGGGCGCTGAGCGTCTGGGACGGGCCACCACACTAACGGTAGGGGCCAACCCTGAGCGCGGAGTGGCTGATGCGGCCCGGGCGGGCGCAGCGCAGCGGGACGCGGCGGCGCGTGCCGGGGTGGTGGCGGGCCCGACGACGACGGTCCGCCTCCCGCGCGGGGAGCGCGCGGCGGGCGGACCGTGGTTCGTGGAGCGGGCGGGCGGTTCGTGCGGGTCACCTGCGCGGGCGCCCGGGCAGCGGCCGGCCGGCGGGGAGGGCAGGGACGGCGGCCGGCGCGGTGGCTCAGATCGCCGCCTTCTTCAGGCGACGCCGCTCACGCTCCGACAAGCCGCCCCAGATACCGAATCTTTCGTCGTTGGCCAGGGCGTATTCCAGGCACTCCGACCGGACTTCGCAGGCGAGGCAGACCTTCTTGGCCTCCCTGGTCGAACCGCCCTTCTCCGGAAAGAAGGATTCCGGATCGGTCTGTGCGCACAAGGCGCGCTCCTGCCAGCCGAGTTCCTCTTCCGCGTCCTCGACCAGCAGTTGCTGGAACAGCTCGGTCATGTGCGCCCCTCGTCTGTCTTCGCGTCCCCGTGGTGTTGTGGCCGCCAGTCCTTTTCGGCCGAACGACACGAGTGAAATTACAAGTGTGGTGCTGCGGGCCAGTCAAGCGAAGGTCTGCTATTGGACCCGGTATTCACTCTGCGGAACCAAGGCTATGCGGTAAGTGTTCAAATCAGCAAAAACCTGACACATGCCACTGGCCTGCCCGCACCCATCACGGCGCGGCTGCCGTCACTCCGAGAGACGTCGCCCGCGACCTCGCGGTTGAAATCCGGCCAATAAAGCGATCCGGATCACAACCCGGTCACGGACACCCGACGGGGCCGACGAGCACGGTTGCTGCGCCATGTCTCCCGACCTCGGCACCTCCAAACCTGAGAGCGGGAGAAGCAACCGGATGAGGTGAAGCATTACGGCCAAACCGGTCATCGAGTTGACATCCCGGGGACCGATTCGCCACCTTTAGGGCATGCCAGCGACCCCTTCGCGCCTCGCGACCCACCTCCGTGGACACCGCAGTGCTGCCCAGGACCGCTGTCGCTGTCGCCGCCCGAGCCGTTCTTGCTGCCAGGGCCGCCGCCGAGGCTGTTGACGCCCGCCGGGCTCGTCACCTCGCCGCCCGTCTCTCGCTGAAGCGTTCGAAACGATCCGGACACGGCCCGACCGGGCCGCGCGACCACCGTCGCACCCCGCCGGTTCCCGTTCGGCCTTCCCCCCTCCCCGCTGCCGGCTCTCGCGCCGGCAGGCCGGTTCACGCGAATCCCGCGAAGCCGCCATTCTTCCGTTCGCCCACCCCCGCGAGCGGAACAGCACGATCAGTCGGATGAATAGTTCCGTAAGAAAATCATTCTTCTTCTGACGTTTTTCTGCACAACTCCTGCCGGTTTCTTTACCGGCTGCCGACTTCCCAGCCGCCCGCTTCTCACCAAGGGACCGCACGCTCGATGAACAGCGACAGTGACCTCCAGATCGCCGGGGATCTCTTCGAGGTCGAACACCTGCTCATGCCGGTGCGCGAGCACCCGGGGACCGTGGCCGAGTTCGCCGGTCTTGCGCGCACCCTCGCCGCGGACCGGGCGGCGTGGGAGCCGCTCGTGCGGTACGACGCGACCACCCGCTGGTACCACCGGCTGCGCACCGGCCCCGGCTACGAGGTGTGGCTGCTCTCGTGGGTGCCGGGGCAGGGCAGCGGGCTGCACGGCCACGGCAGGTCGGCCGGCGTCCTGACCGTCCTCGCGGGCGAGCTGACGGAGCGTACGGGGGCGCCGGGGCAGCCGCGGCACACGGACCGGGCGCTGGGGCCCGGCGCGCAGCGCGTGTTCCCTCCCGGCTACACGCACGCCGTGGTCAACGCGTCCCTCGAACCCGCGGTGAGCCTGCACGTCTACTACCCGGGGCTGACCGAGATGCCGATGCACGAGCCGCCCGCGGCGGGGCACTGCGCCGCCGCGCGGCCCCTCCCCGCCACCTCGCGCGAAGGGGCCGCCTCCGGCTGACACACTGTCCCCATGCGCATTGTGGTTCTGGCCGGAGGCATCGGCGGTGCCCGCTTCCTGCGCGGCCTGAAGCAGGCCGCGCCTGACGCGGACATCACCGTGATCGGCAACACCGGCGACGACATCCATCTGTTCGGGCTGAAGATCTGCCCCGACCTCGACACCGTGATGTACACCCTCGGCGGTGGCATCAACGAAGAGCAGGGCTGGGGGCGTACGGACGAGACCTTCGCGGTCAAGTCCGAGCTCGCCGAGTACGGCGTGGGGCCCGAGTGGTTCGGGCTCGGCGACCGCGACTTCGCCACCCACATCGTCCGCACGCAGATGCTCGGGGCCGGGTACCCGCTGAGCGCCGTCACGGAGGCGCTGTGCGCCCGCTGGCAGCCGGGCGTCAGGCTGCTGCCGATGTCGGACGACCGGGTCGAGACCCATGTGGCGGTCGACGTCGACGGCGAGCGCAAGGCCGTGCACTTCCAGGAGTACTGGGTGCGGATGCGCGCCTCCGTCGAGGCCAGGGCCGTCGTTCCCGTCGGCGCCGAGCAGGCCAAGCCCGCGCCCGGTGTGCTGGAGGCCATCGGCTCCGCCGACATCGTGCTCTTCCCGCCGTCGAACCCGGTGGTGAGCATCGGCACCATCCTCGCCGTGCCCGGCATCCGGGAGGCGATCGCGGACGCGGGCGTCCCGGTCGTCGGGCTCTCCCCCATCGTGGGGGACGCGCCGGTGCGCGGGATGGCCGACAAGGTGCTGGCGGCCATCGGGGTCGAGGCGACGGCCACGGCGGTCGCCCAGCACTACGGCTCTGGGCTGCTCGACGGCTGGCTGGTGGACACCGTGGACGCCGCGGCGGTGCCGGACATCGAGAGCGCGGGGATCCGCGCGCGTGCGGTGCCGTTGATGATGACAGACCTGGACGCGTCGGCCGCCATGGCGCGCGAGGCGCTGACGCTCGCCGGGGAGGTGCGGGCGTGAGCGCCGGCGCGGACGGTGCGCACGCCGGCGCCGCGTACCGGGTGCGGGCGCTGGGCGCGGCCTTCCCCGAGGTGCGTTCGGGCGACGACCTCGCGAAGCTGATCGCCGCGGGCGCGGAACCGGGGCTCGCGGACGGCGACATCCTGCTGGTCACCTCGAAGATCGTGTCCAAGGCCGAGGGCAGGATCGTCGAGGCCGACGACCGCGAGGCGGCGATCGACGCCGAGACGGTGCGGGTCGTCGCGCGGCGCGGCCCACTGCGGATCGTGGAGAACCGGCAGGGGCTCGTCATGGCCGCCGCCGGGGTCGACGCGTCCAACACGCCCCCGGGCACGGTGCTGTTGCTGCCCGAGGACCCGGACGCGTCGGCACGCGCGCTCCGCGCGGGGCTGCGCGAGGCGCTCGGCGTCGACGTGGGCGTCATCCTCACGGACACGTTCGGACGGCCCTGGCGCAACGGCCTCACGGACGTCGCGATCGGCGCGGCGGGCGTGCGGGTCCTCGACGACCTGCGCGGCGAGCGCGACGCGCACGGGAACCTGATGTCCGCGACCGTGGTGGCGCTGGCGGACGAACTGGCCGCGGCGGGCGACCTCGTGAAGGGCAAGGCCGCGGGGATGCCCGTCGCGGTGGTGAGCGGTCTCTCCCACCTGGTGGCGACGGCCGCGGAGGCGGGCTCGGAGCCGGGCGCCCGCGAGCTGATACGCGTCGCCGCGGACGACATGTTCCGGCTCGGCACGTCGGAGGCGGTCCGCGAGGCGGTCGGACTGCGGCGCACCGTGCGGGAGTTCACGTCCGAGCCGGTGGACGGGAGCGCGGTGCGCCGCGCGGTCGCCGCGGCCGTGACGGCGCCGGCGCCGCACCACACGACGCCCTGGCGCTTCGTGCTGCTGGAGACGCCCGCCGCCAGGACCCGGCTGCTGGACGCGATGCGGGACGCGTGGATCGCGGACCTGCGGCGTGACGGCAAGTCGGAGGAGTCCGTGGCCAAACGCGTACGCAGGGGCGAGGTGCTGCGACGCGCGCCGTACCTGGTCGTGCCGTGCCTGGTGATGGACGGCTCGCACACGTACGGGGACGAGCGGCGCGACGCGGCCGAGCGCGAGATGTTCGTGGTGGCGATGGGCGCGGGGGTGCAGAACTTCCTTGTGGCGCTGGCCGGCGAGCAGCTCGGGTCGGCGTGGGTGTCGTCGACGATGTTCTGCCGCGACGTGGTGCGCGACGTGCTGGACCTGCCGGCGCACTGGGACCCCATGGGCGCGGTGGCCGTGGGCCGCGCCACGAGCCCGCCGCCGCCGCGGGGTGAGCGGCCGGTCGAGGACTTCCTCACCGTCCGCTGACGCCGCACCGCGCGTCCCGGCCCGGCCCCGGGACCGCACGCCTGCGCGGCCCCTGAATGCGGCCGGGCGCGAGCCACCGGCGCTCGCCTCGCACGGGGCTACGGGACAGCCAGGGCTGCCCGGCGCCGGACGCGCGGCCGGAAGGGACGAGCTGGCGGGCGCTGCCCCGTGCGCCGGCGGGCGCGCGACCGGAAGGGCGGGCTTCCGGCGCCGCAGTGTGCGGGCTACGGACACAGTCCGAGGCGCGCCAGCGGGCGCAGACCTGTCGCGCACGACGTAGCGCAGCAGGGCACGGGCCGACGCGCGCCGCCCGTCCCGCGCTGAGCGCACGACCGGAAGGGACGGGCTACTGGGCGCTCCCCTGTGCACCGCCGAGCGCGAGGCCGGAAGGGGCGGGCTACCGGCGCCACAGCGTGCGAGCTGCGGACACAGGCTGAGGCGCGCCAGCGGGCGCAGACCTGTCGCGCACGACGCAGCACATCCGTGCGCGGGACGGGGTGCACCGCCCCGGCCAGGACCACGGGACGCCGCCGGGCGCAGGCCACCGGCGTCCGCCTTGCGCGGGGCTGCGCGACACAGACAGGGCTGCCCGGCGCCGGGCGCAGTCCGAGGCGCGCCAGCGGGCGCAGACCAGTCGCGCACGGCGTAGCGCAGCAGGGCGCGGACCGACGCGCGCCGCTCTGCGAGCGGGCGCGGGGCGCGGCCCCGTGTGGGGGTGATGTGGGGGGCGTCGCGCGTGTCACCACGTCGTGATGTCGCCGACCTGCATGCGCGGGGCCCTCCTGCTCGGGGTTCTTCCGCTGAGCAGGATCAGGCGGACCGCACGGTGGCGCTGGCCCGCGTACGGGGCCAGCAGTTCCAGCATGCGGGCGTCGTCGGCGTCGCGCTCGCCCGCCAGGACGTGGCCCACGATGCCCGGCAGATGCAGGTCGCCCACCGTGACCGCGTCCGCCGCGCCGTTCGTGCGCTGGACCACCTCCGCCGCCGTCCACGGGCCGATGCCCGTGATCAGCTGGAGCCGCCCCGCGGCGGCCGCCGGGTCCATCGCCGCCGCCTCCTCCAGACGCGCTGCCACCCGCACCGCTCGCAGGATCGTGGACGAGCGCTTCTCCTCGACGTTGGCCTTGTGCCACTCCCACGACGGGATCCGCGCCCATGCGCGCGGTGCCGGCATCACGTACAGGCCCTCGGCCGGGCCCGGCGCGGGCTCGCCGTAGCGGCGCACGAGCGTCCGCCAGGACCGGTAAGCCTCGATCGTCGTCACCTTCTGCTCGAGCACCGACGGGATCAGCGCCTCCAGCACGAGGCCCGTGCGGCACAGCCGCAGCCCCGGGCGGCGGCGGCTCGCGGCGAGCACCGCCCTGTGCCGCGGCACGAACGCGGCGGGGTCGTCCGACTCGCCCAGCAGCTGCGGGAGCCGGTCGAGGAGCCAGTCAGCCCCCTCGCCCCACGCCTCCGCCTCGACCGCGTCGCCGCTGTGGACGAGCCGGATCGTGGCCGTGCCCGCGGGGGTGCGGCTCGCGCGCCACACCGCGCCGTCCCCGGTCTGCCGGAACGTCGGGTCGGCCGGGCCCCTGCGCAGCGGCCCGACGACCAGGCCGAGGTCGTAGGGTCCTTCGGGCGGCGTCCACCGGCGGCGGGGGCCGGGTACGGCCGTGGGACGGATCCGCAGGGCCGATCCCTGGCGCTGGGCGAAGCGGCCTGCCATCGGTCCTCGGGGTCCTCGGGGTGGGTGGTTGCGGGCGGGGCGTCGTTACCGGCGTCGTGCCGTTACCGGCGTCGTGCCGTACTGAGGGTACGCACCCAGTCGTCTACTCGTCCGACGAGAACCGGATCGCCGCCGCCTCCACGCGGGCCCCGCACCACACCCTGACCCCGCCGCGCAGCTCGTTGTCCGGGCCCACGTGCGCGCCGTCGCCCACCACGGCGCCGTCGAGCACCGTACGGGCGCCCACCCGTGCCCCCCTGCCGATCATGGAGTCCGTGATCACCGCGCCGGGTTCCACGACGGCGCCGTCCAGCACCGTGGAGCCGCAGATCCGCGTGCCCTCGCCGATCACCGCCCCCGCGCCGATCACCGTCCCGCCGGTGAGCTTCGCGTCCACGGCGACCTCTGCGGTCGGCAGCACCAGGCACTCGCCGCACGTGCCCGGCACGGCCGGCGAAGGCGCGCGGCCGAGCACCAGGTCCGCCGAGCCCCGGACGAACGCCTGCGGCGTGCCGAGGTCGAGCCAGTACGTGGAGTCGACCATCCCCTGGAGGTGCGCGCCGTCCGCGAGCAGGCCGGGGAACGTCTCGCGCTCCACGGACACCGGCCGCCCCGCGGGGATCGTGTCGAGCACGGACCTCCTGAAGACGTACGCGCCCGCGTTGACCTGGTCGGTGACGATCTCCTCCGGCGTCTGCGGCTTCTCCAGGAACGCGGTCACCCTGCCCGTGGAGTCCGTCGGCACGAGGCCGAAGGCGCGCGGGTCCTCGACGCGGGTGAGGTGCAGGGAGACGTCGGCGCCCGACGAGCCGTGCGCGTCGATGAGCGCCCCGATGTCGAGGCCCGTCAGGATGTCGCCGTTGAAGATCAGCACGGGCTCGTCGGGGCCTGAGTGCAGCCGGTCCGCGACGTTGCGCAGCGCGCCGCCCGTGCCGAGCGGGTCGACCTCCGTCACGTACTCCAGGTGCAGGCCGAGTTCGGCGCCGTCGCCGAAGTACGGTTCGAAGACCTCGGCGAGGTACGACGTGGCGAGCACCACGTGGTCCACGCCGGCGGCCCTGGCGCGGGCCAGCTGATGGGTGAGGAAGGGCACGCCCGCGGCCGGGACCATGGGTTTGGGCGTGTGCACGGTGAGGGGCCGCAGCCGCGTCCCCTTGCCACCGAC
This sequence comes from Streptomyces montanisoli, assembly GCF_017813245.1. Classification (GTDB taxonomy): domain Bacteria; phylum Actinomycetota; class Actinomycetes; order Streptomycetales; family Streptomycetaceae; genus Streptomyces; species Streptomyces montanisoli. The sequence goes on from NZ_JAGIQL010000177.1 coordinate 10,610, forward strand.
CAGGAGAATCGCTTCGGTCACCTGTCGTCTCCGCTTCCTGCCGTGGTCGCTCGTGGGCGCTTCGTCGCCGCCGGGCGCTTCATTCGTACACCGGTACCTATCATTCCGATCACCGGATCATCAGAATCATCCGGATCACCGCGTCCCCGCGGCCAACGCCCCGTACGGCGTACGCTTCCCGGCGTGAACGCCAGCGACCGCACCCCCGCCGACCTCCTGCGTTCCGCGCTCGCCGCGGACCCGGCACGTCCCCTTGTCACCTTCTACGACGACGCGACGGGCGAGCGCGTTGAGTTGTCCGTGGCGACTTTCGCCAACTGGGTCGCCAAGACGGCGAACCTCCTCCAGGACGACCTGTCGGCCGCCCCGGGCGACCGGCTCTCGCTGCTGCTGCCCGCGCACTGGCAGACCGCGGTGTGGCTGCTCGCCTGCTCGTCGGTCGGCGTCAGCGCGGAACCGGGCGGCGACCCGGCGTCGGCCGACGCCGTCGTCAGCGGCCCCGACACGCTCGACGCGGCACGTGCGTGCGGCGGCGAGCGCCTGGCCCTCGCGCTGCGCCCGCTGGGCGGGCGGTTCCCCGAGCCGCCCGCCGGGTTCGCCGACTACGCGGTCGAAGTCCCCTCGCACGGCGACCGGTTCGCCCCCTACGCGCCGGTCGACCCGGCGGGTGTCGCGCTGCGCGTCGGCGGCCGTGAACTGACGGCGGCACAGGTCGTCGAGCAGGCGACGGCCGACGCGGCGGAACGCGGACTCGCGCCGGGGTCCCGGCTGCTGTCCGCGCTGCCGTACGACACGTGGGAGGGGCTGTCGGCCGGCCTGTTCGCGCCGCTGGCGGCGGGCGCGTCCGTGGTGCTCTGCCGCAACCTGGAGAAGCTCTCCGCCGAGGGCCTCGCGCAGCGCGTGGCGAGCGAACGGGTCACTCACCGCACGGTGTGAGCCGTGGCGGCGGCGGCCGCGGCGGGGCGATTCGTACGGACGTGCGCACAACCAACGCGGCGTTTCGCCCGTCTATCGGTACGACCGGCGGCACTCGACGCCACCGACGCCAGCGAGGGGTGGACGCAGACGTGAGCGAGAGTGCCGGAGCCACGCCGGACGGCGGCGACGACGCCGCCGGCGCCGAGGCCGCTGCCGGCGGCTCTGACATCGATGCCATAGCCGAGCCCGGCGCCGCGGACGCGGCGCCGGGCAACGGCACGGCGAACGGCGCCGCCGCCCCTGAGGACACGGCCCCGGCCGGGACTGACCCGGCGCACGGTCCGGACGCAGACGCGCCCGAGTCCGCGGCGGACGCCGGCGCCCCAGTCGCGTCAGACGCGGATGCACCCGCCGAGACGGCCGGTTCGGGCGCGGCGGACGCCGCGGCTGGCGCTGCCGTCGGCGTTGGACGCGGGCGGCTGTTTCG
>NZ_JAGIQL010000178.1 GCF_017813245.1 Streptomyces montanisoli
CCCCGGGCAGTTCACCGTCGCACCGGACGGAGCGACGGTCCTCTACCTGCGCAGCAGGGCGGGCGACGACCCGCGGCCCTGCCTGTGGGCGCTGGACACGCAGTCCGGCACGGAACGACTGCTCGCCATGTCGTACGACGTGTCGCCGACGACCGCGACCTCGTCGACCGCGTCGGCGGCGCCGGTACGCAGGAAGGCGGCGAGGACCATGTCCGGGTACGGGCGGCCGCGCCCGCCCGCGTCGGCGGGGCAGAGCGTGAGCGGCACGAGGTCGCGCCAGCCGAGCGCGTCGAGGATCGCGTCCTGGGTGACCCGCGCGAACCCGGTCGTCAGGACGACCGTGCGGCCCGCGTCCCGCAGCCGGGCGATCGCTTCTGCCGCACCGGGCACGGGCGCCACGAGACCGCCGCCGACGAGTTCGCCGTACGCCTCCTCGAAGGCGGCGTTCGCCCGCTGCGCACTCCGCTCGTCACCGAACAGGTGCCGGAACACGGAGATCTTGGACTCGCCCATCGTCTCGCGCACGTAAGCGAGTTGGCGGGCGTGCCGGTCGGACCCCGCCTCCACCCCCAGCGCCTGCGCGGCGGCGGAGAAGGCCCGCTCCACGAGGCCGCCGTCGGCGACCGTCGTCCCGGCCATGTCGAGGACCACCAGCTTGAGGCCGCGGTGTGCCGCGTGGTGTGTGCCACCGGTCAATTCCTTCACCATCCCAGTTCGTCGGCCGTCGTCTCGGCGATCGCGGGTGAGCACGTCATCCCGCGTCCGCCGGGTCCGGTCACCAGCCACACGCCGTCGCGCACCCGCTCCCTGTGCACCACGCGCGTCGCGTCGACGCACTGCGCGTACACCCCGGCCCAGCGTCGCCTGACGCGCGGCAGCGGCCTGCCGAGGAACCCCTCGACGACGCCCGCGAGGTGGTCGTACGGCTCTTCCCGCACGTCAAAGTCGAACGGCTCGTCGTAGGCGTGGGTGTCGCCGATGGTCAGGCCGCCGTCGAGGCGCTGCACCATGAGCAGTTGCATGCGGTGCTCGGCGGCGACCGGCGCCTGCGGCTGGCCCTGCACCAACGCGCTCAGCGCGTCGCCCCCGTACGCCGGGTAGTAGCGGAAGCTGTCGGCGTCGGCGACGGAGGTCGGCAACGCCTCGCCGAGCGGCTCGGTCTGCATCATCTGCAACCGCACCCGCCGGACGGGCAGTTCGGGTGCGAGCTCGCGGACGAGGCCGCCCAGCCAGGCGCCCGTGCACACCACGACGGCGTCCGCGGTGTGCGTGTCGCCGTGGTCGTCGCGCACGGAGGCGCCGCCGGCCGCCGGCGTCACGTCGCGGGCCTCGCGGCCGCCGAGGAAGGTGTACCGCCCGGTCGCCGACAGCACCTCACGCAAGGCGAGTTGGGCGACGCGCGGCTCGACCGCCGCATCCCGGGCACACCACAGCGCGGCCGTGAAGTCACCGCGCAGCGCGGGGTTGATCCCGCGCGCCTCGTCCGGTGTGAGCAGCTCGTACCCGCGCGCGGCGGCGTCGGCGCGCTCGGTGGCCGCGGCGGCGACCGCGAGCTCACGCTCCGTGCGCACGAGTGTGAGCGAGCCGTTGGCGCGGAACCCGAGCCCCGGCACCCGGCCCCCGATCTCCTCCCACAACTCGCGTGCGCGCAGGGCCGTTTCCAGCTCCTGACCACCCGCCCGGCCGCTGACCCAGATCTGGCCGAAGTTGCGCAGCGACGCGCCGCGCGCCTCCGGTTCACGCTCGATCTGCACGACCTCGTGGCCACGGGCCGTCGCCTGCCAGGCGTGCATCGTGCCCAGCACGCCGCCTCCTACGACGATGACTCTCACGTTCCAGACGCTCCTCGGACGCGGTGTTCGCTGATGGTCCCCGGGCCTCAGATGGTGGTCCGTCCACGTACCCATGGACTAGACCCGTTACCATTTCGATATCGTAAGTCGACTTCTTTGACCTGATACGTCCGCCTTTCAGCGCTTCCCGCCGTCCAGGCGTGCCGTGAAACTGAACCTGTCCCCTCTGAACAGCGTCCGCACCCGCTCCAGCGGCCGCCCGTCCGCGTCCTTCGACGCGCGGTGCAGCAGCAGCATCGGCAGCGCCGGCGGCGTGCCGATCAGCAGCGCCTCGCGTGGCGTCGCGAGCACCGTCTCGATCCGCTCGTCCGCCTCGCCGAAGGAGACGCCGAGCCGCTCGCGCAGGTAGGCGTAGAACGACGAGTCCGGGTCGAAGTCGCCGTCCAGTGCGGGCGCTCGCGCCACCGACACGTACGTGCTCTCGAGGCCGACCCGCTCGTCGTCGGCGAGCAGCACACGCTCCATGTGCCACACCGGCTCCCCCTCGGCGGCGCCCGTCGCGGCTGCCAGCGCCGGGGTGCACGGGACGCGTTCGAGCGAGACGAGGCGCCGCCCGGGCGTGTGGCCCTGGAGCCGCACGCCCTCCGTGTAGCTGGCGAGCGAGAGCGGCTGCTCAAGCTTCGGGCCCGCGACGACCGTCCCCCTGCCCTGCCGCCGCAGCCTCCCCTCAAGGATGAGTTCGCGCAGCGCCTGGCGCACCGTCTCCCGCGCCACCTCGTACCGCGTGGCGAGGTCACGCTCCGTGGGCAGCACCGCGCCCTCGCCAAGCTCCTCGACGAGAGCGGCGATCCGGGTCTTGACCATGTAGTACTTGGGCACGCGGCCGTGTTCGGGCACGCCCGCGCGCACGGGCGCACCGGGGGCCTGCGGGTGTGGGTGGGGGTGGGGGTGGCCCGGGGAGTGATCCACGCGGGCATGTTCGCACGCGGCGCCAGGGCGTGGGGCGCTGGGGCGAGGCGCTGAGGCGTGGCGCTCAGGGCTTGCGGGAACGCCGCCGCTCCACCAGGACGACGGTCCCGGCGCCCGCCGCGATCAGCCCGACGGCCAGCGTCGTCCGGGCGACGACCCCGGCGGTGCCGGTCGCGGCCAGCTGCGGGACGAGGGGCAGCGCGCCGATCCCCGTGCCGTCGCCGGTGGTCCCGCCGCCGTCCACCACGTCGAAGCGGTACGGCGCCGACTGTCCGACCCAGCCGCCGTCGCCGCCCTGGCGCTGGACGGCCGCCGCGCTGACGGTGATCCGGTCCGTCGGCGCGCCCGCCGCGAAGGCGAGGCTCGCGGCGACGGTGACGGTCGCGCCGGCCGGGACGGTGAAACCGGTGGTGTCCTTGTCGAAGACGCCGATGATCTCGTCCTCGTCCGTGGTGTGCAGGGGCACCGCGCGCAGCCGCCCGTGTTCGTCGGCGAGGCGCAGGCTCACCTGCGCCGCCGTGAGGTCGCGTCCGCGCCCGGCGATGACGATGACCGGGTGCACGTTCCGGCACGTGCGGTGCGTGGTGTTCGTCAGGTCCACGGACCAGGTCGCCGCGTCACCGCCCGCGCGGTAGGTGCCGGGGCCGCCGTGCAGCCGCGTGCGGATCGGGAAGTCGTGCCCGGCCTTGTCGCCGCACGCAGGCACCGGGCCGCGCGGGACAGCGGCCCGAGCAGGCCGGGAGGCGGACGGAGCGGACGGCAGGACCGCCGCCGCGGCGGCCGGGAGCGGGACGGCCGCGGCGAGGAGGAGGCCGAGGGACAGGGCGGCGGCGTGACGCGGTCGCATGGCGGGTGACACCTCTGCTGTTCGCGGGCGGTCGGCGAGCGGAGGCCGACACTCCCACGCGGACACCGCCGGTCCCGGCCGCCACGACCTCCAGCGCACCGAAAGTCATACGAACAGGCTTGCCGCCCGCGTTCAGGACGGTGCGCGGCTTTGCGCTTCACCACCCGCCTTGCTTAAGTTGCGCCATGACTGGCACAGCCGACCGTCCCCTCAGGGTGGGACTCGTGGGGTACGGCCTCGCGGGCTCCGTCTTCCACGCGCCGCTGATCGCCGCCACCGACGGCCTCGTCCTCGACACCGTCGTCACCTCGAGCGAGGAGCGCCGCGGGCAGGCGCGCGCCGCGTACCCCTCCGTGCGGTTCGCGGCCTCCCCCGACGAGCTGTGGGAGCGGGCGGACGCGCTTGACCTGGTCGTCGTCGCGTCGCCCAACAAGACCCACGTCCCGATCGCCACGGCCGCCCTGGAATCCGGTCTCGCGGTCGTCGTCGACAAGCCCGTGGCGGGCACGGCGGCCGAGGCCAGGGTCCTCGCCGGCCTGGCCGAGGAGCGCGGCCTGCTGCTCTCGGTCTTCCAGAACCGCCGCTGGGACAACGACTTCCTCACCCTGCGGAGCCTCCTCGACGCGGGCGAGTTCGGCGACGTGCTGCGCTTCGAGTCGCGCTTCGAGCGGTGGCGCCCCCGGCTGAAGGGCGGCTGGCGCGAGTCCGGCGCGCCTGAGGAGTTCGGCGGGCTGCTGTACGACCTGGGCAGCCATGTGGTCGACCAGGCCCTCACGCTGTTCGGCCCGGTGACGCGCGTGTACGCGGAGGCCGACGTGCGCCGCGAGGGCGCCGAGGCCGACGACGACACGTTCTTCGCCCTGACGCACGCGAGCGGGGTCCGCTCCCACCTCCACGTCAGCGCGATCACCGCCCAGCTCGGCCCCCGCTTCCGCGTCCTGGGGTCGGCGGCGGGCTACGTGAAGTACGGCCTCGACCCGCAGGAGGCGGACCTGCGCGACGGCAGGCGGCCCGGCACCGGCGGCGAGCCGTGGGGCGTCGAGCCCGAGTCGCTGTGGGGCAGGCTCGGCGCCGGCGAGTCGCCGCTGACGGGCGGCGGCACGCCGGTGCCCACGCTCCCCGGCGACTACCCCGCCTACTACGCGGCGATCGCGGCGGCGCTGCGGGACGGCACGGCACCGCCGGTCACGGCACGCCAGGCGGCGGCCGCACTCGACGTCCTGGAGGCAGCACGCCGCTCGGCGCGCGAGGGCGTCACCGTGGAGCTTGAAACGACGCGGGAGACGCGGGAGACGCGGTAGACACCGGAGAGGGCCTGAGCGTGTGCCGCGTCAGGCGTCCTTGAGCTGCTGGCGCTGGGTGCCGAGGCCCTCGATCTCCAGCTCCATCACGTCACCCGCGCGCAGGTAGGGCTTGGGCTCGGGCCTGCCCATCGCCACGCCCGCGGGCGTGCCGGTGTTGATGACGTCCCCCGGGTAGAGCGTCATGAACTGGCTGACGTACCGCACGATCTCCGCGACGGGGAAGATCATGTCGGCGGTGGTGCCGTCCTGCTTGGTCTCGCCGTTGACGCTGAGCCGCATCGCCAGGGCCTGCGGGTCGGGCACCTCGTCGGACGTCACGAGCCAGGGGCCGAGCGGGTTGAACGTCTCGCAGTTCTTCCCCTTGTCCCACTGGCCGCCCCGCTCCAGCTGGAACGCGCGCTCCGAGACGTCGTTGGAGACGGCGTACGCGCCGACGTGCGCGAGCGCCTCCTCCTGGGAGTCCAGGTAGCGCGCCGTGCGCCCGATGACGACGGCGAGCTCGATCTCCCAGTCGGTCTTCACGCTCCCCCGCGGGATGAGCACCGTGTCGTCGGGGCCGACGACCGTGTCCGCCGCCTTGAAGAAGATGATCGGCTCGGACGGCGCCTGCGCGTTCGTCTCCCGCGCGTGGTCGTGGTAGTTCAGCCCGATGCAGACGACCTTGCCGACCCGGGCGAGCGGGGCCCCGACGCGCTGCCCGGCTTCGAGCACCGGCAGCTCACCGGCCGCCGCGGCCGCCCTGACACGTTCGAGGGCGGCGTCGTCGGCGAGCAGCGCGCCGTCGATGTCGGTGACGATCCCCGACAGGTCGCGCAGCGTCGTACCGTCCTCGTCGAGCAGCGCGGGGCGCTCCGCACCCGGTGTACCGACACGCAGCAACTTCATGGTCCCTGGCTCCCTCTGGTCGAGCTGGTCGAACTTGTCGAGTTCCGGCGATCGATACTCGCCGTACACCTGATCTCCCGGCAAGACCCTTCTCGCCCAGCGGGCACCACGTCCGCTCAGGCGGGCGCGGGATCGTCGCGCAGGGCGTCGTCCGCGAGTACCTCCTCGTCGGGCCGTGTGTCGGCACGTTCGCGGGCCGTGCCGACGCCCGCGTACGTCACGGCGAGCGCGACGAGCAGGTTGGCGGCGAGGGCCACGATCCCCGCGTTCACGCCCCACACGGGGTCGTGCCCGCCGAAGACCAGCGTGCACACCAGGGCCACGCCGACCGCCAGGCCGCTCAGCGCTGCGACCGTCGTGAGGCGCCGCCACACGAGCCCGAGCAGGAGCATCGGCAGCAGCTGCGCCATCCCCTCGTAGCTGATGAGCGACAGCCGCACGAGCGTGCCGGGTGCCGCGTACGTCAGCACGAGCGCCAGCGCTCCCGCGATGACGACGACGCACTGGGCGGCGGCCTTCTGCCGGGCGTCGCCGCTCAGCCGCGGCACGAGCGACAGCACGCTGCGGCCCCACATCGTGCCGATGACCAGCATGAACACGGCCATGGGCACGATCGAGGAGAGGGCGGCCGCGACCCCGACGACGCCGACGGCCCAGGCGGGCAGCGCGTCCACGACGAGCTTGAACAGCGCCAGGTTGGTGTCGGATCCCGTCAGTCCCGGTACGACGAACGCGGCGGCGAGACCCAGCAGCATCGGCACGAACAGCAGCACGTTGTACGCCGGCAGGAAGACGGCGTTGCGCCGCAGGGTGCCGGCGCTGCGGGCGCCGAGGTAGCCGGCGACGGTGGTCGGGAAGATGACGATCGTCAGCGCGTTCATCACGGAGGTGGAGATGAACCATCCTGTGCCCATGCCGCTGTGGCCGTGGCCGGGCAGGGTCAGCCAGGCCGTCTTCTCATGCACGACGCGGTGCAGGAAGTCGCCGTACCCGCCGAAGTAGTGCAGCGGCACGTACGCGATGAGGAAGATCAGCGTGCCGATGACCAGCAGGTCCTTCAGGACGGACACCCAGGCGCTGCCGCGCAGGCCGCTGACGACGACGAAGGCGGTGGTGACGGCGAAGGCGATGAAGTACGCCCAGTTCAGGCTGATCGTGCCGTAGGAGATGGTCGACACGACCACGCCCATGCCGGTGATCTGCAACTGGATGTACGGCAGCAGGAACACCGTCGCCAGCACGGCGGTCAGCGCCCCGAGCCACGGCCGCCCGTAACGGTGCGTGACCATGTCGGTGATGGAGACCAGGCCGTGGCGGCGCGCGTACGACCAGAGCATGGGCCCGACGACGTACCCGACGGCGTAGCCGCACGACAGGTAGGCGACGACGTAGAGCACGGGCGCCCCGAAGTCGTAGCCCCAGCCCGCGCCGCCGAGGTAGCTGAAGCTGGTGTAGCCCTCGCCGGCCATCAGCACCCAGATGAAGACGGTGCCCAGGCCGCGGCCGCCCACGGACCACTCCGTGATGCCCCCGCCGCCACCGCCGCGGCCGCGCACGGCGAGCAGCCCGAGCACGACGGTCACCGCCATGAACGCGCCGAAGACGGACGTCGCAACGGCCGCGTTCACCGGCCCTCACCCCGTCCCTTCGCGGCGAGCCTGCGGTCCCCGCGGTAGGCGGCCCACACCGCGAAGGGCGTGACCAGGGTCGAGGCCAGCATCCAGAACGTGAGGAACGGCAGGCCCACGACCACGGGATGGACCCGGTTCACCCAGGGCAGGGCGACGAGGAAGAGCACGAAGGGCACGAGGAGCCAGAGCAGATGCGGCCGTTGTCGAAGCACCCGGAGACCTTACGGCCTGGTGCCGGAGCGGGAGACGGCGGAGACGGCGGATCCGCGCCGCCCCTCCTCCCATGCCCGACCCGGGTGACCGCAGTACGGTGTGGCCATGCGCCCCGACATGCCTGCCGACCACACCACGGAAGCCGAGCGCCTGCTGCGCACCGCGGCCCGGTACCCGGAGGACCAAGAGCCCCTGCTTCTCCAGGCGGCGGCCCATCTCGAACTGGCCGGCGCCAGAGACCGGGCCTCCGGCCTCTACGACCAGTTGCTGTCGACGGGCCCCGACCACCCGGGCACCGACCACCCCCAGCTGGTGAAGGCTCTCAAGGCGGCCAACCTGTGGGAGTTCGGCCACGAGCCCGAGGCACGCACGATCATCGACGGCGTCCGGCTGGCATCGCCGCTCGAACCGGCGCCCTGGGAGATCATCGCGGAGACGCTGGAACGGCACGACGAGCCCGAGGCGGCCCACGACACCTTCACCGCCGCGCTGAACCTGCTCCTCACGCCGGGCGAGGAGGTCCCGTACGCGACCCACGCCCTCCTGATCGGCCGCCACCGCACCCGCCGCCTGCTCGGTCTCGAACACGACGCGTGGGACTCGCTCGCCGACCAGGTCAACCCGGCGTCCGTCCCGCTGGACGAGCTGCATGACCCCAAGCGCCTGTGGGCCCTCGGCTCCGACAACCCGGAAGAGCTCCAGGCCGAGATCAACCGCCTGCGAGCCGAACTGGGCTCGTACCGCACCGCGCTGTCCCGCCCCTTCCCCGTCGCCGTGCTGCACTGGCCCGAGGGGGAACTCGGCGAGCTGATCGCCGCGTACCCCCCGCTCGCCGAGGAGTACCACTCCCACGAGGCGCACCTGGCCCGCGTCGAGACCGCGCTGCGCGAACTCGCCGCCGCGGGCACACCGAACCTGGGCGTCGTCACGGGCACCGTCCCCTCCTACGAGGCGTTCGCGGCCTCGGAGGCCGCGCCCCCGACGGCCACCGCGCTGCTGCCCCTCTACGCGACCACCCTGGCGGCACGCGGCCGCGCCCTCCCCTGGCCGCCGCCGCGCAACGCCGGCTGCTGGTGCGGCTCGGGCGCGCCGTACCGGCAGTGCCACGGGGCGGCCTGACCGCGTGTCCGAGCCCGCGGGCGGGGGTGCGAAGGGGACGCTCGGCAGGCTCACCGCGGTACGCCACGGCGAGAGCGCGGCCAATGTCGTGTTCGGCCGTGCGGTGGCCGCGGAGGACTCCGAGCTGATCGTGGGCGGCAGCGACGCCCAGGTGCCGCTGTCCCCGCGCGGCATGCGCGAGGCGGAGGCGCTGGGGCGACGGCTGGCGGACGGGAGTCCCGAGGGGCGGCCAGATCTCGTCGTCTGCTCCCCCTACCTGCGGGCGCGGCAGACGTGGGACGCGATGGCCGCCGTGGCCAGGGAGTCGGGACACACGCTCCCCGCGTTCACGGTGGACGAGCGGCTGCGTGACCGGGAGATGGGCGTGCTCGAGCTGCTGCCGCCGCCCGCGCTGCGGGCCCGGGCCCCGGAGGAGGCGGCGCGCCGCAAGCGGCTCGGTGAGTGGTTCTACCGGCCGCCCGGCGGCGAGTCACTCGCCGATGTGACCCTGCGCGTGCGCGACTTCCTCACGGAACTTCGCTCGGGCGGCGCCGAGGAGCACGTCCTGCTCGTCGCGCACGACTCGGTGGTGGTCGCCGTCCGGCACGTGCTGGCGGGGATCGGCGACCCGGTTCCCGATGACGTGCCCGTGCCGAACGCCTCGGTGTCGTGGTGGGAGGACCTGGGGCCGGGCGGCGCTCCCGCCCGGCTCGTGGAGTTCGCGAGCGTGAGCCACCTCAGCCACCTCACGGGGACGGGCGGCGACCGGGAGCCCGGCGCGCTTGGTTAGGCTCGTCATGTTCGAAGTGTGAAGATCGGTCGCCGGCCGGCGTCGTGCCGGCGGCGCGTCAGCGAGGACGGCAGAAGTGGCGAAGTTGGCAGCTTTGGCGAGGATCCCGGCGGCTGCGCCGGCGGCGGCCGCGGCCGCGGGCGGGCTGGTCGGCGGGTTCGCCGTCGCCCGGTGGACGAAGAAGCGGCAGCTGGGCGGGGCCGTGCTCCTCGCGGCGGGCACGGCGGCGGCGTGGCAGTGGCGGCAGGCCTCGGGCACGAAGGCGGCGGCCGGTCTCGGCGCGGCGTACCTGGCGGCGTTCGGCGGCTCGCACCCGCTGGCCAAGAAGATGGGCGCCTGGCCGTCCGTCTTCTCGGTCGCGGGCGGGATGGCGGCCGCCTCGTACGCGGTGACGCGGCGCTGAACGCGTCGCGCTGACCGCCTGGCGCTGAACGCGTCGCGCTGACCGTCCGCGCCGGGCCGGCCGCCCGCGCACGCGGCGGTCAGCCGCCGAGCGCGTGCGAGACGGTGTAGATCAGCACACCGGCCAGCGCGCCCACCACCGTGCCGTTGATCCTGATGAACTGCAGGTCGCGGCCGATGTGCGCCTCGATCTTCTTCGAGGTGTCGTCCGCGTCCCAGCTCTTCACGGTGTCCGTGATCAGGGACGTGATCTCGCTCCTGTACGTGGACACCACGTAGGACGCGGCGTCCTCGATCCAGCCCTCCAGCTTGGCCTGGAGGCGGTCGTCGGTGGCGAGCCTGCGGCCGAGGCCGAGCAGCGAGGCGCGGGCACGCAGACGCAGTTCGCTGTGGTCGTCCTCCGCGGCGGAGATGATCATGGCTCGCACGGACGACCAGGCCGAGGCGATGATGTCCTGGACCTCGGGGCGCGCGATCAGGTCCGACTTCATCCGTTCGACCTTGTTCCTGGTCTGCGTGTCCGACTGGAGGTCGGAGGCGAAGTCCTTGAGGAAGCGGTCGATCGCGCCGCGCGCGGGGTGGGACGGCATGTCCCGCATCTCCGTGACGAAGCGCAGCAGCTCCTTGTAGACGCGGTCGCCGATGCGGCGGTCGACGAAGCGGGGCGTCCAGCCGGGCGCGCCGCCCTGGACGGCGTCCATCACCGAGTCCTCGTGGGCGACGAGCCACTCGCGGCCGCGGACGCAGATGAGGTCGACGGCCCGGTGGTGCGCGCCGTCGGCGACGACCTTGTCGAGGGTCTTGCCGATACCGGGCGCGATCTCGGCGGCGTCGGCGCGCCGGGTGATCGCCTCGCCGACGACCGCCTGCACGTCGGAGTCCCGCAGGACGGTGATCGCGCCGCGCAGGGCGGTGGCCAGCTCGGCGGTGACGCGGTCGGCGTGTTCCGGCTCGGCCAGCCAGGCGCCGACGCGGCGGCCGATGGCGAGGGCACGCAGTCGGGCGCGCACGACGTCGGCGGAGAGGAAGTTCTCCCCCACGAACTGGGCCAGGGAGGCGCCGAGCTGGTCCTTCTTGTTCGGGATGATCGCCGTGTGCGGGATGGGGATGCCGAGGGGATGGCGGAACAGGGCCGTCACGGCGAACCAGTCGGCGAGCGCGCCGACCATTCCGGCCTCGGCCGCGGCGGCGACGTAGCCGCTCCAGGCGCCGGCGCCGGTGTGCCCGGCCCAGGTGGCGAGCGCGTAGACGCCGGCGACGAGGACGAGCAGGGTGGTGGCGGTCGTCTTCATGCGCCGCACGCCGCGGCGCTTCTCCTCGTCGGCGGCGGTGTACGAGAAGGAGGGAAGTCCTGACCCGGTGGAACGTGACCGGGCGGGCGGGGGGTTGCCCGGTGTGTTCGCGTGGTGCTGCTCCGTGCGCGTGGACGCCGTGGCCGTTTCGGCGTCCACGTCGGTGGCATTCGTCTCCTGCGCGGAGCGTTCCCCGTCCCCGCGTCCCGCTTCACCGTGTTCCATTCACTCCACCCGTCCGCGACCGCCGTGCGACTCGCAGTGAGCCGCCTGCCAGGGAACCTCCTGTGCGCATTGTCCCTCTTGAGAGGTGACTCCCCGGGCGTGTGCCAAGTTCCCCCGCCGTGGCGGATGATGTTTGTACAGAAAGGTGAGGTGAAACCGGGACATGACAAGACAGCGTGCCCTGGCCCTTTTCGGAGCCATGATCGCGGTCGTGGCCCTGGTGTGCGCCGGCGTCCTCGCCGGCCTGGGCCCCGGCAAGGGTCTTGCCGACGACGTCGCCGGGAGCCTCCTCGGGAGCGGCAAGGGCGACGGGAGCGGTGACGGCAGCGGGGACGGCGTCACCGCCGACGGCCGGGGCGGCGACGCCCAGGGCCGCGCGGGCGCGCACGAGGCGGCGCCGGTCGCCGAGATCGGAAGAGCGCACGCCTGAACTCCAGGCTCCGATGCACCTACCATT